>JAAYCK010000080.1 GCA_012729835.1 Syntrophomonadaceae bacterium
TAGGTCTTAGCCATGGCATTGGTGTCCTGACCCGCAATACCAGACATTTCTTCAGTAAGTTCCAGTGTATGTGTTCCGTCCAGATTTTGTTTGAAGTGCTTTACATTATAAGTTGTTTCTGCATTTAACGTCCACTTGGCGGTGAGAATCAGTGCTTTATCGGGCATGGTAGAATTGTCCTCCAATGCCACGGTCAGTTCTGCATCCTTATACCAGCCTATGAAGGTATACCTTGTGCTGGTAGGTGTGGAAGGCTTCACAATAGGCGTACCGTACTTTACATTACCTGTGGTATATGTCCCTGACAAAGGATTTCCTCCGTTGACATTCCAAGACAGGAGATGGCTGTTGCGCTCGTAATAGATCTCCACCACGGTAGTACTGTCTTCATTGATGACCTGCTGGAAGAAATCCTGCGCTGTGAAGCCTTCGTAGGTCTTAGCCATGGCATTGGTGTCCAGGCCTGAAATACCAGACATTTCTTCAGTCAATTCCAGTGTATGGGTTCCGTCCAGGTTTTGTTTGAAGTGCTTCACATTATAAGTCGCTTCTGCATTTAACGTCCACTTAGCGGTAAGAGTCAGTGCTTTATCGGGCATGGTAGAATTGTCCTCTAATGCCGTGGTCAGTTCTGCATCCTTATACCAGCCCGTGAAGGTATACCCTGCGCGGGTAGGCGTGGAAGGCTTCACAATAGATGTACCGTACTTTACGTTACCACTGGTAAATGAACCGGTCAAGGAGTTTCCGCCATTGACGTTCCACGACAGGTCGTGGCTGTTACGGTCATACAGGATCTCCACCACGGTATTACCATCGGACGTGATGGTCTGTTGCTCGACGGTCTGCGCTGTAAAGCCGATATAGGTCTTGGCTGCGGCATTAGTGCTCTGCCCTGTGATACCAGACATTTCTTCAGTCTGTTCCAGAGTATAGCTTCCGTCCAGATTTTGTTTCTTGTGCTCCACTGTATACAGCGTATCCGTATTTGCCGTCCACTGAGCGGTGAAGGTCAGTGCATTTGCGGGCATGGTGACAGGGATATCAGAATTCCAGCCAGCGAAGGTGTAGCCCTGCTTGATAGGGGGAGAGGGTTTTACTATGTCAGAGCCATATGGTACTTTTACTGTAATATCATTATTGCCGTTAGCATACACGAATTTCAAATCATAGGAATTACGGTCATAGTATATCGCAACACGGGTGGTGCCGTCGGGGGCGATGAGCTGCTGCTTGACGCTCTGTGCCATGAAGCCAGTATAGGACTTGGCGACAGCGGCAGTCTGGGTGTCGACTTTACCCGTCGGGGTTGTGTCGGTGTTTACGAGAATATACTGGCCATCAAGAGCTCTTTGATAATGCTCAACAGTGTAGCTCACAGTGTTTGGCGTCCACTTAGCATACAGTGTGGTATTGCCCTTGGGCATGGTGGTAGCTGTGAAGGAATTATTTAAAGTACTATCGGTATACCAGCCGGCGAAGGTATAACCAAGTCTGGCAGGAGGAGCAGGCATCTTGTCGCTGATAGCTGTCCCTGCAAGTAAACGCAGCATCTGCACGGCGGAACCGCCATTTGATTCAAAGACAATGGTAGCGGCATTTGCCTCGTTACTCCAGTTAAGTGTGATGGTTCGGCTGAGTACTTCGGAGACGGACATGGGCGCATCCTTCCATGTGATCTCCATTTCGCAGCTCTGTGTCAGCTCGCCCGAAGTTGTGTTTACTGTAATCTGATTGTTGACGGGGTTATAGGTGAAGTTTGGATTGGACATCTCTACGACAAAGCGAGCTTCGTCATCTCCGTTCGGTGCAGTGTTGCTGTCGAAGTTTTTGATCTTGTTTCCGAAGCCCTCATCCAACTCGCCGCTCTTGAGATCCATCCAATACATATCAAAGATAGTTTTTGGAAGCGTGTAGGTGTTAACGTTCAAAATGGAGTAGGTCGGGTCGTCCTCATAGGCGAAGTCATAGACGTTTTCCCGCTGTCCCGCCGACCATAAGGGCCACTCTTTTACATAGATGGACGGCGCGTAGGAGTATTTGCCGTTTAGTGCCTCGGCGATGAACTTCACATCCAGATACGCGCCAATTTCAATAAGAAGCGCACCAGAATAGCCGCTTGACTTTTGCCATTCTCCTTTTATCTTATAGTTTTCCAGATGGTAATAGAAATAGCCCCACATTCGGGCGTAGAACCCTGCTTCGAACTGCAATCCGATGCCGGCCAGCTTTGTGCTGAAGAGGCCCACCGTGACCTTGGTTCGAATACCGGCCCGTATACCAATGGTACCCATGACATAGAAGTCAAACTGGTAGCCGTTGGTGGACAAGTCGATGGTATTACTTTCCCCCTTCTTACTACTTACGAGCAGCGTAAAGGTATGACGCTTGAAGTTCTCGTATTGGAAGGTCATGCCGATGGCCACATTCAGATTGGCAGAAACCACGAAATCCACCTGAAGTCCATAGGCAAGGATGTGGAGAGGGTCCACTGCACTGTGCAGGTTTAATAGATTGGCCGAGATCAGATCCACCCATTCCTCGTTGGCATCTTCCATAAACTTTGAGTACTTTTCTGCCAGGCCGCCGCTGCCGGTAGCCTCTTCTTCGGGAAGGTACTTGTCTACTTCTTTCATTAATTCCTTGATGGATTGACTCAGACTGAAAATTTTCTTGGTGGCCTCGGCCTGCCTGGCGTTGTCCGGCCACGGCATTCCCCAGTTGTCCTTGGCCTGGGTGAGCTTGGCGGTGGCTGTGATGCCTAAGCCGGTGTACGTACCCAGATCAAGGTTGCCGGTCATACGGTAGTCTGAAATATAAGGGAAAATCCATTTCCACTTCCAAATGGCGCCGCCGCTGACGTTGAAGCCAATAGTGAACTCCTGCTCAAAGAAGGCAGTCAGCTCGACCTCCATGATGTTATTGTTGCCTTTTTTCTGAATCTTGAATTTATAGCTTACCGCAACTTCCGCGCGTAACCCAGTCCCGGCAAGGTTCTGATCAAAGTGGGACAATCTGGGTGAAATACTGATGGAAACCTTCGGTTTCTTGCCGTCCTGATCATTGTCAATGATGTTGCCCATCAGCGCCAGATCATGTGCGCCAAGAGGTATGCCGTCTGCATAGGTTATAGTGCAGTCGGACATGGTCAGTCCATCGCCGAAGACCTCCTTGACCTCGTCGGTCTGAAGTGCCAGCTCGGCCAGGTATTCACCGGCGTCATCAAAGAAGTCGCTCTCCATTAACTGGGCTTCAATGATCCTATGTATTTCATCCTTATTCTCATTGACGATTTCCTGGAGCTCGTCTTCGGTAAGCTGCGTTTCGTCGTACAGGTCCATGGCAGACATAACCTTATTTTTGCTTACCTCTATATAGGTGATGGTGGTGGTGCCGTTTTCGTTAACGGTGATAGCCGTAATTTCACCGTAGGCTATATCCTGCGCGTTAGCAGCTCCAAAGTCGCCTTCATAAAACGCTAAAAAGTCGCCCACATCCACGGTGGTTTCGGCGCTCAGTCCCATGCTTTCATATTGGAGGGCTGAGAAGTCCAGCTTGCTGTTGTCGATGGCCACCCATGTTCCGCCTAGCTTCCAGTCAGTGGTTCCGTCATTTATATCCACGTCAATGGGCAGCACATCGGGTGTGAAGAGCACATCCTCTGCTTCTGCGGCCACATAGTAATAGGTGCTGTTTTCAATTCGGGTAATCTTCACATAGGAGACATCATCGTTTTCAGTTTTGTTTGTGGTGACTTTTTCCGGCTTACGCTCTGTGGGCTTGGTGCCGGTGTAAACGGAAACAATGTCTCCCGCCTGTATGTCGCTGCCGGTGTATGTAAAGCTGCCGCTTCCGTTATTTGCGGTGTAGGTGGTAACTCCCTGACTATCTGTGCTGGCCACATACAGACCGGCATATTCCAACAGGCTCGCGCGGTCCGCCGGATTAAGAACTTTTGCATCAATATACTTGATGCCATCGTTCAGCTTTAGATTCAGTGTGCCGTCCTTTTCTATGCTGAAGTTAAAGAAACGTATCCCAGCCACATTCTCTTGACCATGGGCAGCAATAAAATCTACAATAGCAGCCGTGTTGTCATCATAGGTCACAGCATCACTAATTAACTCGATTTGATAGGTATGGCCCGGGGTGAAGCCTTCGCTTGCCGAGGAGATGGTCCAGACTCCGTCGACACCTTTGACCTCTACGGTCTCGGTATTGGCCATATCCTCTGCTTCAACCACTTCAGGGGTTTTATCAGGGGCAGTGATGTTGCGGAATTTGAAATCGGTTCCGAGAATTGGCGCACTGTCAGCCTTCTTCACAGCGATAGAGAAGTTTGGCATTTGCTCTAAGGCACTGACGAAGGTAGGTGCACCACCCTCTTCCAATTTAGTGGCATCAACGAACTTTGCATACAGTGTTGTGTTTCTGGTCAGCTTGTCCTTGCCGTTCACAGACGTAGAATAAGTATCATCATAATACCAGCCCAAAAACACCTTTCCGGCGGGTTGGGCGGGAACTGGCAGGGTGCTTAACAGGGTATCCTTTGGATACACCCTCTCCTCCATTGCAGAGTCACTCACAAAGGTTACTTTATAATAGATGGTTTTGCTTCCGCCGCTAGAACCACCCGTTTTATTAGCGCTGCCAGAATCCTCTGTGTTGCTTTCGTCTCCGGTGGGAGAATCCGTTGCCTTAGGCTCCTGCTCGGCATCCGGATTAACACTGACTCTGTTAAACGGTATGCCGGGCTCACTGAACCAGGTCTCTACTGCTTTATCGGTACGCATACAAAGTGAGGCTGCCTGTGCACGGCTTGCATTACCTGCAGGATTAAAACTTGTGCCGTCACCGGACAGCAGGTCGCTTTTCCATAGTTTTAAAACCATCTCCCGCGCCCATGGCGATATGGTGTCTAAATCTTCCGGAACGGTTGTGATATTAGCTTCGGTATCAAAGTTCACATTAAAGGCTTCGAAGTAACGTACAAAGAACACGGCCATCTGCTCCCGGGTAATGAGGCCGTTCGGGTCAAATTTGCCATTTCCAACGCCGGCGGTGATACCGTGCTTCGACGCCCACGCTACAAAAGGAGCGTAGTAGGCATCTTCCGCCACATCACTGAAGGCGGACTGCCCCTTGTATGCAGTCTGATCCACGCCGGCCATGCGGCCAAGCACGGTAACAAACATGCCGCGGTTCATCGTCCCATCGGGGTCAAAGGTATTTGTACTGGTGCCACTGAAGAATCCATTGAGGTGCGAATATTGAACTGCATCATAATACCAACTGCCCTTCTGAACGTCTACAAAGGGATTTTCGGGCTTGATTTTCTCCTGAATCGCATTTGCATTATCTGCCATAAGCGCCATTGCCTCAGCAGGAAGAAAAGCAAACAACATGGTCACCAGAAGGAAAATAGATACCAATCGTTTTTTCATTTCAAACTTCCTTTCTAGTATTTATTTTTTGTGACGCATTGCATAGTTCCGTCTGTTTTCTTGCGGATGTCTTAAGCAATACGGTAATACACAGCACTTTGACTGCCTATATGTAATGTACATGGAGTTATCCTTGTAAAGTAAAGTTTGGATGTTTATAGAATTAAGTTAATTCACTGTAAAATCAGGTAGAGTGGAAGCAAATAGAAAAATAAAGCATAGAAGGAAGACACTGATTGCTTTCTTCATTTCATGCTTGTCATATTTACCTTGGCCGCATGTTACTCCAGATAGTCTCTTTTCCGAAAGCCTAAGACCCATGCAATCATGGACACCGGGAACATTCTTATCTCTCGGTTCAGCTTGGTTACGCTGTCGTTGTAGATCAGGCGGCTTGTGCGCATCATGTTTTCAAAGGTTTGCACCGCACCCATTGCTTTGGTATAGATTTGGTGCTCCTTCAATTCAGGGTATTGCTCGGTGACCATAGCGATTCTGTTCAGGGCTTCGGAAATAATTCCTTCCTGACACAGCACATCCTCCGGTGTGGATTTAACCGTAATCAAGCATCTTTTTGATTTGATTGCCTCAGTCAGAGAGTCACTTTCATGTTCTGCATAGCCTTTTGTGAAATCCAGCAGAGATATCAGTGCATCAAAACGGCTTGACAGCTGTACTCCGATTTGAATCATGGCATTGCTGATATTCTCGTCAAGAACCACCAGCTTTCGCTGTATAGAAGTTATCCATAGTATGATCAAGGCAAGAATTGCGACAATAGCGATGATAGTTGGCAGCATAATTAATCCTCCTCGTATAACAATCTCATAAAATTGTTGAGGCTTTTAATAAAGTCTCTAAGTAGGAGTTCATTTCCACTTTGATACTTTATGGTTTAAAAAGATATTAAAAACACTAATTTATTAAGCAGAATAAAGGCATTTTAAGCTTAAAATATTAGCTCTTTCCAAATAAAAACCATATAGTTGTGTAGCGTTTCAAAGGTTTTGCCATCTACAATAATTACTATCAGCATATGTATACTTGTTATGATTCGTTGCTTAAGGAATTTGACTAAAAATGACTGGATTGATGTCCTTCTATAGTTGAAAGGCATAGATTCGGGAGACTCCCCAAGTCTTTCTTTGCTGTACAAAGAAAGACCATCTAAACCACCAGTACCGAAAGGAAGATTTAGTAATAAAATAGCTTATTTACCTGTCTGTTATATTTGTAAATTATTGCTATACTTTTCAAAATGACGGTTAGCTCTGCTCTCAAAGCTCAGTATGTAAAATTATTTCTGATTTTTTCAAAAATCACCTTGACTTATTGCCAAAATACTATATGTTTATTTGTATAAAGAAAAATTCTTGATGAGTTAAGTGTATCAATTATATCTTAAAAAAAATCGACTTATGCATGAATCATAGTTTTTTCGACATGAATTAGTATAGGATATCCAGTTTCTGTGTTAAAATGAAGATAAGAAAATGGAGGATTGCTTATGCTGCAGATTGTGCTGTGTGATGATAATATAGACGAGCTATCCAATATGGTGCAACTCTTAAACCAATACAGGTCCTCAAAGAATTTAAATTGTGAATACACAGTTTTTTCAAACGGATTTGAGCTGATTTCAGCTTTAGAAAAAGGAAAGCAGTTTGATATATATTGCCTGGATATTATGATGCCGGGTTTTACGGGCATCGATGTGGCAAATGAAATCCGTGGTTTTGACAAAACTGCACCGATTTTATTTTTTACCTCATCGCCTGAATTTGCCTTGGAAAGCTATTCCGTGAAAGCCATCAACTATGTACTAAAGCCAATCACTAAAGAGAAATTATTCTTTACTTTTGACGACTTGCTTGAGCAGGTAAAAGTAAAAAAAGGCGAGGATGCTATTATCGTAAAGAGCAATGATGGCATTCAAAAAATTCTGATTTCAAATATAGTTTTTGCAGAGGTTATTGGAAGAAATGTGTTGTATCACTTAATGTCCGGAAAGGTTATCGAATGCACAGAGTCCTTTTCTGCCGTTTGCAATAACCTCCAAAAATATGGGTGTTTTCTTAAAACCCACCGCTCCTATCTTGTGAATATGCAGTATATAGATACAATAGAAAATCATCAAGTGACCTTACAGACCCTTACTTCTGTTCCTATTGCTCAAGGGAAAGCGAAGGAGATTAAGCAGCATTATCTGAATTATCAAATGGAGGGCGAATAATCAAATGATAGAGACTACCATTGCATTCTCTCGTTATTTTACTGCATTGTTGTTCGGTGCGGCGATAGCGGTTAGTTTCGCCGGAATGGCACGTACACGGAAAAACTATATAGCCATCGGATGCTTAACGGTGGTTTTGTTTATATTCCAGATCAGCTGCTTGCAAACATGGGGTATGGCTGTGACGGTTAAATTATACCCGATGCTTTCTCATTTACCGATTGCTGTTTTTATAGTCGTATATTTAAAGCGATCCTGGCTGATTTCACTGACCAGTGTATTTGCATCCTTTCTGTGCTGTCAGCCCCCCCGCTGGATTGGTACTGTTCTAGGCGAAGTTTTCGACAGCGCTTCCATGGACCATATAGGTTATATTGCGTCAGCGTTTCTGATATACTATTTCCTGCAACGGTATGCTGTGAAATCTGTTCGGCATCTGATAGAACGCTCTGTTGGCTCCTGCCTGCTTTTTGGCGCCATGCCTGCTTTTTACTATCTGTTTGACTATGCCGGCACTGTTTACACCGACTTTATGTATCGTGGAACACGCCTGTCTGTGCAGTTCATGCCCTTCATAACATCGACATTCTATTTTATATTTGTCCTCCTGTACTATGCCGAAACACAGAAACAGGCAAGCATTCAAAGAGAGAGGGATATGCTGGATACACAGTTTAAGCAGGCACAAACAGAGTTTGCATCGTTACGGCAAATTCAGCAGAATGCAGCGTCCTATCGGCATGATATGCGCCATCATTTTGCTCTCCTGCAGGCGATGGCATCCAAGGAGCATATAGAAGAGATCAAAGAATATCTGAAGACTGCCCAGTCTGACATAGATGCCATCACACCTATACGCTTTTGCGAAAACGAAACCGTCAATCTGATCTTGTCCGCTTTCGCCGCCAAAGCAAAACAATCGGAAATCCTGCTGACCATAGATGCAAAGCTGCCTGACTTGCATCCCTTCAGCGACACAGAGCTTTGTTCCCTCTTGTCAAACGCATTGGAAAACGCCCTGCAAGCCTCAAAACAAATAACAGACAGCAATAAACGAATCATACATCTGCGTGTATTTTCAAAGAATAACAAGCTGTGCATTGACATTCGCAATCGCTATCAGGCAGAACCGATTTTCTATCAGGGTATGCCTGTTTCAAAAGAGCAGGGGCATGGCTTTGGTACAAAAAGCATGGCTTATATTGTGGAAAAGCATGGCGGGGTATTCCAGTTTCTAGTCAAGGACAGCTGGTTTATATTTCAAGCCACCGCATAATCCCTTAATATACTTATTATCTCATAATCCATACAACACCAATAGAAGTCCTGTAATAAAACAACTGGCAGATAGCGAAAACGAGATGAAGAAACTATCAAGGAAATTATCAAGCATTATTTATTTGTGGGAAAAACATCAGGACAAGTAATAGTAACAACAGAAAATAAGACAGACAAAACAGTAAAAATAAGTTAGAATAGTGCTGTGGAAAAGAGACGAAATCAAGCATAGGTATGTTGGAGGAATGCGCATGAATCATTTAGGTCAATACCATATTGAGAATTTTCCTGCAAGCAGGCTGGCTACTATTGATATTGGTGCTGCCAGTAAAATGAAACATCATATAAAGGCTTTAATAGAACTGGATGTAACTGAAGCACGTAAAATGATTCGTGAAAAGAAGAAGCAAAACCCGAATATATCCTTCAACTCTTGGATAATCAAATGTATCAGCAAAACTGTTGAAGAGTATAAAGATATTCACAGTATTAGAAAAGGAAAGCGAAAAAAAGTCTTATTTGACGATGTTGATATATCTATCATGATAGAAAGAGAAATTCAAGGTGAAAAGGTCCCATTGCCCTATGTAATCCGAAAAACAAATGAAAAAAGTATATCTGAGATTTTTGAGGAAATAAAAGCCGGGCAAAGTCAGTCAATTAAGGGTGAAGGCAATTATGTTTTAGGTGAGAAGAAGAATGGATATATGATGAAGCTTTATTATTTTATGCCTGACTTTGTCAGAAAAATTGTATGGAGAAAAATAATTGGAAGCCCATTTTTTACAAAGCAGAATATGGGAACAGTTATTATAACCTCTGTAGGCATGGTGGGAAAAATTAACGGCTGGATTATCCCTACAAGTGTTCACCCGCTTTCCTTTGGGATTGGTTCAATTATTAAAAAGCCAGGAGTAATCGATGATAAGATAGTGGTAAGAGATTACCTTTATATGACTGTATCAGTGGATCATGATGTTATTGATGGCGCCCCTGCAGTCAGGGCCTTATCCAGACTTACCAAGCTTATAGAAAGCGGCTTTGGTTTATCAAGTATGCTTGACCATATGGAAAACCAATGATAATAATGCAGAACAGTAATATATTGTGCTTTAGGCTATTATATGTTATTAGTACAGGGGCAATTTCGACTTTGTTAATCGGAATCACAGTTCTACCAGAAAATAGGTAAGCCCCTTATTTTCGGGCAATTACTATAGCTATGGACGTACAAACAGAATTATGCGAGATTTGTAATAAGGATTAAGACTATAATAAGTAAATTTGGAGGTCACTTATGAAATGGAATGAATTGTTTAGTGCGGACGATAGTCCTTCATTTGAAGAGATAAGGTCGTATATTGGAGAAGCAAAACCCTTTTGGGATGAACTGGTATCATATATTGAAGAAACATACAAGGTAAAACCTCAATTGGAATACAGTAAATGCCCAGCCCAGCCAGGATGGAATGTTAAGTACAGGAAAAGCAGCAAGTCACTGTGTACGCTATATCCGATGGCGGATTACTTTATTGCTCTGGTTGTGGTTGGAGCAAAGCAAGAGGATGAAGTTGAATTAGCTTTGAAGACGGATACATTTACGGACTATGTTAAAGAACTCTATCGAAAGACGGCTTTTTCAGCTATGGGGAGGTGGCTTATGATAGAGGTAAAAAATAAAGAGGTCATAAATGATATTAAGAGATTAATAGAAACTAGAAGGACATCAAAATAGAACAAAATAAGAAACTGTGATTAAATTTACCGGAAGTGCTGATTAAAGGGAGCATAAACTATCAACAATGTCTTAATTTAGAAAGAAAAATAAATGTAATGGGTGCAAAGCTCCAAATGCCTGGAAGCCCAAAACCCTTATAGAGTGACTATTTCGATTTTGTATGTATATACAATAAGAAAAATCCACACATAGGATTGAAAAAATGTTTATCACTGCTGTTTTTTTGGTAATTACGTATTGACAATCCATAAGACGATATTATATAATACTTAAGAATGATTCCTATTCTTAATTCTGGAGGGCACTTGATTTGACTAAACAAAGAAAACTGATTTTAGATATAATTAAGTCCTCGAACGGACATATGACAGCTGAAGAAATCTATATTAAAGCCAAGCAAACACAGCCTTCCATTGCAATCGGAACTGTTTATCGTAACCTGGGGCTTATGACACAGGCTGAAGAAATCAGGCGAATTTCCATTCCAAATGCACCTGATCGCTTCGATAAATTTACAGGCCCTCATGAACATCTAATTTGTCAGAATTGTGGAGTATTATCGGACATAAACGTTTCTGATCTGAAAGACTATTTGCAAGTTCAAACGGGAATAGAAATCATTAGCTATGAATTAAACTTAAGATATATTTGTAATGGATGCAAAGGAATGGAGGGCTCAAATGAGTAAGTTCAAATGCTCAATCGATGGGCTTACGCATGATGAAGCCGCAGGATTGCCGGCTGAATAATTAAGTCAAGTAATAGTGCAATTGCAAAATCCAATAGACTTATGGCAGAAGATTTGCAAAGAGAAGCAGTTAAAAAGCTATTTAAAAAGCTCAAAAGAGCTATTTCAAATAATACAAAAAAAAGGAGAAGACAATATGAATCTTAAAGGTACAAAAACAGAAAAGAATCTCGCAGCAGCGTTTGCTGGTGAATCACAGGCTAGGAATAAATACACTTACTTTGCATCAGTTGCAAAAAAGGAAGGGTATCAGCAAATTGCAGCAATCTTTGAAGAAACTGCAAACAATGAAAAAGAACATGCAAAGCTTTGGTTCAAGGCACTTGGTGGACTGTCAGACACAGCGGCCAACCTGCTCCATGCTGCTGAAGGTGAACACTATGAGTGGACTGATATGTACGATGGTTTTGCAAAGGATGCAGAGGAAGAAGGTTTTACCGCTCTTGCAGCTCAATTCAGAATGGTTGCAAAA
>JAAYCK010000081.1 GCA_012729835.1 Syntrophomonadaceae bacterium
CGACCCTCGCAAATAAATTCAAGGTAACATGTTACGTTTACAGTATATGCAACATGTTACCCAATTGTCAATTAAACTAGAAGAATTTTGAGTATCGTTTAACGGTTAATCCGGATCAACCAGTATTCAGATTTTGTATTGAACGGCAAATTTTTGTGCTATAATATTTTGGTGTGGGGGCGTGGCTCAGCTGGGAGAGCACCTCGTTCGCAACGAGGGGGTCGTGGGTTCGAATCCCATCGTCTCCACCATATTATCTACCATCTATTGATAAAATGAATTTTATTGGTGGGTGGTTTTATATTGCCTGAAAGTCAAGTAATAAAGCCGTTCCTGCAATTTTGAGGAGCGGCTTTTAAGTACCCTCCGATAAGTTAATATAATTAGTAGAACAGTTTGCGGCAGGTAAAGACTATTATTTATCTCCTGCCGGGTATATTCTACATAGCATACTTTTTAATGATTCCGAACCGGTTTCTGGATCATAATCCATCTCACCGAATGTTAAGTTGATACTCGATTTTTTCCAGCCGTGTTCAGGCGCAGCTTCCTCCGGAAACCACCATGCGTATTGAGCACAGACTACATTTTCAGCTATGCCGTTAAATAATTTGGCACGCATTTTAACTCTGCCATGGGGAGTCTCGATCCATACCCAGTCACCTTCTGAAAGTCCTAAATCTTTGGCAGTATTGGGGTTGATTTCTACCAATGGGTCTGGATTTCCACGGCGCAGCGAGCTGATCTGGCGGCCTTCGCTATGAAAGTAGTTGCCCATTTTCACCCCTCCGATCAATATCAGGGGATACTTTTCGGCCACCTGAGGTGTTGATAGGGAGGAAAAGGCTGGTTCACGATAGATGGGCAGCGGCGAGATCCCCATGGATTCCAGGGTTTTAGAATATATCTCCAATTTTCCTGAAGGCGTGGGAAAAAAATGTTTCTCTTTCTCATAAGCATAATATCTGGCCTGGCCGGTCATAATGCGTTTTTCGCAAAATTCTTCAAAACTTAAGCCAGTGCCTTTCAGCATCCAGTCGGTAAGTTCCTGGTGCTTACGCCAGGGAAAAGCATCATGCATGCCTAACCGATTGGCCAACCGGATCATGACCTCCTGGTCATCAAGTGTATCTCCGATCTTTACCACCTCTTTCCGGGGAAATACGCTAAAAGTATGGGCCCCCGAGTTATGGATTTCATCGTACTCCAGCCAGGTTGAGGCCGGCAGGAATAAGTCGGCATAATGTGCCGTTGGCGTTATGAAGAAATCGGAAACCACTATGTAGTCAATCAGTTTTAGGGCTTCTTCTATTAGCAGGGAGTTGCTCATAGTGAGCAGCGGATTAGCTCCCATGATCCATAAAGCCTGGATACGATAAGGGTCATTGTTGACGATAGATTACCAAAAAGTTGGTGGATGAATAGCCGGACTAAGGGGATAACTGGAACCTTTTAATTCGGCCATTAGTTTGAGTGCGGCCCCTTCTCCTTGGCTAATCTTCCTGAGTAACGGGTAAAAATTGTATTTCAAAAAGTCCAGAAATTGAAGGCTTCGATCCTGGATAAATCTTTTGGTTGAAGATATATTTTGTTTTTCGTAATCTCTGTCCAGGGCATACTGGTAATTCTGTAGCGGCATAAAACGGAATCCAGAAAAATCTACATCAAGGTATGGGAATTTAACGCGCAAGCCCTGGGGGCGTTCGAATACAATGTCTCCACCAGGCACATGTAAATTACCCGTGATTACCCGTAGTATCAGCAGTGATCGGGCCGTATGGAAATTGCACATACTCTGATCGACGGCATTTCCCCACTGAATGCAAGCTGGTTTGACAGTCGCGTAAGTGCGGGCTGCCACTCTGATATCTTCAGCTCCTACCCCAACTATTTCTTCCGCCCATTCTGGCGAGAAATGCTTTATATGCTCCAGGAGACGGTCGAATCCTACCGTGTATTTATTAACAAACTCCCTATCGATCAAGTCTTCAACGATAATGACGTTGATCATGGCCAGGGCCAATGCGCCGTCAGTGCCGGGTCTTAATTGCAGCCAGTGGTCGGCATTTTCCGCTGGTGAAATGCGTCTGGGATCTACTACTATTACTTTTTGGGCATTTTTTATAGCCTTTTGCAGAGTGGCTCCACACATTCCGTCAGATGAATTGTGCCCCTTGGCTCCAGTAATGTTACATCCCCATATCATGACGCATTGTGGTTCTACTCCACCCTGACCATAAACATCGCACACTGGCAACTCAGACATCCCCTGAGTCATTATATTCGCATAAACACGGGGCCAAAAACAGATATGTGCTACGCCTGTGAAGTTGGGCGTTCCGAACGCATTAGCAAAACGAGCCCCCAGGTTTTCATAAGGTCGGCCTGTTCCGTGCATCATACCGAAATATTGTGGTCCGCTCTCTTTTTTTATCTTGAGAAGTCGCTCCGCCATCTCATCCAGCGCTTCATCCCAGGATATTGGCGCCCATTTGTTTTCCCCACGTTTGCCTACTCTGCGCAGCGGCTGCAGCACCCGGTCGGGGTGATACAGCAATTCCATCGAAGCGGCTCCCTTGCGGCAGATGTAGCCACGGCTGGTAGGGCTTTCCGGATCTCCGGTGATTTTTACTACCCGTTCTCCTTCCATGTGGACTAATACTTGACATACTCCGTGACACATGCGGCAGGCTGATTTGATTATCCTTGTGTTTTGCATATTGCACCTCCGGCCAGCCTAATATAGCTGGTTAATTACTGTGACTTCTAATTGAAAATCGTTGCCTGGTTGGCCAATGCTGTCTCCTTTTCTGGTCTACTGCGGGGCTTTCCAGAGCGAATGGTGTTTATCGGTGTATGCTTTGGAAACTCGGCCGTCCAGCAATACCCTGGCCGTATCAGGATTAACAAAAAGCGAAAGAAACCCGTGTCCGATGACCATTATGGTGGACAGGCATCCCAGCAGCCCATGAACGCACCAGAAAAGCTCCGTTCTGCCTGCCAGACTGTGGGAACCGTGTTCCATAACGACGGCGCTGACCAGCAGGCCAATCAACACCAGCAAGAGCGACCAGTAATATATCTTTTGCCCGGCATTAAATCGTCCGGCTGCTAGTGGTTCTGGATCATGGGATAAATATCCGCCCATCTTCAGCAGCCAGGGCCAATCATACTGTTTGAACAAGGCGTCGCGGACCCATCCAAGTAAAGTTATCAAGGCAATTAGGAAAAATATGAATCCTAACCAGCCATGAAATGGCCCCAAATGGTCCAGTGCGGTGCCTGGAACAACTTGCCTGAAACCAGTCGCTGCCAAAGTCAGGAACCCAAGCAGCATCAGCCAATGGGAAATCCATTCCCGGATCCCGAATCTACGCACCAGAGTACCTGGGCCGATTCCTTTACACGATACTGTATGGGGTCCGAAAGTCATGCAATAGAGCAGGCAACCTGCTACTGAGAGGCTGATCGCTGCGATCCACACCAACATCTTATGCGCCGCGTAAAAATCGTTCACTTCAGTTGTCTCCTTTTTTGGTCCCGTCATGAAGACGATGGTTTATGAAAAATTCGCGGTATGCTTTAGCGGCAAGCAGGCTTTTCACTTTTTCCACTCTAATCTGGATCTCCTTGAGTGGCTGATGTTTTTCTTCGGCACATCGATGTAGGATCCGGTCATGAACAAGCTCGGCTTCAAGTCGGGTCAAGCGCAAAAAGTCCCCATACAGCCTGAGATCCTCCAGATCTATCCCCATGGTCAGCAATTCTTTCAAGGCACTGGCGATAGCGACATCGAAGCCGTCGAATAGTGTGTTTCCAGTTTCGGCCGGCTGGGAAAACACCCCGATAACACCCAATTGATGCAACTCGTTTTTCGTGAGGCCGGTCTCAGCTAAGAAAGAAACTTCATCAAAGTGTTCTTCGCTGCTGCCGTTCCGAGCCTGAAGAAACATCTGATTAAACATAAACAGGTGGTCTTCTTCACCGAGATCCTGGCCTTTACGTTTTGCCTTTAGAACTTCCTTGATCACTGCCAGGGGCAGGTAGCGTTTCTCCTGCATTTCCTTTATGAAGCGGATATCATCAACCGTAGACTCATCATAATAAGCCATGTTTTTGCTGGTGCGTACCGGTGGCAGCAATAGCCCCTCTCGGAGATAGAAGTGAATTGTCTGCTTGGATACGCCAGATAATCGTACCAAATCGCTCATCTTACATTCTTTAGCCTCTTGCGTCATAGCATACTCTCCTTCGGTCTTACTTGTGTATAGTGTATAGTTTTACTATACACTTCGTCAAGCGATTACTCGCGGAGGTTCTTTTTATGAAGTGCTGTTTGGGACAGTCTTTTCCGCATAAGTTTATGATGGCAGACAGATAAGAAGGTATAATTAAATAAATTGGGGGGGATATCATGAAAAAGGTTTTGGGATTAGTTGTTTCCAACAGAAAACTCGGAAATAGCGAGGTTTTAGTCAAAGAAATCATGAGTAATATCCCGGAGGAATGTGACCGGGAACTTATTCGTTTGACTGACCTGGATATAAAGCCATGCAAAGCCTGTTATGTATGTCTGCAGCCGGAAAAGGCTTGTCCAGTGCAGGACGATTTCAATTTTGTAATTGAAAAAATCAGAAAAGCAGATGCGCTTATTATCGGAGTTCCCGTCTATTTCCTGGGGCCGCATGGCTATTTTAAAATGCTGACGGACCGGTTGGTGGGGGCACAGAATCACGCCCAGGCTACGCGGGGGAAACCCTGCATCATTGTTATGCCTTATGGCTCCACTGGCTGGGAGGGCTATAGTAAAGCTGCCGCTATTGTGATGCCGAATCTTCTCAGAATGAAACTGGTCGATTGCTGGCAGATTTTCGCTACCCTGCCGGGAGAATCCCTGCTTAACCATGATAATATCAGCTATGCAAGGTCTCTCGGACGCGAACTCTTCAGTGGACGTGAGTATCAGGCCGGAAGTAAAGAATGTCCTGTCTGCGGGTCTGATCTCTTCCGGTTGCTAAATGAAAATCAAGTGGAATGCCCGATATGTGGATCAAGAGGCGTGTTGAGAAATAACGGCAGCCATGAATTTTCAATTCCAGATCACCACCGTTTTTCAGACCAGGAAATGGATATTCACTTTAAGGGCTGGCTGCTGGAAATGAAAGATCGCTTTTTAGATCAAAAAGATCACTTAAAAGAACTGCAAAGAGGCTATCGGGACATGAACTGGTGGGTAAAACCATAACGATTATGGATCTGGTGCAGGCCAGTTGAATAATATATGATCATCAATCTGGTGAAACCGAGTCCCCTCCAACGAAAGAAAGAAACGGTTGCCGGAGGAAAAAGCAACCGTTTCGGAAATGAATGATCCTGGATCAAGTGAAATTCGTGACTGATGTTGTCAGCGAGTTTAATGCAGTGATTTAAGGTACTCTACCAGATTGTCTTTTTCACTTTCGGTGAGGTTCAGCTTAAACTGCTGGTTATAATGATTTACCACATCTTTTAGCGTCTTGGCGCTGCCGTCATGGAAATAAG
>JAAYCK010000082.1 GCA_012729835.1 Syntrophomonadaceae bacterium
GATTACTTATAACGAGATCTGCCAATTAGCTAGAGACGGTGCCAAGGTAGTACATCCTCGAGCCATCGAGATCGCTATGCAGGGCAACATCCCGTTGCGAGTGCGCTCCACCTTCAGTGATTCTCCGGGGACCTGGATTTCCAACCAGCCGGCCGGACGGCAGAACGAGGTAAGGATCATCCGGGATCGTCTGATCGCCGGCATTACCTATACTTCCAATCTCTCTCAACTGAAGGTAAAAAACCTGGCTAGCAACCAGGAATCCGGAATTGAACTGCAGGTATTTTCTGCACTGGCCCGAGAGCAAATCAGTGTTGATTTTATCAATGTTCAGCCGGAACTGGTTTCATTTACCGTGGCAAGCAATATGGTAAATAAGGCTGTCGAAGCCTTGCAAAGTATTGAAATTTATCCTGATATAGAACATAATTGTGCCAAGGTTGCAATTGTGGGTGCGGCCATGACTGGTATTCCCGGAGTAATGGCCCGAGTGGTCGAAGCCCTCACCCAAAGGAGGATACCCATTCTGCAATCTGGTGATTCATATACCAACATATGGTGCCTGGTTAAAAAGGAACATATGGAGGAAGCCGTAAAGGCATTACATGACCAGTTCGAACTGGGCAATAAATAAATAATGGCGGTGGTAAGTAGTATGGCAGTTCCCCGGTTAATGACAGCAATCATAACTCCGTTCGATGACAATCTTCAGGTCAACTATTCCAAGGCTAAAGAATTAGCTGAATATCTATGTGATAATGGCAGCGAAGGCCTGGTAGTTTGCGGAACTACTGGGGAATCTCCAGTACTTAACCATGAGGAGAAGCTGGGGCTTTATGAAGCGGTTAAGCAGAAGGTAGGGCATCGGGTTCCAGTTTGGGCCGGCACTGGCTCCAATGACACGGCGGCCACTATTGAACTCTCACGCAAGGCGGAGAAAGTCGGAGTTGATGGCATCATGCTGGTTACTCCTTACTATAACAAACCCACCCAGGAAGGTCTGTACCAGCACTTCAAGGCAATAGCTGACAGCGTTTCGCTACCGGTGATGGTTTATAACGTACCCGGACGCACTAGTGCCAATCTGCTGCCTGAGACGGTGGCACGTCTGGCCAAGGTCGAAAACATAACAGCTGTAAAGGAAGCCTGCGGCAGCACCGATCAGGTTTCCCTGCTTACTACCTTGGTTCCCGATGATTTTCTCATCTACTGTGGGGATGATTCCATGACTCTGCCCATGATGGCGCTGGGCGCTGTAGGCGTAGTCAGTATCGCTTCACACCTAGTAGGCAACGATATCAAAGCTATGATAGAAGCTTTTGTTCGCGGTGACATAGCGGAAGCTATCAGGCTGCACCGCTATTTGTTTCCGATTTTCCGTGGTTTATTTGTTACCACTAACCCCATACCATTGAAGGAGGCCCTTAATATGATGGGTCAACAGGTAGGGGGACTGCGTCTGCCCTTGTGTGGGGCTGAAGAGAAAGATCGGGTGGCCATCCGTCAGATGTTGATAGATTACAAGTTGGTAGTTTAAATATTGAGATACCCAATTAAAATAACAATAAATCCTTAGGATTCTACATTTTTAGCCCGTTGAATCATATCCCGGAATGGGATATAATTATTGTGGCTGTTATGAGCGGATTTTCTACAACTGAATAAAGGAGGTGTTTAAGTGTCGGAGACCGATTCCCGCATACAGATTATTTCCCTGGGCGGCTTAGGGGAAATAGGAAAGAATATGACGGCGATCAGATACGAAGATAACATCATTGTCATTGATGCGGGTTTGATGTTCCCTGAAGAAGAACTACTTGGCATTGATGTAGTTATTCCCGATATTACGTATCTAGTCGAAAATAAGGAAAAAGTAAAAGCGATATTACTAACCCACGGTCACGAAGACCATGTGGGTGGATTGCCATACGTACTAAGAGAGATAGATGTTCCGGTGTATGGCAGCAAATTGACTCTGGGAATCGTGGAAGGCAAGCTCAAGGAGCAGAGCATTGATGGTGTCCGTCTGAACGTAGTCAGACCGCGCGAATTCCGAAAGATAGGACCATTTGATATTGAGTTCTTTAGAGTGAGCCACAGTATACCGGATGCGATGGGTATTGCCATTCATACCCCTCTGGGTATTATCCTGCATACCGGAGATATAAAACTGGATCAAACCCCGGTCGACGGGGAAGTCGTAGATTTCAGAAAACTGGCGGAGTTAGGCGAGAAGGGAGTACTGGTGCTGCTTTCGGACAGCACCAATGCTGATAAGCCTGGGTTCACCATGTCGGAGAAGGTAGTAGGCAATACCTTTGACGACCTTTTTGGCCGTTGTGAGGGCCGTATTATCCTCACTACCTTTGCTTCTAACGTCCATCGCATCCAGCAGGTCATTTCCACGGCCAATAAGTATGGCCGCAAGGTTGCCATAGTTGGGCGCAGCATGGTCAACAATGTTAAGATATCCAATGAATTGGGTTATATGAACATCCCGGAAGGGATACTCATCGAACAGGAAGAAATCAACCATTATGCAGCCAATCAGATAGTGGTAGTAACTACCGGTTCCCAGGGTGAGCCAATGTCTGCCCTGACCCGCATGGCTACCGCTGACCATCGCTGGGTAGGTATAGTACCAGGCGATACGGTTATTATTTCCGCTTCTCCCGTTCCAGGCAATGAAAAGCTGGTGGCAAAGACAGTAGATCTGCTCTTTCGGCAGGGAGCCGAGGTGATCTACGAAAAGAGCATGGGAGTCCATGTTTCAGGTCATGCCTCCCAGGAAGAACTTAAGATTTTACTCAACCTTATCCGCCCGCGTTACTTCATCCCGGTACACGGCGAGTATCGTCATTTGATGAAACATGCTAAGTTAGCCGAGAGTCTGGGGATACCTCGTGCCAGGATCTTCGTGGCTGACAATGGCCAGATTATCGAGGTTGGCCGGAAGAAAGCCAGTATAGCAGGAAAGGTTGCCTCGGGCAAGATACTGGTTGACGGATTAGGTGTCGGCGATGTTGGGAATATAGTTCTGCGTGATCGCAAGCAATTGTCCCAGGACGGTATCATGATAGTCGTGGTTACCATCCAGAAGGAGAATACCGAAGTAGTTGCCGGACCTGATATCGTTACCCGTGGCTTTGTATATGTACGCGAATCAGAGCAGCTTATCGAAGATGCCAAGGAACGAGTAAGAGAAGCCATGGATATATGTGCTCGTAAGCGCATCACTGAGTGGGCAGTAATTAAAACGCAGATACGTGAACGTTTGGGCAAGCATCTTTTTGAGAAGACCGGACGCCGTCCAATGATCCTGCCCATTATCATGGAGATCTAAGTCTAAGCTTGAATTTGAATATTCGCCACCCTGGAATAATTCGGGGTGGTTTTTGTTTTTATCGTCAATACCCTGCGTATTATTTTATATTTCAACGGCCAAGCTATCACTAATAAAGTAAATGGCAGGAAGGGGTTAAGAACTTGCAGGAGATGCCCGAATCGCCGGATTACGAAGAAGAACCGGAAGCGCAGCCGCAGACAGAGACACAGAATGCAAGGGTAGCAGCCATTAAGGAATTGGGTCAGACTCATATTCCTGATTATCAGAGCGATATTCATTGCCTAACTATTGCCGGTCAGGTGGAGGGGCACATCATTTTGCCCCCCAACAATAAAACAACCAAATATGAACACGTTATTCCCCAGCTGTTAGCGGTGGAGGAAAACCCCAAGATCAAGGGATTGCTGATAGTCCTCAATACCGTTGGTGGTGACGTTGAAGCGGGACTAGCCTTGGCAGAAATGATCTCCAGCCTTTCCAAACCGACTGTATCAGTTGTGCTGGGCGGCGGACATTCCATTGGGGTAAGCATCGCGGTGTCAACCGATTATTCATTTATTGCGCCATCGGCGACGATGACCATTCATCCAATAAGGCTAACCGGGTTGGTCATTGGTGTTCAGCAGACCTGGGATTACCTTTCCCGGATGCAGGATCGAGTTAATGAGTTCGTAGTAAATCACTCCAGGATCAGCCAGGAAAAACTGAAGGATTTGATGTTTGCCACCGGTGATCTCGCCCGTGATATCGGCACCGTACTGGTAGGAAAAGATGCGGTAGACTGTGGATTGATCAATGAAGTAGGCGGCCTCAAAGAAGCGCTTGAAAAGCTCCATGAACTGAAAGACTCGGGGGGGATGCTGCAATGATTTTCTATACCCCTAATCCCCTGGATCTATTAGCAAATCAGGAAATAAACGATCGCAGAGAATACCGCCTGCCTTCGGGAGGGATCCTGACTACCGAAGTTATGGAGGATAACAGGGTAAGAATACTGTCGCTTACCAGCACTGATCCGACGGATTATATGAATAGCGCTTTTGCCCCGGGCCGAGTGATTGAACTCAGGTTGGATGTGGAATAGAGGATTTGTTTTAGAAAAATAGTACAGAGAATTCAAAGACCGTTTGACTGGTATATCAGCAAGCGGTCTTTGTCATATGTGGAGACTATCTTCTTGCAAAGTATTAGCAGATATTTATCCGGGAAGAACGCAATCATGGGCTTGTTTATTATAGCTACAGCTGCGATGCGATTAATAGCCGGTTGATATTGCTGGTCCCTTCAATCGTAGATAAGACCCGGGCATCCCGTACTAACTGCTCCAGCAGAGAGCCCTTTTCATAAGCCCGGGCACCGATAATATCAGCTGCTTGACAGGTCACCCGCTGGGCAATGTGGCTGGAGGCCAGTTTGGCCATGGCGGAAGCAGTACTGTAATCTCCGCCCTGATCGATGAGCCAGCCGGCCTTCCAGTACAGCAGTCGGGCCATCTCGATGTCGGTGGCCATGTCAGCCAGGGCAAAGGCCACCGCCTGGTGATGCTTGATCCGGGTACCGAACTGTTCGCGCTCTTCAGCGAATTCAACAGCTGCTTCCATAGCCCGGCGGGCAATACCCACCGAAATGGCTGCCACCATGGCTCGGCCGCGGTCGAAAGTCTGGTTTAAGAGCAGATATCCACTGCCGGCTTCGTCTTCCCGTATCACATGGCTTTCATCCAATCGGGTATTGTCAAAAATGACTTCGGAGATGGCTGCATAATTCAAGCCAGAGGTAGTATGCCTTTTGCCAATTTTTAAGCCGGGGAGATCGCCGGGTATGATGAAGACCCGGATTGATGATTTGTTCCTGCTGTGATCAGTCGCTGCGATCAGTGATATGAAGCTGGCGACCGGGGCGTTTATTATATAATCTTTGCAGCCGTTGATAAAGAAGGCGGAATCCTTTTTTATGGCGCAGGTCTCCATTTTTGTAAGGTCGGAGCCTCCACCGGGCTCAGTCAGGGCAAAGGAAGCCAGACCAGCCTTCCTGCCAGTCAGGCTGGGCAGAAAACGTTCCTTTTGCTCACGGCTGCCGGCCAGGATGATAGGTTCAGCTGCATGCAGAGTAGCGGCAACTACTGCGGCCAGTCCCGGGTGTCCGGCAGCTATCACCTCCATAATGAGGGCAGTAGTAAAACGGTCCAGGCCCAGTCCTCCATATTCCTTCGGCACGATGGGACACACCAGGTTATGACGGGCGAGCTTCCGGACCAGATCCCAGTCGAAGCCTTCGGTAGCACGGGGGACCAGCAGGGAAGGGCTGATCTCCTTTTCCATAAATTCCTGGACCTTGTTTATCAGTTCTTGCTGTCTGCGAGTAAGAGATAAGTCCATCCTAAGTCTGCCCTCCTTTTGATCTCCATTTCAGGTATTTAACGTAGGTAAAGAGTTCTTCCAGATCATTATGGTGTAATTCCTTGATGGATCGGACCAGTTCATCAAATAGGGGATCGCCGGCATCTGCTGGCGGGGTCGGCCGGGGCAGATCGTTGCTCTCCATGAAATACTCCGGTGGCTTCTCCAGGACCTCTGAGAGTTTTTCCAGATGGGAGAGATAGAGGCGACGCTTGCCTTTTTCGTAATTGGAAAGGGCTGGCTGCGAGCAGCCCAAAGCGCGGGCCAGTTGCTCCTGTGACAGGCCTTTTTCTTCCCGGGCGATCTGTATTTTAAATCCAATATCCTTAAAACTCATGACTACCACCATACTATATTTCCACTATTGTACATCAGCTGACAGGGAATTAAAAATAGCAGGGAGATCGACTCCCTGCCAATTGAAGCGCTATTTTACCTGATACGGTGGCTGTGGTGCCATATCTTCTGGTCCCGGGCTGCCTTGACCAGTTTCCGGTATGGGCGGCAGGGTGACCATGGCCAGGTTGACGATATAAAATCTCCGTGAACCGGCTTGCTCTAAATATATTTCAGTTTGCCGGCTTCGAAGCTCAGCCAGTCGCGGAAATCCGGGTGAGCGATGCTGATAAGTTCCTTGACCCGGCGTTTGATATCGAAGCCCTTGAGTCGGGCTATACCGTATTCGGTAACAATATACTGGACATCATTACGGGTGGTAGTAATCATGGACCCCGGGCTAAGCGTGGGCGCTATCCGGGATTTCATCTCGCCGTCCTTGGTAGTATAGGTGGAATATAGGGCCAGGAAAGCCTGCCCGCCACGGGAGCGCCAGGCCCCTTCGACGAAATCCATCTGCCCGCCGGCCCCGGAATACTGGCGGGTGCCAATCGCCTCTGAAGCGCACTGCCCGGAGAGATCAACCTCCAGTGTTGCGTTGATGGAGACTACATTTTCGTTAAGACCAATATTGTACGGGTCATTGACGAACTCCGAATCGTGCATTTCCACCATGGGGTTTTCGGCAATGAAATCATAAAGACGCTGGGAGCCGAAGGCGAAACAAGCCACCCACTTGCGAGGCATTAAGCTCTTGCGGGTCCCGGTGATGACTCCGGCTTCATAGAGATCGATCATGGAGTCGCAGAGCATTTCGGAATGGATGCCCAGTTCCTTCTTGTTCATAAGCGCTTTGGCTACTGCATTGGGAATGGAACCGATACCCAACTGCAGGCAGGCACCGTCGGGTACTCGTTCCGCTATGAACTGACCGATAAGCTCATCCTTCTCATCGAACGGGATGTCAGGAAGGGTAAACAATGGGGTGTCGTTTTCCACTACCGCGGCCAGTTCAGAGATGTGAAAATAATTGTTTCCGAAGGTTCGCGGCATATGGGCATTGACTTCCGCCAGGATTATACACCCAGGGTTGTGGCGAATGAATCCATAGAGGTAATCCGGGTTGGTACCCATACTGAAAAAACCGTGGCGATCCATGGGGGAGACAGTTATAACCGCTGCCCCCATGCCAACTCGCTCAGTCATAAGGGGACCATCAAAAAGACGGTGGGGGATGTAGGAATAAGACCCTTGCTGAACGAAGTAGCGTTCGATGGGGCCAGCATACATGGCGTCCAGCTGATTGTAACGATTAATTTTTTCGATTGTTTCAGGATTGTGCAGTTCCGTGGGTCGGACCGCCAGAGAGCACATATAAGTGACCTCACGCAGGTCGC
Organism: Syntrophomonadaceae bacterium; assembly: GCA_012729835.1. GTDB lineage: Bacteria > Bacillota > Syntrophomonadia > Syntrophomonadales > Syntrophomonadaceae > Syntrophomonas_A. The sequence continues at coordinate 7,479 of JAAYCK010000082.1, forward strand.
CTTCAGCCATGCGTCGGGCCAGGGCATTCAACAGGGCTGGTGGCTGACCGTTAGTGAGGGATGTAGCCATTAAAACTCCGTGGGGTATCAGTTTTACTGCTTCGTCGGCGGTTTTGAGCTTTTGCGCGTACAGTTCCTGCCAGCGAGAACTCATAATATCCCTCCTCAATCTATTCGTATATCTTTTCATCCGCTTCGAACGCGGCGCGGCAGTCGTTCTCGCTATCGCGCCGGCGGGCATCTTTTTTCTCGGCCGCCCTCTCACGGTACCATTCATGCTGAGTGATCAGGCTCATAATCTCGTTGGTGCCTACCCAGATCATTGAGAGACGCAGGTCGCGCAGTATTTTCTCAATTGGATAGACATCAGTGTAGCCTATGCCGCCCATTACCTGCATGGCAAGATTGGCAATGTCCCAACACTGTTCGGTGACGAATTTCTTGCCTTCCGAGACCATGCGACGGCAGCGTCCGGAACTTACTGTGCCGCTGTCGATAGCCCGGGCCGTGGTGTACATCAGGCTGCGACAGGCGTCCAGTTTCATGACGGCATCGGCGACCTTAAAGCTGACTGCCTCAAAATCCTTGATAGCGGTTCCGAAAGCTTTGCGTTTAGTACTGTAATCGGTGGCTATCTCCAGGGCCGGACGGGCGGCTCCGATTGTCATGGCGGCGGTACCCAACCGCTCCGGTATCATCATGGGGTAGAAGACTTTGGCAGCACCATTGATCTCGCCCACTACATTTTCTTTTGGGACCCGCACATCACGGAATACTACCCGGGCGGTGCCCCCGCCGCGGCAGCCCATCAGGCCGTACAAGTATTCGGTTCTGACTCCCATATCGCGGTCTACGATGAAGCAAGTAAGAGATTGGTCAGATCGGGCTTCGGGATCGGTTTTGGCATAAACCAGAAAGAAATCGGCTCCTTCACCGCCAACGATGAAGCGCTTCTGTCCGTTCAATATGAAATCATCGCCATCACGCCGGGCCGTAGTGGTAGCCCCAAAGAAGTCGGAACCACCGCGGGGCTCGGTCAAACACTCAGCCGCATATTTTTCGCCTCGGCAGATAGGTGTCAGGTACTTTTTTTTCTGCTCTTCGTTACCGAAGGACATTAGGGCTTCAGCCACTACATCACCAGTAACGCCCCAGGCGCATCCGAACATGTAACCATTGACACAGATCTCCTCAGCTGCAATGATATCGTCTTCCCATTTCAGGCCTCGTCCCCCGTATTCTTTCGGTACCCTTAGACCTAAAAGATTTCGGCGGCCGCATTCCTGCATGAATTCTTTGGGATACTTGATCTTGTCGGCGTCCATATCCAGGATGTAATCTCGCGGTACGGATTTAGCCATGTCGCGGGCCTCGTCCCGCAGCTTGAGCTGATCATCGGTCATCAAAAAATCAAACACCATTATGCCCCCTTTTTTATGCAGTTTATTCGGTTTATTAATAATATTATCACGTTTGTAATAATATATCTATCAATTATTACGTATGTTAAGAGGCCATATAATATAAGCGGCTCTCCTGAATAGAAGATCGCTTGCTGTTTGTTATAGGGGGCTGAAACTCGTATTATCGAATTTTTCTGGCAAAAAGCCAATAGCCAGCTGTGAAGAAGACCAGAAAGAGTACGAACAGGTAGGCTGCTTCTCGCCAGAGCGAGGCCATATTGATTGAGGAATCCAGCCATCTGAGATGCCAGTCCATATAGAGTGCGGGATTATATTTGCCGATGGGATTATTGAGGTAGGTAAGAGAGCGCAGCAATATATATAGGAAGGCGCCAGCTACCAAAGCGGGCACATGATGTTTAAAAGCCTGGAGAAGCAACAGCATAAAAGCGGCCAGGGTCATAAGGGGCAACAGAGCTACCAAATAGGCATAGAAAGTAGCCAGTATTTTTTCATCTCCGGTGCCGGTTCCCAGTATGGATAGGAAAAGCCCTGCCACCTCGGAGAAGAACCAGACCAGGATCAGGATCAGCAGTAAGGTCCATACCAGGCGCACAAAACTGGCAAGATATATCCTAAAGGAATCGCTGCGTTTCAGAGGATTTCCCTCCGGGTCTGTCAGCCTGATGTCAGCCAGGCCCTGCCGGGACCATTCCAGGATGAAGAGGGGGATTAGTATGGTGGAGAATATGCCCAGAACCCATATCGGAAAACCGGTAGCCCGGAACAACAAATGCCCTTCACTACGGTTCATATAGAGGGCGAATGCGGCCAGGATCCCCGGCAGCAGAGCTGACAGCAGAATAAATGGTTCCGTTTCAGAATGTCTGGATTGTATACATACGGACGATTCTATATTATCATGAGACATAGTTTGTTCTCCTCCGTCCTAGAAATTCGTACCTTAGGAGTAATCAGGCACCTACATCAGAAGTGGTTGGGGAATATAATACAGTTCAATGATAGCTTATGATTTTTCGACAATATTATTTGACGAAAAATTTCGTTATTTTTATTTAGTAAATGCAGGAATTTTTCTGCAAACAAGCGAAGTGTTCCTGCAAAGAATTTTACATTTATTTATATATGGAGCAGCGCGGATGGAAAAAAAGGAGAAGGCCCAAAAGGCACCTTCGCCGAAAAATAAAACGCAGCCTAGTCCCAGGAAGAAACCTCTAGCGGTACCAGCCAGGGCGCAGGCGGCGGAAATGACTCCGAAGCCGAATCGAGGGATCCAGATGGAAATAATATCCATGGTTCTCTTGATGTTGGCTGCTTTTGTTTATGTCAGCCTGACCCGATTCCAGGGTACACCCGATGAGACTCGTTTCATTGGTCTGCTGGGATCTACCATAATGAAAGGGTTTAACCTTTTGTTCGGAAGGGCAGCCATAGCGGTGCCGCTTTTTATGTTGGCCTGGGCAATCCATATTGGTGTTCTTAAAGAATATTGGTCAACCCGGATGTGGGGTATTACGCTGCTGGCCGTGGCTTTTCTGGTTTACATGGGCATGTATCACATTCCCGGAGGCAAGATCACTCCGATGGAAGCTGGCATGAAGGGAATGGGCGGCGGTTATATCGGTGGTGCTTTGGCTACCGCTATATCCAAGCTGATCGGCGGCGTTGGCATGGTGATTCTCATATTTCTCAGTGTACTGGTGGCTATTTCGCTGGCTGTAGATAAATCAATATTCCATTTAGCTAAAGATGCCATAGGCCAGGCCCGCCACATGGGCAGTCGCTTATCTGATATCATGTATTATGAAGAAGATATCGAGCCGCAAACCGAGACGCCTGTGCGCAAACCAACGGCACCCCTCATTATTGAGCCGCAGGTAGAGCAGCCGATGCTTGATTTCCAGACCTTTGTGAGTGATGCAGGAATGGAAAGGCCGAAGGATGAGGCAGTTGAAATAAAGAAAACCAGCCGTTCAAGTCTTAAGCTGGTTCGCAATGATAACGATGAGGCACCGATTTATCAAAAGCCGCCTCTGGACCTACTTTCCAGCACCAGTAACGAACGTACTATCGATAAGAAAAATATTAAAGAAAGTATCACTGTATTAGAGGAGACCTTCACCAGTTTTGGTATTCAGGTAAAAGTTAATCAGGTAAGCTGCGGTCCGGCAGTAACCCGTTATGAACTGACACCAGCCCCCGGTGTGAAGATCAGCCGGATCCTGGCCTTGACCGATGACCTGCAATTGAATCTGGCGGCAGCGGGCATTCGTATCGAGGCTCCCATACCTGGCAAGGCTGCGGTGGGTATCGAAGTGCCCAACAACAAAATCTTATCCGTTGGACTGCGCAATTTGCTTACAGCACCAGTGTTCAGCCGCTTGAACAGTCCGCTGGCTATTGCTCTTGGCGAGGACATCACTGGGAATACGGTGGTCACCAGGCTAAATGATATGCCGCATATGCTCATCGCCGGTTCCACCGGTTCGGGCAAGAGTGTATGTCTGAACTGCATCATCATGAGCCTGCTATATAATGCTTCCCCGGAGGAACTCCGGCTGGTTTTTATTGATCCTAAAATGGTGGAGCTTACAGTATATAATGGCATTCCTCATTTGTTGACGCCAGTGGTGACCGATCCTAAAAAGGCTTCGGTGGTCCTGCGCTGGATGACCAATGAAATGGAGAAGAGATACCGACTCTTCGCCGAAAAGGGTGTGCGCGATATCACCAGGTACAACCAGACTGCGAAAGATAAGCTGCCCTACATCGTAATTATCATTGATGAGTTGGCTGACCTGATGATGGTTTCTCCGGTGGAAGTAGAGGATTCAATCTGCCGCCTGGCCCAGATGGCAAGGGCGGCTGGGATGCATCTGATCGTCGCCACTCAGCGCCCATCAGTAGATGTAGTGACCGGTATTATTAAGGCGAATATCCCTTCGCGTATCGCCTTTGCTGTATCATCGCAGGCTGATTCTCGAACCATCCTTGATATAGGCGGCGCAGAAAAACTCCTGGGTAAGGGGGATATGCTGTTTTTACCCGTTGGCGCGTCTAAACCACAGCGGGTACAAGGGGCCTATGTATCTGACCAGGATATTGAAAACACCGTTGAGTTTATCAAAAGTCAAAGTATAGCACCCGACGAATCTCAGGCACTGGAAGAATTGGAGTTTTCCATGGCTCAGGCGGACAATGATGAGGGTGATGATCTGTACTGGGATGCCGTCAATATATTTGTGGATGCCGGCAAGGCTTCGGTTTCTATGCTCCAACGTCGTTTACGGATTGGGTACGCCCGGGCGGCAAGACTCGTGGACCTGATGGAAGACCGGGGCATCGTATCCGAACTGGATAATAATAAAAAACGCGAAGTCTTATTGGACCGGGCCCAACTGGACAAGATTCAGTCCCGGAACATTTTTTCATAGTGGGGTTTTCGGTAGATGAGGATGACAGAACGAGAAAAGGAAATATTTGAAGTACTTAAGAAAGAGCCGATGATCTCTCAGGATGAACTAGCTCAGAGATTTGGTATAACACGCTCATCAGCTGCGGTACATATCTCGAATTTGATGAAGAAAGGTGTTATATTAGGCAAGGGCTATGTAATCAATGAACAGGTTTCCGTTGTTGTAGTTGGAGAGAGTTACATGGGCATCGAGGTATGCGATCAAGATAACAATACCACTATTGATCTATGTTATGGTGGTTTTGGCGTCGATTTGAGCAGAGCCTTGGCTAATTTTGGACTTAATGTTAAAGTGATAACAGTGATTGGTAATGATGATGTGGGAAACATCCTTTTAGGTCGTTATCAGGAAAAAGGCATAGATACTTCGACGATATTCAGACACTCCGGAAGACGCAGCGCCCGCAAGGTAATGGTGGGCAGCGAGGTCAGCTTCCAAGAGTCTTTCGTTAAAGAGGATTATTACCAGGCCATCAATCAACGGGAATGGGTAGCTTTGAATTGTGAGTGGTTGGTAGTACAGCCGGAGTTGCAGGATAGTATCATCAATCTCATGACTGGACGTGACGAAGAAAGACTTCCTAACTACTGTACCTTAGAATACCTGGATTACCCATCGCGCATCCCAGCGTATATCGGGCAGTATTCACTGGCAGTATTAGGAGTCAAAAATCCTTCTGAGATCGACTATTACGCTGATCAGGCCTTGGGCCTGCTTAAGAAGAGTAATCAAAATCTGATATTTACTGATGGCCGAAGCAGGGTTTTCTGTTTGGGTCAAGCGGGGGAAACAGATTTTCCGCTGATGCCCAACCAGGGTTTTAATATCGATGAGAGGCTGCCTTATCTGCTGGCAGGTTTATTATATGGACTGTCCTGCGCATATCCCTTGCGGCAGGCGGTGCGCATTGGAATTGGTGCTGCTTCCGGCAGCGAATAAGATAAATAGATATCCAGTTCACTTTTTGTTTGAGTTTGGGGGGTAGTTTTAATGGGATTTGGTGAGTGGTTACAGGCCGAACGTGAAAGACAGGGTTTTACTCTCGAACAGGTCGAAGAGGAAACCAAGATCAGGCGCTTCTACCTTGATGCCTTGGAAAAGGACAATTTTAATGTTCTGCCCCCCAAGGTGTATGCTACCGGTTTTGTTAAGAAATATGGCAAATTTCTGGGTCTTGACGAGCAATTGCTGGTGGAGGAATTTCAGCGTCTGGCCTATGCCAATGAACCTGATGAGGCAATGGATCAGCCCATCCCGACTCGAACCTACGAGCCGGAAGAACGCCGCTTAAAACCAAGAAATATTCTGGCCGGTGTAGCTTTTCTGATCGTGGTCGTATGGCTGGGTTCTTATCTGTTACCTTTGCTTACTGATAACATTGAAGATAATGAGCCCAATCAAGTTCCCCCACAAACGGAACAGAAAAGCCCGGCCAAAACACCAGCGCCCGCACCAGTAGTCCAAGCTGACACTGTGCAGCTGGTAATTGATGCCCAGGAACCTTGCTGGGTGTTGGTCGTGGTGGATGGCGAGAATAGACTGGAGAAGATCATTCCAGCAGGAGAGAAGTTGGAATATGAGGGGAAAGAAAAAATATATATTAAGGCAGGCAATGCCGGAGGGTTGAAACTGACCCTTAACGGAAACGAGCTTGAGCCTTTAGGCGCCAAGGGAGAGGTAGCTGAAAAGGAATTTACGCTTTAGGTCTTGTCGTAATTAGGGAGCAAGAGCAAGTTGAATATTGGTTTTATCAGTCTGGGCTGTGCTAAGAATCGTGTAGATACTGAAACCATGATGGGTTTAATAAAGCGTGCAGGTCATAGGATAATAGGCTCTCTGGAAAAAGCGGATGCCATTATAATTAATACCTGTGGCTTTATCCAGAGCGCAAAAGAAGAGGCGATCGATACCATTCTCGATACTGCCCGATTTAAAGAGACCGGTGATCTCAAGTATTTAATCGCCACCGGTTGTTTATGCCAACGATATGGAGATGAGCTATTTTCAGAACTGCCGGAATTAGATGCGGTAATGGGTATAGCATATTTCTCGGAGGTTGCCACCGTGCTTGGACAGCTCGAAGCCGGGCAAAGATTACTGCTCACCGGTCCACCTCCTACCACATATCTTGCCGGCGCTTCCCGTATCCTTACCACCCCACCGGGATCTGCTTATCTCAGGATTACTGATGGCTGCAACAATTGCTGTACCTATTGCACTATTCCGGCAATTAGGGGTAGCCTGAGATCACGTTCCTTGGGTGATATCTGCAGCGAGGCCAAAAAGTTGGCCGACAATGGCATAAAGGAACTGGTGCTGGTTGCTCAAGATACCGCTGCCTACTATCAGGATGGTATGGGCCACGGTGGCTTGCCAAAGTTGCTGACAGCATTGAACGAGGTTCCAGGTGTGGAATGGATAAGGCTGATGTATTTGCATCCCCAACATATTAAGAGTGACCTTATTAGCTCTATAGCTGACCTGGACAAGGTAGTTCCCTATCTAGATATTCCGATCCAGCATGCGTCTGATCGCATCCTCAAAGTAATGAATCGTGGTCATGATTCATCCTATTTAAGACAGCTTTTTGGCAACTTGCGTTCAAATATCAGCGCATTGGTTCTTCGAACTACTGTTATGGTGGGATTTCCCGGTGAAACCGATGAGGAATTCCAACAGTTACTGAACTTTATTGATGAGATAAAATTTGACTGGCTGGGGTCTTTCACCTATGTTAAAGAAGAGGGTACACTTGCTTACGGGATGCCGGATCAGATAGAAGAAGAGATAAAAGAGGAGCGTATGCGCCAGGTCATGCAGAAACAGGCCAAGATCACTCGGAGCAAAAATATCACCCGACTGGAAAAGACCGAAAAAGTCTTAATATCCTCACAGCTGGATAAGAACCTTTTTGTGGGCCGATCCTGGTTCCAGGCCCCTGAGGTAGATGGCCTTACCCTGGTAAAAAGCGATTTAAAGCTGACCAGAGGTGAATTCTCCGAGGTCTATTTGAAAGCAGTACGAAATACGGATTTGATTGGAGAGGCAATATATGAATCTGCCCAATAAGCTAACAGTCCTGCGTATTATTTTGATACCGCTGTTTGTGTTTCTCTTGTTGGTGAATATTCCATATGGTAGTTTTCTGGCAGCTTTTATCTTTATTCTAGCCGCTCTTACTGACAGTCTGGATGGTTATCTGGCTCGACGCTGGCGTCAAATCACCAAATTGGGTATAATCCTGGACCCGCTGGCTGATAAACTTTTGATTACCGCCGCGTTAATTAGTCTGGTTGAACTCCACCAGATGGCGGGATGGATAGCAATCGTTATTATTGGACGCGAATTTGCAGTTTCTGGTCTGCGGGCAGTGAAAGCCGAAGAGGGAATCATAATACCGGCCAGTATTTGGGGTAAGCTGAAAACTATTACTCAAGTTATCGCAGTTCTTCTGGTGATATTGCAGAAATACTATGTAGTGTATACCAAAGTCCCTCTGGGGGACTGGGCGATGTACATAGCAGTCCTGATCACCTTGGTATCAGGGGCAGAGTACTTCTATCGCTACAAAGCATTGGAAGAAAAATAAAACTAAAAAACAGAATATGCAAGAGTTGCCATAAAGCATGGCAGCTCTTTTTATTTTTGCCAATAGTAATAAGGGTTAAAACGACCTATTTACCAGATTTTAAGCACGGTTTGGGCAGGCAAGCTGTGCTATAATTTATTGGGAAAAGGGGGGTAATTCGGTGAAAAACCATGATTTCCGCATAGCCGTCTTTGCCGTGGCCCTTTTAGTATCATTGGGTCTGTTTTTAGGGGGCTTTTATATCAATAATGAACTGACTACGCGCAGTATGAAAAGGGGCCTCACTGAGCTAAGCGGCGGGCCAGTCCAACTTGAGAAGCAAGGCAAATTAACGGTTATATCATTACATCCGGGTAAGGTGGAAAACATGCAAGAAACCTGGTTAGCTGTCAGCAAGTATGTCGGCGCAGATATGGTTAGCGGCAAATACCGCATAGTCATCGCTGACAAACGTAGCAGCGAGATGCAAAATGCCTTCGATTATCTGCAACCAGCAGTATACGAGGCTGCTGCTAACAGTACCTTTGTATCATTGCAGCATGATCTGGACAAGTATTTGCAGAGCAAGGATATTGATTACCAACTCTATATCGACAATGAGCGGCTTTATCTGCAGATGGAAGATGGGGACTATTATCTGTACCAGGTTATCGACAGGATCGACTCTAAGCATTTGATAGACGGAGATGCTTAAAAGATTAATACAATTTTGTAAAGGGGTATCCAGATGAAAGAAATAGCAGCCGGATCGGGATTGGCTATGATAATATTTATGGCGATAATCGGATTCAATGTTACTCCAGTGCTGCTTCTGCTGGCTCTGGCGGCAGCATTTTATCTTTTTGCCCAGAGCCAGGGCGGTATAAAATTCATGCAGGGTGGAGAAAGCATCAAGCTGGATGCGGGAATAAGTTTCGCCGATATCGGCGGGCAGCAGACCGCCATCCAGGAATTAAAAGAAGCGCTGCAGTTTATTGTCAAGGCAGAAGAGATCGTAAAAATGGGGATCAGGCCGCTGAAAGGAGTACTCCTAGTCGGACCACCGGGAACGGGCAAGACACTGCTGGCACGAGCTGCAGCCACCTTGACCAGCTCCGTCTTTCTTTCTGCCTCAGGTAGCGAGTTCGTGGAGATGTATGCTGGCGTAGGCGCCAAGCGGGTAAGACAATTGTTCCGGGACGCCCGAAAAAAGGCTGCCGGACAGAAGGCAAGAAGTGCTATTATTTTTATCGATGAATTGGAAGTATTGGGAGCCTGCAGGGGTACCCATAACAGTCATATGGAATATGATCAAACCCTAAACCAACTGCTGGTGGAGATGGATGGGATCGAAGGTAATCATGACCCCCGCATACTGGTAATTGCTGCGACTAACCGGGCCGATATGCTGGATCCGGCTCTGGTGAGGCCGGGGCGCTTTGACCGCCAGGTTCAAGTCGGGCTGCCGGATCGTGTTGGTAGGCGTCAGATCCTTGATATCCATACCCGCAACAAGCCGATTGCCAATCCTGATGTATTGGATGAAATAGCTCAGGCCACCTTCGGTTTTTCTGGTGCTCATCTAGAAAGTTTGGCCAACGAGGCAGCTATCCTTGCACTGCGCGAGGATGCCACAGCCATTGAGAACCGCCATTTTTCCGAGGCCATTAACAAAGTCATCTTGGGCGAAAAACTGGAACGCAAACCATCGGATGAGGAAATCAATCGAGTAGCCGTGCATGAGAGTGGTCATGCAATAGTTAGTGAAATGCTTAACACTGGTTCGGTTTCGGCATTGACCATTGTTCCGCGGGGACAGGCTCTTGGTTTTATGCGCAAGTCTCCCAAAGATGATCAATACCTATATACGCGCGAGGAACTTGAGCAACAGATCATGGTGGCACTAGGCGGAGCCATCGCGGAAGAGATAAAATTTGGGAATCGCAGCACCGGAGCTGCCGGTGACTTTGATCAGGCATGGCAGACGGCGCGACAGATCGTCGAAGCTGGACTATCGGGCCTGGGAATCGTCAAGGGCGGGCATATTCCCGAAAAATTAATGTTTGAAGAATGCCAGCAAATCATATCCGCTATTGAAGAACAGACCCGCGACCTGCTTAACTCTTATATGGATGTCCTGTACTCACTAACGGAAGCTATCCTGGAAGAGGAATCCATAGACCGTGAACGCTTCCAGGAGCTGGTTTCGGGGGCTCTAATCTAAGATATATATTAAAGAAGCACGGCACCAAGATTTGCCGTGCTTTTTTTTGCTGTAAAAATCTGTACGATCCGATATGATGAATGATATATGTCTATAATAAGGTGAGATACAAGGTTAAGGAGATGACCAGATGAAAAAGGCCTATATAGTATCTACTGGTACGGAGCTTCTGCTGGGTACTACTATGGATACCAATTCAGTCTTTATTTCGGAAAAACTTTTTGAAAACGGCATACGTGTAGTGGCTAAAAGTATTGTTGGTGATAATGAAGAAAGCATCAGGCGTGCTTTTAAACTGGGACTGGAATCAGCGGATGTGGTAATATCCAGCGGAGGCCTTGGGCCTACACTGGATGATCTTACAAAAACCATTGCCTGCGAAGTAATGAATGCTACGATGGAACTGGTCCAGGAGGAAGTGCATCGACTCGAGGACTTTTTTGCTCGTCGTAAGCGCAAGATGCCTGAAATCAATCTTAAACAAGCTATGTTTCCGCCAGAGGCTGTTATACTTCGCAATGATCTGGGGACAGCTCCAGGCATGTATCTTAGCAAAAATGATAAGATCATAATCCTGCTACCCGGGCCACCTCGGGAGATGAAACCGATGTTCATCAACGAAGCCCTGCCTGTGTTAATCAAAGAATGTGGGTCTGAATGCAGGAGAGCGCATATGCGGACTATCAAGGTATTGGGGCCAGGAGAATCGCAGGTAGATGAAATGCTCTCTGAAATCATCGATGATCCAAAGGGCTGCAGCCTGGCATTGCTGGCCAAGGATGGTGAGGTGCATGTCAAGGTGACCGCCGAAGGAGCTGATGAAGCATCCAGCCAAGTCATACTGGACGAATTAAGCGCAAGAATAACTTCTAAACTGGGTGATGGCGTATTCGGGTATGACGAAGACACTCTGGTTTCAGTAGTAGCCAACCTTCTGATGGAGCGAGGCAAAAAAGTAGCTGTTGCGGAGTCGTGCACTGGTGGATTACTCTCCAAAATGATCACAGATCTAGCGGGCAGTTCTCATTATTTTTGGGGGGCAGTTATTTCTTATAGCAATGAAGCCAAAAACCTATACCTGAATGTACAGAACGCAACGATAGAAAAATTCGGAGCGGTCAGCTCGGAAACGGCACGGGAGATGGCCATGGGAATCAGAAATAGAACGGGAGTCGATTATGGAATTGGCATAACCGGGATCGCTGGGCCTGAGGGGGGAAGTGAAACCAAGCCTGTGGGTCTGGTTTATATTGCCCTGGCAGATGCAACAGACTGTATAGTCAAAGAAATGCGTTTTGTAGGCGGACGCGATGGCATCCGCATGCTCTCCGCTCGTACAGCCCTGGATATTCTCCGGAGACGAATACTTTCGAAAGGGTAACGCTATTAGACGCAGATTATCGCAGATGGTTAATGATTAACGCAGATTATCTGAAATGGTTATGAAGATGTAGGGCGGGTTTCTATGTCCGCCGGGGACTTAGTTGTTCTAAACTGCGTAAATCATATAGATCTGTGTCCTTCTGTGTCTATTATTTTATGGAAGTTTATTGACAGGGAAATCGTAAGAGGATTATAATCAAAAGCGAACAAATGTTTGAGGAGGGGGCCCATGGATAATAATCAAGTAAACAACGGTAAGATGGAGGCCTTGAATAACACGATCAAATCTATTGAGAAACAATTCGGCCGAGGATCAATCATGCGCTTGGGCGAAGCCGCTGCTATGAACGTTGATGTAATTCCTACTGGTTGTATATCGTTGGATATAGCCTTAGGTGCTGGCGGTCTCCCCCGCGGAAGGATAATAGAAATATTTGGTCCTGAATCATCTGGTAAGACCACAGTCGCCCTGCATGCAGTGGCGCAAGCACAGCGGGAAGGTGGTATGGCAGCCTTTATTGATGCAGAGCATGCGCTGGACCCGCTTTACGCACGAAAACTAGGTGTTAACATAAATGATCTATTGGTATCTCAACCGGACTCGGGGGAACAGGCCCTGGAGATTTGCGAAGCGCTGGTTCGCAGCGGTGCAATAGATATCGTGGTGATTGACTCGGTAGCAGCTCTGGTTCCTCGGGCGGAACTGGATGGGGAGATGGGAGATTCACATGTCGGACTGCAAGCCAGGTTAATGTCGCAGGCCATGCGCAAACTGACTGCTCATATCAGCAAGTCGCGTTGCTGTGTTGTCTTCATAAATCAGATCCGCGAAAAGATAGGAGTCATGTATGGTAATCCAGAGACTACAACCGGTGGACGGGCTTTAAAATTTTATTCCTCTGTGCGTATTGAAGTGAAAAAAGGAGAGGCCATCAAGCAGGGTACAGAACTTATCGGGAATCGGACAGTTGCCCGAGTAGTGAAAAACAAGGTAGCGCCGCCATTTAAAATTGCGGACTTTGATTTAATGTATGGTCAAGGCATATCGCGTGAAGGTGATCTATTGGATATGGCGGCTTCAATGGAGATTATTCAAAAAAGTGGCTCCTGGTACTCCTATGAGGGAGAAAGACTGGGACAAGGTCGGGAAAACGCCAAGGAATATATTAGAAACAATCCCGACTTTTTCAACAACTTGGAAACCCGCATCAAAGAGGCGCTGGCAAACAGACTGAGTTCCGGTTTTGAAAGCCCGGAGGAAGCTTGACACTAAAGGGCAAAATTACTAGAATCAAATATAGGAATCTGGATAGAAGATATATTCTTGAATTTTGCCTGAAGAACTGCTGTTTATTTTATATAGATTATTCCCTGGATATTCGATGGGGCTTGTATTAGTTATCGGGCTTTTTTAGATGCTGATACAATGAGTTGTTTATAGAATAGAACGGGTTCAACGTTGTGATCGGTACGCCGGTGTATTATGACCAAAATTATAAGTGCAATGAGGTCACTATACTATAACGTATGGTAAAAATAAGAATATACTTCTTGGAACCGGGTTGTTAACTCGGTTTTTTATTTGGATTAATGGTATTAATTATTTTTATTATTTATGAGGAGGTGAACGAAATAGGTTATTTATGGGTATTGATTGCAAGTGTAATTGCGCTTGCTATTGGTTTGGCTGCAGGGTATTATGCTAGACGCTTTATTGCTGAAAGCAAGCTTGGTGCTGCTGAAGCAGAGGCTACAAGAGTAATAGATGAAGCATCCAAAGAGGCTGAGGCTAAGAGGAAAGAGATCTTACTTGAGGGCAAGGATGAGATCCACCGAAATCGGCAGGAAGCAGAAAAAGATATACGTGAACGCCGGCGTGAACTGGATCGTATAGAGAGACGCATTCTGCAAAAAGAAGAGGCTCTGGATAAAAAGACCGATAATATCGAGAAAAAAGAACAGGCATTGCAGGATAAGGAAAAGGAAATCGAGAAAACCGGTCAGGATCTGCAATTGGTTTTAACCCAACAATTAAAAGAACTTGAACGCTTGTCGGGGTTGAGTTCTGAAGATGCCAAGGAACTGCTTTTGAGTAATGTTGAGCAGCAGATTCGTCGAGAGACCGCGACTCTAATAAAAACCGTTGAAGCTGAAGCAAAAGAAGAGGCTAACAAACGTGCCAGAAACATAGTCACTATTGCCATTCAAAAATGTGCTGCTGATGTGGTATCAGAAACTACAGTATCTGTCGTAGCCCTCCCCAATGATGAAATGAAGGGCAGGATAATCGGCCGCGAGGGTCGGAATATTCGCACCTTTGAGACTCTAACCGGGGTAGATTTGATTATTGACGACACTCCTGAAGCGGTAATTCTATCTTCTTTTGATCCTATCCGTAGAGAGATTGCACGCAAGGCTCTGGATAATCTAGTTTCCGATGGGCGTATACACCCTGCTCGTATTGAAGAGATGGTAGAGAAGGCTCAAAGGGAACTCGACCAGGAGATTCGCGAGGTAGGTGAGGCAGCAGCGTTCGAGGCTGAGGTTCATGGGTTGCATCCTGAGCTGATTCGCTTACTGGGTCGTTTGAAGTACAGAACCAGTTATGGACAGAATGTACTTAAGCACTCGGTGGAGGTTTCTCATTTGGCAGGTGTCATGGCTGCTGAGTTGGGTGTCGACATCACTCTTGCCAAACGTGGCGGGTTGCTGCATGATATCGGCAAGGCAGTGGACCATGAGGTGAGTGGACCGCACATAGAGATCGGGGTAGAACTTGCCCGTAAACACCGTGAGAGCAAAGAAGTGATCAATGCAATCGCTGCTCATCACGGCGATGTTGAACCTGAGAACATTGAATCAGTACTGGTTCAGGCAGCCGATGCCATTTCCGCATCCCGTCCAGGCGCGCGCAGAGAAACTCTGGAGACTTACATCAAAAGACTGGAGAAGCTTGAAGGTCTGGCAGATTCCTTCTCCGGGGTAGATAGATCCTTTGCTATCCAAGCTGGTCGTGAGATCCGGATCATAGTAAAACCTGAGGAAATAGATGATCTGCAATCAATAAATCTGGCCAAGAGTATTGCTCACAAGGTTGAGGAAGAACTGGACTATCCTGGCCAAATAAAGGTCATGGTGATCCGGGAGACCCGTTCAATAGAATTTGCTAAATAGTTTTGTCTGAATGAGATAACAAGAGAGTCGCGTTGTGACTCTCTTGTTTTTGTATTAGGAATTATAGTGGTAAAATGGTATTACTCAATAAAAAACTATTAAAGGGGATTAGCATTGAATATACTTTTCATTGGAGACATTGTAGGTAAACCTGGACGGAAGGCGATCAAAGAAGTACTTTCTTCGATCATTAATAAACATGAGATATCCTTTACAATTGCCAACGCCGAAAATGCTGCTGGCGGGCGAGGACTTAACCGCGATGTGCTGAATGAATTATTAAATATGGAGATTGATGTACTTACCATGGGAAACCATGTGTGGGATAATAAAGATATATATAATTTTATTGATGACGAAGTTCGCTTGATTAGACCGATCAACTTTCCACCGCACTGTCCGGGACAGGGATACCATATCTTTACCGCTGGTATAAATCAAAAAGTAGCTGTAATAAATGCCATGGGACGTGTTTTTATGTCACCGCTTGATTGTCCTTTCAGAGCTGTAGACGAGATTCTGGAAGCGATCAGAGAAAAGGCAGATATCATACTGGTTGATTTCCATGCTGAAGCTACCTCAGAAAAACTTGCGTTTGCCAACTATTTTGACGGGCGAGTCACAGCTGTTCTGGGGACTCATACTCATATACAGACTTCTGATGAGAGAATTCTTGACAATGGTACTGCATATATAACTGATGTCGGCATGACCGGCCCGTTGGATTCTATTCTAGGTATGGACAAGGAGATGGTCATTCAGAAGATTGTGTATCAGCGGCCAGTACGCCTGGAAGTAGCCAAGGGTCCGCTACAGTTTGAAGCAGTGGTGATCAATTTCGACGATAGCAAAGGACAAGTTACCGGAATACAAAGGGTGTCGCAGCATTTATAATACTGAATATGAAAAAATAACCAATATTTCTGTTTCAAAAGCAGGAATTCCTAGTTTGACTTAGAATATACATTTTAAGAGAGCAGTCTATCTATTGTTTTATTTATTTTTGAGGGGGTTTTAATAATGGAGGTATTAAAGGTTTCAGCAAAATCTAGCCCAAACTCTGTAGCAGGAGCACTTGCAGGAGTTTTAAGAGAGAAGGGTGCTGCCGAAATCCAGGCCATCGGCGCCGGCGCAATCAATCAGGCTGTTAAGGCCATAGCAATTGCACGAGGATTCGTTGCCCCCAGCGGAATGGACCTCATATGCATACCTGCATTTACAGATATTAAAATCGACGGAGAAGAACGGACTGCTATCAAACTCATCATCGAACCTCGCTAAATAGATAGACAGAAAGCGAATACATAATAAACTTAAACCTGCTTTAATAAAGCAGGTTTATTTAATATTTTGACCGGGGGGTTAATTATGTTTATTGCCGATCTTCATTGTGATACTATTTCGCTACTGTTTCAGTCCGGAGAACCTTTATTGCATAATTCTGCACATTTCGATTTAGAACGGGCCAGCAGTGCAGGAATCCGTTTGCAGGTATTCGCACTATTTGTTTCTCCTGCGGAGGGAAGCAATATGCTCCGGCAGGTATTAAAGCAGATGGATTATTTTCATGAGCAGATTGCCCTAAACCCTGATTTGGCCTACCTGGTTTGCCGCTATGATGATTTACTGGTGCCCGGGCACGCTGACAAGATCGGTTGCTTATTACACCTGGAAGGGGCGGATGCTCTAGGTGGTGAGTTAGAAATGCTGAGGCTAATGCATCGTTTGGGATTGCGAAGCCTGGGCCTTACCTGGAATCATCGCAATACAATTGCTGATGGAGTAATGGAAGGTGATCCTGGAGCAGGTCTGAGCAGATTAGGCCGAAAAATGATACAGGAAATGGCTCGCCTTGATATGGTACTGGATTTGGCTCATGTCGGGCCGGCTTCTTTCTATGAGGCCGCCGAGATTTATAGTGGACCGGTCATGGTGAGCCACGCCAATACTCGGAAATTGTGCGATTTTCCCCGCAATCTATCGGATGATCAAATAAAAACCGTGGCGCAAAAAGATGGCATCATTGGAGTGACCATGGTGAGCGATTTTATCAGAAATGAAGCAGCAGGCATCAATGATTTGTTGGATCACATGGTATATATTGCTGAGACGATTGGGGTGCGGCATCTGGCTCTGGGATCGGATTTTGATGGAGCAACCAAGCTGGTCATGCCCGGTATTGAAAGCTATAATGAATGGGGATCTCTCCTGGCCGGACGCGGGTTTTCCGCGGCAGAGCAGGAGATGATCCTCTCCGGCAATGCTTTGCGGCTATTTAAGACCATATTATGATCTAGGGGATTTTTCAATGTATGATTTACATGTCCATACTACTGCTTCAGATGGGCTGTTGACTCCTGCTGAGGTTATTGAATTGGCAATAGAAATCGGGTTGACCGGGATTGCCATCACTGATCATGATACAATGAATGGCCTGGTTTCAGCGGCTGAATATCTAAAATCCAAGCAGCTCAGTCTCGATTTCATTCCAGGTATCGAGATAAATACCGATGTCGAAGCTGGAGAGGTCCATATCCTGGGGTACTATGTTAATGCCGATGATCAGAGATTGCGCTCCCGCCTGGAGGAGATCAAGAGTTGCCGATGGGAGCGGGCAGTGGGGATGATTGAAAAGCTGGTTGGATTAGGTCTGCCAATCACCGTAGAAGAAGTAGAGAAGCAAGCCAAAGGAGACCTGATAGGCCGGCCGCATATCGCCATGGCCTTAAAAGACAGGTGCTATGTGGAAAGCATAAAAGAAGCCTTTGACAAGTATATCGGACAAGGGCGTCCAGCTTATGTTCCGCGTTATAAATTTCCGCCGGAAGAAGCCATCACTCTTATACATCAGGCTGGCGGAACGGCGGTATTGGCTCACCCTGGGCTGATCAGAAATGAAAGAACAATATCTGAAATTATTGATCTGGGGATCGATGGAATAGAGGCTATCTATCCTGAACACGACCTTAAACAAGTAATCTATTACAAAAATATAGCTGATCGGGATAACCTGATAATCACTGGGGGATCAGATTTTCATGGAATCGACAGCATGGAGAGTCATTCAGCATTGGGCTCCTGTGGAATAGACGACATTATTTTCAAGAGTATAAAACAAAAACTGCTAAAAAATAAATAATAATCATAAAGTTTTTAATTTTCTGGCAGGAAATTTCTTATCCTTGTAGAATACAAACCAATTACCGGGTTTGATTTTATGAAGGGTAGGGAAAGAATGAGGAAAAATTTACTTGTTTTATGTGCGGTGCTATTAATTACTCTGTTTGATGTCTCCAGTGCTAAGGCTGCTAATGCCAATTACACGGTAAAAGCAGGTGATAACCTTTGGAACATTGCCAACAAATATAACACTTCTGTCGAGAGTATTAGATCTGCCAATAATCTTCAAAACAATGCACTGCGGATTGGCGACAAGCTAATTATTCCAACATCTAATTCCAGCAACGATTCAGGCCAACAAACTGTTAACAAATCAGCAGCAGGCTATACTGCTTCCGACAAGCAGGAAACATATTATGTGCAAGCCGGGGATTCTCTCTGGAAGATTGCCACCCTGCATGGTATGACAATCGCGCAACTGAAGGCGTTGAATAATAATTGCCAGGAAAACCTGTCGATCGGGCAAAAGCTCATAGTGAGCGGCGAAGCCCAAAACCGCCAACCGGTATCTCGCGGCTCCACTGCCAGCGGTACGGGAGCAGCAATTGTGCAAACAGCAGCCCAGTATATTGGTACGCCTTATGCTTATGGAGGCACCGGTCCGGGCGGCTTCGATTGTTCAGGTTTTACCCGTTACATATACGCCCAGGCTGGATATAGCCTGCCCCACAATGCAGCAGCACAGAGTAATTTGGGACAAGCAGTGGCCCGTGAGAATCTGCAGGCAGGAGACTTGGTTTTCTTTGCCTACAGCGGCGGGGGCATATTCCATGTTGGTATTTATTGCGGGGACGGACGTTTCGTACATTCCAGCTCGCCCCGCAGTGGTGGAGTAATTTATTCTGCATTGACTGATTCTTATTGGGGTGGGTATTATAAATCTGCAACCCGCATAATTAACGAATAGAATCAGGAGGATAATAATGGACGAAGTAGATGTAAGTGCACTTTTCATGCCTAAGACGGTATTTGGCAGCCCCGAATGGGTGGAACTTGAAAATAAAGAGAATTCCATGGGTCCAGACCAGTTATTAGATGAGATAATCGACAAGAAGATGTGGTCCAATGTAGAAATAGCTTGGATGCTCAAGCGATTGGTTTATTTCTACGGCAATAAGAAATCTATCCTAAAAAATGTACCTGTTGAAAGAATGATGATGAATATGAATGATATCCTGCGAGTATTTTATGTTCTCTTTGACAAAATGGATCCCGAAATAGATGATAATATGCGCAGTTATGTTTCTGCTAAACTCGCTGATGCCACCTGGGGAGTCAACAGCAGGACCCGGGAATATCTATATAAATTAGAAACCAAATGATGCACCGAAGAAGGACCTGGTTCATATATTAACTCGTTACTCCAGAATAACTCTTATGGATAGACCGAGTTCCGTTTGTATAGGGTTGCGATGTTTTGCCGACCTTTAATTTCGGGGGAGGAAGTGCGAGTTCCTAGGGGGAGAGATTGTGGCCAACGGCAACCGTGACCTGAACATTCGCCGGGTAATTGAGATGGAGGAAAGGGTAGCTAAATGCAAACGTTGCGATGCTCTATTACATTGCGTCAGGCGGCCTTCTATGGGCAAGGGTGAACTAGATCCTGATGTCCTCATGGTTTTTGAATGCGAGAGCGCCTTTACCCGTGATTTATCTAATTTAGTTGAGCTCAGAAATCTGGTCAAAAAAGACTTTAAAGTAGAAAATGTTTATCACAATTATATGGTTCGCTGTCAACCCAAGGCTTGTGCCATTCGGAGCAGTATCAGCAGTTTTAATGATACTGGCTGTGTAGTCCGGGACAACAACTGTCTGCTTAGCGGCAAGACCTGCGAGGGAATACCGGTAAAACCATCAAATGATGAGATACTTGCCTGTTTGCCTTTTTTACTTGAAGAGATTGAGATATTTCGCCCCCATCATGTCCTCCTTTTTGGGGAGCGGGTAGCCTTTTTTACCTTGCGATCTTATGGAATATTTGATAATGTAGTCATAGGAGAAAAACATATCTTATCAGGAATGAACTTCCTCATTGCTACCGCTGAAGAAGAATTCGACACTAATCAGTGTCAGGAATTACATCGAATATCTTTCTAAATCCCACGTCTGTCACTCCGTTTCACAATTGTCGTATAATTTAAAACTATTCTGAATAAATAAATTTTTTACTGCAATTATCTGATATTTGATACAATATAGAATATAGTATCTTGATGAAGTATTAGATGAATAATACTGCAGTTCTATACAGATATCGCCAAGTTACCAGGCAATATATTCATTGTACATTTATGGTATATCATTATATCATTGGAGGAGGTGATGTTGACAGTCAGCATCCTTAAATAACGCTGTTTATAATTGAAAGGAGCAATTTGAATGAGCACTAAGGAGAATTTTGTAAAGTCCTTTGCCCTGGCAGAATCTTCTTCAGAAAAAATGTGGGATATCTGGCTGGTTACCCTGGGCAGCCTGTCATGGAGCCAGGAACAGATAGAAAACATGGTTAAAAAGTATGTAGATCAGCGCAAGATAGCCCGCGATGAGAACAATAAGCTGGTAGAGGAACTGATGAGCCAGGCCAAGAAGAATCAGCAGCAGATGCAGAAAATGATTCAGGAAGCCGTAACCAATGCATTTGAAAACATGGATATCCCCACCTTTAATTACATTGATGATTTGACCAAAAAGGTCGAGGAATTGACTAAGAAAGTTAATAACCTGTAAACATAAGTTTGCAATAAAAGGCGGTTATAGTTGCCGGGGGCAGCTGTAGCCGCGTTGTCTTATATAAAGTAGTCCAAGCTTAGGCGCAACAGTATATTTAACACTATCGGGGAAAGAAGGGACAAGGTATTGCCAGCAGATGCTAATAAGAAAACGCGGAGAAAAGATGAAGAAAAGCAGAAGGTAGTGATGCCTGACTATGTTGAGTTATGGAAGGAAATGTATTTTAAGAATGAAGATGCATGGAGCCAGGCGTTCAAGGAGTTCATTACTACTCAAACATTTGTAACCGCGCTTGATCAGGTCAAAGACCAAATGCTTAACTATCATAAAATATCCGAGCAGAACCTGGATAGTTATTACAAGGTTCACCCGGCGCCTTCTAAGAAGGATATTGCCAGGGTGGCCGAATTAGTAATTGGTTTGGAAGATAAAGTGGATGATCTGGATCTTCAGTTTTCTACTAATATAAACCGGATAACCACCGGCCTTATCAAGCTGGTAGATTTTAATGCAAATCTCAAGGATGAAATAAAGAATCTCCGTCAGGAGAACCTCAATATGCAAAAAAAACTTGATGATATCATAGCTATCCTGGCAAGTAAGTCCGAAGAGATCCCCACAGTTCCAACCGAGTCAAACCCGACACCCAAAAAGAAACCCCGGAAAAAGGATACGGGTTTATAGTTCGCAGAACTTTCATTAAAGGGGGAGTATGCTTGATTGAACACACATATGAAGAATTGCAAGTCGGTGATATCGGCTATATAGAGAAAACCATTACCGAGACTGATGTTTACAATTACGCTGGTGTCACCGGCGACTTCAGCTGGTTGCATGTTAATGAAGTGCGCTCGAATGCCGGCCATTATAAAACACGTATCGTCCACGGCCTGCTGTTGGCAGGGTTGCTCTCTACGGTGGTCGGTAACCGTATGCCGGGAGCAGGTACGGTATATGAAGTCCAGAACCTCACCTTTCTAAAGCCTTGTTTCATAAATGATACTATAAGAGCGCAGACCGAGGTAATAGAGAAGATGCCTCGAGGCAGAATCAAACTGAGGACCTCGTGTTATAACCAGCATGAAGAATTGATCCTGGATGGTGAGGCTGTAGTTATTCCGCCGCGCCAACACGTTATAAAATAAAGGAATTCTTGATTTAGCGAGGGATAACCGGATGAAGAAGCAGTTTTTTTTGGTTGGGACAGCAGATGAGGTAGCAGAACAGATACAAGAGAGTATAGATCGGGCTAATGAGACCACCCGTAAATGGGCGGAGATGTTGACCTTTGATCCCGATCCTCAGACGGGAATCTCACCCAAGGATGTGGTTTGGCGTAAGAATAAATCCCGATTATATCGGTATATTTCTAACAAGGGTATTAAATACCGTCCACCGGTACTTCTGATATACGCCCTGATAAACAAAGCCTATATACTGGATCTATACCCGGGCATGAGTTTGGTAGAATACCTGGTCGATTCAGGGTTTGATGTCTACATGCTGGAGTGGGGTGAGTTCCAATGGGAAGACCGGAAATTATCATACGCCGACCTGGTTTTTGATTATATAGCCAACGCTGCCCGTAAGGTATGCCAGTTCTCGCGTTGTGATGAGATCAGCATTATCGGCTACTGTATGGGAGGAACCATGGCGGCAATGTATGCCTCTCTATCGAGTCTGCCTCGGATAAAGAATATGGTATATATTGCGTCTCCCATTGATTTCAGTGAAGCCGGGGTTTCTTCAGTCTGGTTCAGAGACAAGGATTTTAAAGCCGACAAGATAGTTGACACTTATCAACTCATACCCAGTGATTTTATCGATTATGGGGTCAAGATGCTAAATCCGGTCAACAACTTCCTGGGAACCTATACCCGTCTTTGGAAAATGATCGATGAGGATCTTCCGGTGCAATCCTGGAAGCTTCTAAATAAATGGGTAAACGACAACATCAATTTCCCGGGTGAAGCATACCGGCAGTGGACCAAAGACATCTACTCCGAAAACAAGCTGATAAATAAGCAGTTCCAGCTGCGGGGGATGCGGGTGGATCTGAGCACCATTGAGGCTAATACCCTGGCTCTGGCAGGTCAGAATGACCACATAGTATCCTCTGCTCAGGTTGAAGCCGTCATGGACGTGATATCGTCTCCGGACAAGAAATTCATTGAGTATCCTGTTGGCCATGGGGGGTTGGTATTCGGCAGCATTGCACGCCATAAGGTCTATCCTGCTATTGCCAACTGGCTGAAAGTCAGGTCCCGGGACTAAATAATACAATCCATAATGTTTGGCAAATAACCGGTAACAGCTGAAAGGGCTGTCCTACCGGTTATTTTCTTTTCTGATCAAGAATATGAATTGGGGAGGCAGTCTGCCATTCATCGGGTTGACGATTTTGGACTTAAATAGGAGAGATTCTATGAACAAACAAGAATGGTATCAATTAAGTGGTGATGAGAGTGTTATCGCCTGGGGGAGTGATTATGAAAAAGGACTCGGCGCAGCTGAAGTTGCCCGCAGGCAGCAACAATATAGCAATGAGCTTACTGCAGTTAAGGGAGTTCATCCTGCCTTCATGTTGCTCAAGCAATTTACTGACACCATGGTATTGGTGCTGCTGGCAGCAACAGTAATTTCAGGTTTGATCGGAGCCATGACCGATGCGATAACCATAATGGCCATCGTTATTCTCAATGCGGTATTAGGGTTTATCCAAGAATACCGCGCCGAAAAATCACTGCAAGCCATCAAGGAAATGGTGGCACCTGTTGCCATGGTGGTAAGGGCAGGACACCATAAATCTGTTCCGGCTAAAGAGTTGGTTCCGGGAGATATTGTTTTACTGGAGGCGGGAGATCGGGTACCTGCTGACCTGCGGCTGCTTTCCAGCAGCGGTATGGAGGCGGATGAATCTTCGCTGACCGGAGAATCTCTGCCAGTGAATAAAGATCACAGAGTGATATATACTAGCGAAATCATGCTGGCTGAACGCAGCAATATGGCTTTTATGGGAACGACTATCACCCGGGGGAGAGGCTGCGGCGTTATCGTAGCTACAGGCATGGATACTGTAATGGGAAATATTGCAGCCATGATACAGGAAGAGAAGCAACAAATGACACCGCTACAGGTACGACTGGATCAATTAGGAAAGTATCTGATAATTATATGTCTGAGTGTTTGCGCAATGGTTGCGGGGTTGGGGATATATCGCGGAGAAGCTGTTATGACCATGTTCATGGCCGGTATAAGCCTGGCGGTTGCCGCCATTCCGGAAGGACTTCCCGCCATAGTGACAGTAGTGCTGGCCCTGGGTGTACAAAGGATGGCCGGAAAGAATGCTATAGTAAGAAGGCTCTCTGCCGTAGAAACGCTGGGCTGTACCACTGTGATCTGTTCGGATAAAACGGGGACCCTTACGCAAAATCAAATGAAGGTTAAAAGGATGGCCACGATGGGCGGGTTGGTTGAGACCCGCAGTGATGAGATAAAGGGTAATAGTCTTATCTATCGGAACAGCCGCATGGTGAAAGCCTTAAACGATCCGGAAAGCAATATGCTGCTGACCATAGCTGGCAACTGCAACAATGCCGTGGGAGAAAAGACAGCGGGAAGAACGGTTTACTCCGGCGATCCCACCGAGATTGCCCTGCAGACCTTTGCCCTGAATGGTGCTGCTGTTTTTAAAGGAAAACGGGTCAAGGAGATTCCTTTTGACTCGGAACGAAAGCTTATGAGTGTAATGGTTGAGAATAACGGAGAATACCTGCTTCTGGTCAAGGGTGCTCCGGAGGTGGTCATGGCATCCTGTTCCGCGCTGTTGAAAGGTGAAAAAGTGGAACGGTTCCAGGAAAGGGACAGAGAATATTTTGCAGAACTCCAGGCGCGCTGGGGGAAAGAAGCTTTGCGGGTGCTCGGTTTTGCTTATCGCTATTTGACACCAGCCCAGGCCACAGAACTGTCTGACGATAATCTGGAAAGTGATCTGATACTGGTGGGAATCTGTGGTATGATCGATCCGCCTCGCCCGGGAGTAGCCGGTTCGGTTCAAGAGTGTCTGAGGGCGGGAATCACACCGGTGATGATAACTGGTGACCACCCGCTGACCGCCGGGGCTATAGCTCGAGAAATAGGGCTTTCCAGCAGTGAAGAAGTGATCAGCGGTGCACTGATCGACGAAATGAGTGATAAGGAGCTTTATGATAAGGCGATGCGGAGCCGGATTTTTGCCAGGGTTTCGCCCCAGCATAAGAACCGTATCGTCAAAGTACTGCAGGGCAGAAACCAGGTGGTAGCCATGACCGGGGATGGGGTAAACGATGCTCCGGCGCTAAAATCTGCTGATATTGGTGTGGCGATGGGTAAGAGCGGTACTGAAGTAAGTCGAGAGGCGGCCTCCATGATACTGGCGGATGACAATTTCTCAACAATTGTTCAGGCGGTATACGAAGGCCGGGCGATTTATGATAATATCCGTAAATTCATACGCTATTTGCTGGGGTGTAACATCGGAGAAGTGCTGGTAATGTTTATGGCCTCTTTGCTGGGTATGCCTATGCCATTGCTGCCAATCCAGTTATTGTGGGTAAATCTTATCACCGATGGCTTGCCGGCCATGGCTCTGGGCGTGGAACCACCGGAACCGGGTATTATGCTGAGAACGCCTCGTCCAAAGAACGAAGGTATATTTGAACGCGGTCTGGGCTGGATAATTGGCGGTCGGGGAATCTACATCGCAGTAGTCACGCTGGCAGCATTTACGGTCGGTCTACTCTGGTCGCGCTTGAGTGGCAGTGATTCACTGGATGTAGCCAGGACCATGGCCCTAACTACCCTGGTATTCGCTCAATTATTCTATGTTTTCGAGTGCCGTTCCGAGCATCTCTCGCCATTTGAGCTGGGCTTTTGGAGCAATCCTTATCTAGTGGGGGCTGTCGCCTGCTCTACAGTAATGCAGATGGCCGTCCTCTATTTGCCCGGATTACAGCAAATATTTCACACAGTAGCGCTTATTGCCTGGCAGTGGATACTGATCTTATTACTGTCGGGGGGACGCCTGCTATGGAAATATATTTTGTATACCTGGCAAAGACTTTTTGTTTCACCATTAAAATATGGTAAAATTAATGCTTAGCAAGTCCTCCATTGCACGCTGCCTCCTAAGTCGGATCAGGTGCTGATAATAACCATTCATTAATTATACAGAGGAGTGTTGATCCAGTGAAAGAGAATACGCCCATGCAAAATCTGCCGCCTTATTTGTTCGCTCGCATCGAACAAAAAGTAGCAGAGGCCAAGGAGAAAGGACTAGACATAATCAGTCTCGGAATCGGTGACCCGGACCAGCCGACCCCCAAACATATCATTGACAGGATGGCCAAAAGTATATACGATAGCGCCAATCATCAGTACCCCTCCTCCATCGGCCTTTTGGAGTACCGCTCGGCGGTAGCCGACTGGTATCGCGGCCGTTTTGGCGTAGAGCTCAACCCCAAAACTGAGGTGGTAACGCTGATTGGCTCGAAAGAGGGTATCGCCAATATTTCCTTTGCCTATCTTGATAAAGGGGATATCTCTCTGGTACCTGACCCGGGTTACCCGGTTTACAGTATAGGCAATTTATTGGCAGGCGGTCAGACTCATATTATGCCCCTCTTAGAGCAAAATGGTTTTCTGCCGGTATTAGAAGACATACCGAGTGATGTCGCCGCCCAAGCCAAACTTATGTTTATAAACTATCCCAACAACCCCACTGGCGCTGTGGCCGATATCGACTTTTTCGAGAAGGTGGTCGAGTTTGCAAAAACCTACGATATTCTAGTATGTCATGATGGACCTTATTCAGAAGTCTCCTATGATGGGTTGAGGCCGGTAAGCTTCCTGCAGGCACGCGGCGCCAAAGAGGTGGGTATAGAGTTTCATTCGCTTTCCAAGACTTATAATATGACTGGATGGAGAATCGGTTGGGCAGCAGGTAATCAACAGGCGGTCGAGGTATTGGCGCGATTCAAGTCCAACATTGATTCCGGGTGTTTTCAGGCTATACAGTATGCCGGTATCGAAGCCCTGAATGGGCCACAGGACTGTGTGGAAGTCATGCGGGGAATCTATCAGGAACGCCGGGATATAGCGGTAGCCAGGTTGCAGAAAATGGGATGGAACGTTATTGCTCCCAAAGGCAGTTTCTATTTTTGGATCCCTGTACCCAAGGGACATACCTCGGCATCTTTCGCTGAGATGATACTGGAGCAGGCTGGGGTAATAGTTACTCCCGGCAGTGGTTATGGTAAATATGGCGAAGGGTACTTCCGTATCGCGCTCACGGTGGACAAGGCTAGAATGGAAGAAGCCTTTGACCGGATCGAGAAGGCGGTTAGCGGAAAGGTAGAATTCTAATATGATAAAGAGCATGACTGGCTTTGGCCGTGGTCAAACAG
The DNA here is from genome assembly GCA_012729835.1 of Syntrophomonadaceae bacterium. Taxonomy (GTDB): domain Bacteria; phylum Bacillota; class Syntrophomonadia; order Syntrophomonadales; family Syntrophomonadaceae; genus Syntrophomonas_A. The sequence goes on from JAAYCK010000082.1 coordinate 35,081, forward strand.
AAGAAAACGGCTATCAGGTTAGCTGCGAGATTAAGGGCGTCAACCACCGCTTCTTTGACCCCTATATTCGTATGTCCCGTCGTTACAATTCCTTGGAAGAGAATATTAAAGAAGAACTAAAAAAATATGTCAATCGCGGACGTCTGGAATTGAACATTAATATCGAGAAAACCGGAGAATCGCAAAGAAATATCAAGGTTGACAACGAACTGGCGATAGCTTATCATGGATACTTAAAGGAATTGGCGGAAAAGCTGGATATATCTCCAGAAATCAAGATAATTGATCTTTTTCGCCTGCCAGAGGTGGTAAGTCTCAAGGAGCAGGAAGAGGACCTGGAGGTACTGTGGCCGGTTCTGCAAAGTGCCATTAGTATGGCAATGCGGAGCCTGGTTGACATGCGCATCAAGGAAGGTAAGAACCTGGAGCGCGACATTGTTTACCGGAATGGCCTGATTCTGTCTATTACCGAGAAACTGGAGATGCGTTCCCCATCCGTTGCTGGCGAATATGGGACGAAGTTGCGCCAACGGATTGCTGAATGGGTGCCGACTGATATGTTGGACGAGCAGAGGTTGATGCAGGAAGTTGCAATATTCGCTGATAAGTCCAATATTACCGAAGAAATAATCAGACTTAAAAGCCATATTCAACACATGGAAGAGCTGATGCAAAGCCAGGAACCGGTAGGTCGTAAGGGGGATTTCCTGTTACAGGAGATGTTCCGGGAGATCAACACCATCGGGTCCAAGGCCAATGACCTTGAAATGAACCGTCTAGTGGTTGATGCCAAGGCTGAATTAGAAAAAATCAGAGAGCAAATACAAAACATTGAATAATAAACCTTGATCTAGGAGGCGAAGTATGGATATCAAGCTGATCAACATCGGATTCGGTAATATCGTTGCTGCCAATAGGATTGTTGCTATTGTCAGCCCAGAGTCGGCGCCCATCAAGAGGATAATCCAGGAATCCCGTGAAAAAGGCGTACTTATCGATGCTACTTATGGCAGAAGGACGAGAGCTGTCATCGTGGCGGACAGCGGTCACGTTATTCTTTCGGCGGTCCAGCCGGAAACTGTAGCAAATCGCTTGGGATCACGAGATTCCAATGATGATGTCTAGTAATAATCGGGGATCGGGGAGAATGGGTATCCTATTCGTTATCTCCGGCCCCTCTGGCGTAGGGAAAGGGACCATCAGGGAAGCCTTACTGGCCCGGGTAGGTGATATCGAAGATTCCATATCTGCAACTACCCGAGAGCCTAGAAGCGGGGAGATTCCCGGCAAAGATTACTTTTTTATGAGTGATCTGGATTTTGGCAAACTGGTTGAACAGGATATGCTGCTTGAGTGGGCCGAAGTCTACGGGAAGTTTTACGGTACTCCCCGTGAATTCGTCATGAAGACCTTGGCCGAAGGAAGAGATGTCCTTTTGGAGATCGACGTTCAAGGTGCCCGGCAGGTAAAGGCGAAAATGCCGGAAGGGGTATACATATTCATTTCTCCCCCTAGTGCGGAAGAACTGGAAGCCCGGTTGAAGGACCGCGGCAAGGATTCACTTGAAAGTATCGAGCGAAGAATGAAATCCTTCCTCGATGAAATGTCCTATCTGCCTGGATACAATTACGAGGTAGTAAACGACGAACTGGAGACAGCTATCCACAAGGTTGTTTCCATCGTTACCGCAGAACGCTGCCGGATACAAAATAAAGATTAGGAAGTGATATTTTTGATCCCACCGTCTACTCGTGATCTTATGACTGTTGCTGACAGTAAGTACATGGTAGTGGTTGCTGTGGCCAAACGTGCCCGGTATTTATCTGAACAGAAGAAGAATGATGAGAACTATCGTCTTTCAACAGTTGTAACCACTGCCCTAGACGATATCATGAGAGGCAAAGTCAAGATTTACTGATCAGAGTCCGCTAAGGAGGATATACATGGGAAGGACAGTTGGAATAGGTATAACCGGAGGGATAGCAGCCTATAAGATAGCAGAACTGGTCAGCAAATTGAAGAAGAATGACATAGATGTAGTAGTGATCATGACCGAAGCAGCTACCCGCTTTATATCACCGTTGACCATGAGAACCCTTTCCGGACGTGAGGTTTTGACCAGTCTATGGGAGACCTCTCAGGAATGGAAAGTACAGCATATAGGCATTGCTGAGGAGCTGGATCTTTTGGTTATAGCTCCGGCCACCGCTAATTTTATTGCCAAGATGGCCTATGGTCTGGCTGACGATCTTCTATCAACCATAGTATTGGCCAACACAGCTCCGGTTCTTGTAGTACCTTCAATGAATACAAATATGTTTTTAAACCCGATCGTACAGGATAATATGAAAAAACTGCAGACATTCGGTTACCGCTTTATGGACCCGGAAACCGGGATGCTGGCCTGCGGAGTAAGTGGTGTCGGGCGTTTGCCGGAAATAGATGATATATATCTGCAGATAAAAAATCTGCTTACCCCCAATCAGGATCTAGCCGGTAAGAAAGTGATGGTTAATGCCGGAACTACATACGAAGATATCGATCCGGTCCGCTTTATTGCGAATCGGGGTACTGGCAAAATGGGTTATTGTATTGCCCAGGAGGCTTTAAATCGTGGAGCCGAAGTTATTCTGGTCAGTGGCAAATCGCATCTGGTCCCTCCTTCCGGGTGCAAATTCGTTGAGGTCTGGGGTGCGGAGGAGATGTGCGAGGCTATGCTTTGCTGCCAGGATGACTGTGACATTATCATCGGAGCTGCGGCAGTAGGTGATTTCCGAATCGCCCAGATGATGGAACAGAAACTAAAGAAGGATAATGACCGCTCAGAGCCTTTAATCATTGAACTGGTCGGGACGACTGATATTCTGGCAACCCTTGGAGAAAAGAAGAAGCCAGGGCAGATAATGGTGGGTTTCGCGGCCGAGACCCAGAATCTAATGGAAAATGCTAATAAAAAACTGCATAAAAAAAATCTGGATTTCATAGTTGCCAATGATGTGACCATGGAGGGAGCAGGATTCGCTGTCGATACCAACATCGTGACCTTTATTGATCGTGATGGGTCCGTGAATTCTCTGCCCAAGATGAGCAAAGAAGATGTCGCAACAGCCATAATCGATAAGGTAGTTGCTCTTATAAACTATATGGAATAAGGAGATGGAGGAAATGACAAGGAACTTTTTTACCTCAGAATCGGTTACAGAAGGACATCCTGATAAGATAGCCGATCAAATCTCAGATGCAATCCTTGATGCGATCATGGCTCAGGATCCTATGGGAAGAGTTGCAGCAGAGACCCTGGTGACTACAGGTCTGGTAATGGTAGCTGGCGAGATAACCACCAATTGCTATGTGGATATACCCAAGCTGGTCAGGAGCACAATTCAGGAAATCGGATATACCAGGGCTAAATATGGCTTCGACAGTGAGACTTGTGCGGTGCTTACTGCCCTTGATGAACAGTCCGGGGACATCGCCATGGGGGTTGACCAAGCTCTCGAGGCCAAACGTGGCGAAATAAGCGATAAAGACCTGGAGGCGATTGGGGCTGGCGATCAGGGCATGATGTTTGGCTATGCGACCAATGAAACTGAAGAATATATGCCGATGCCCATCTACCTTGCTTCGAAGATGGCCAAACGCTTATCTGAAGTCAGAAAGACCGGCACCATTCCTTATCTTAGACCTGATGGCAAAACCCAGGTTACTGTTGAATATATTGATAATAAGCCGAGCCGTATCGATGCAATAGTCGTTTCGACTCAGCATCATCCGGAGATTGATAGGGAGACTATTGAAAAAGATATTATCGAGTATGTAGTCAAACCGATCATTCCTTCAGGAATGCTGGATGAGAACACCAAATACTACGTTAATCCAACCGGTCGTTTTGTTATTGGCGGTCCTCAGGGGGATTGTGGTCTCACCGGGCGCAAGATTATCGTTGATACCTATGGCGGGATGGCCCGGCATGGCGGTGGAGCATTCTCCGGCAAGGATCCCACCAAGGTAGATCGTTCGGCATGCTATGCTGCCCGCTATGTAGCAAAGAATTTAGTAGCCGCAGGATTAGCTGATCGCGCAGAGATCCAGCTGGCCTATGCCATTGGTGTAGCTCAACCCTTATCAATACGGGTAGAGACCTTTGGCACCGGTAAGATACCTGATGCCGATATCGTTGCTCTGGTGAAAGAAAACTTTGATCTGCGTCCGGCGGCTATAATTAGAGATTTGGAGCTCAGACGACCCATCTATAAGAAGACTGCAGCTTATGGTCACTTCGGTCGTCCAGATCCTGACTTCACCTGGGAAAAGACTGATAAAGCCGAAACGCTTAGAAAACAGGCTGGACTATAGTACAAACTGTCCAATAGTATATAAAGAAATTGCAAAAGCTCGTGATGAGGCGCTCGGTACTGCGCCCCCAGAACGGGCTTTTCGCAATAGCAGAATATCTGATGATATTTAAATGGCGAGCTAAGCAGCTTCTGCCGGTCTAAGAGGAGAACAAGATGCAATATGTTGAGGTTCTGGTTGATCTGCCTCTGCAGGTACACGACAGTGTATTTACATATCATATCCTGCCCCCCATCGATTCGCAGGCTGAATTAGGTCGTCGTGTATTAGTGCCTCTTGGTGGCAGAAAGGCTGAAGGAATCATCATTAATGTGGATGCTCCTGCCTGGCCAGGTAGTCAGTCTGTGCTAAAAGTATTGGATGAATCTGCGGTAATTGACGTTCAAGCCCTAGAATTGTCACGTTGGATAGCGGAATACTACTGCTGCACCTGGTATACCGCTATTAAGGCTATGATTCCACGCCGTTTAGGTAAAAAGACTGGTAGAGGGGTCATTTCATTGCTTGGCGCTGATGCCGTGAATGAATTGGCAGCAAGCGGTTTTCATCCTGATATGGTGGACTTCATGGCAGAACTTATGGAAAGAGGAGAGATACCATATAAAGAGGCCAGGGCCAGGCTCGAAGATGACAAGATCAGCCTATTGGAGAGTCAGGGCATTATACACATCAGCGGTTCATATGCCGGATATCGTGCCACAAGAAATCATGGCCAATATATTCTGGGAGATTATCGACCCGATGTTGATGGGGAGATTCTTAGGAAAAAGGCTCCGCGTCAGGCTGAAGCGATGGATCTCATCATGGCTCAGGGATCAGTTGACAAGAGTTGGCTTACGCGAAAAATTCCCGCAGATAGCATCAAATCACTGCTGGCCAAAGGTTATATCAAGGTGGAATCAAAAGTAAGAGATAATAGCCGGCAGGATTATGCCCTGAGTCCGTCTCAGCAGGAGGCCATGGATAGAATTGAGGAATCTCTTGAACGTGGGGAAAAGGCTGAATATCTTTTATATGGCATAACCGGCAGTGGCAAGACCGAGGTGTACATACATGCTATCAAATCAACCTTACAGCGCGGCAAGAGCGCCCTGCTTCTAATACCCGAGATCGCTCTGACCCGTCACCTGGTGGAGATATTCCTCGCAAGAATTCCTGACCTTGCTGTGATCCACTCCCGGATGACTCCGGGAGAACGCCATGATGAATGGAAACGCATCCGCAGCGGGGAAGCAAAGCTGGTTCTGGGGACCAGGTCGGCTGTCTTTGCACCGTTGGTTGATCCAGGCCTTATTATCATTGATGAAGAACAGGAGCATAGTTACAAACAGCAGGAACCTCCCCGCTACCATGCCCGGGAGGTAGCGCGAAAACTGGCAGTGCAACACTCGGCAGTTCTATTGTTGGGCAGTGCCACACCATCTTTTGAAACCTTTCATCGGGCAAAAGTTGGAGAGATCGGACTCTTGAAGATGCCGGAACGGATTGGAGTAGCCGAACTCCCTGAGGTTTTTATCACTGACATGCGTAAAGCCAAAAACGGAGTCATATCTCCGCTGCTGCGGGAAAAAATCGGGCAGATGCTGGCGCGAGGCGAACAAACCATTCTTTTTCAGAACCGACGCGGATTCGCACCGCTTACCATATGCTTGGATTGCGGGCACATCCCCGGATGTCCCCGTTGTTCAGTTGCTTTGACTTACCATCGGAACCCGGAGAGAGAGATCTGTCATTACTGCGATTATCAAATTCCGATGTTGTCCGCCTGTCCGGAATGTGGCAGCAACAGACTTCAACATATGGGTACCGGCACTCAAAAGGTGGAGGCCGAAGCTCGTGAGTTATTCCCCCAGGCCAGGATAGCTCGGCTCGATCTTGACAGCAGCCAGCATAAAGATGCTCAGCCTCGAATTCTGGACGGAATGAAAAACGGGGATATCGATATTCTGATCGGTACCCAGATGGTGGCTCGCGGACTGGATTTCCCCGGGGTCTCCCTAGTAGGTATCATGGATGTCGATAATATGCTTAACCTACCTGATTTCCGGGCGGCGGAAAGGTGTTTCCAATTAGTAGTTCAGGCGGCCGGGCGGGCAGGACGGCGTGATAAGACCGGGCAAGTGGTGATCCAAACTTTCAATCCAGAACACCCCGTGGTACAGATGGCGATTCGGCAGGACTTCGAGGGATTTTTCCGGGAAGAGATCCGGCAGCGGCGATGCCTGGACTATCCTCCTTTCACGCATATATTGAGAATCGTTCTAGTAGGCGCGGAGGAGCAGGCGGTAAGAAGGTGTGCAGACGAAATTAGCCATGAGATCATGGAACTGGGAGATGCTAAAGAGGATGAATTTATTATATTAGGACCAGCTCCTTGTCCGATATCTTACATAAACAATTGCTTTCGCTACCAGTTGATGGTTAAATGCGATAATATATTATTGTTGAGTAGTATGGGTAAAGCTTTACTGACCCGGGGGATACGTCCGGGGATCAAACTCCAGGTGGAGATAGATCCGCTGAACAGCATGTAAGCAGATAAGCCCATTAAACTGCTCAAATGATGATTCATTTTACTTAGGAGGATGGAAATGGCCGTCTACAAAGTTCTCACCTTGCCTGATCAGGTTCTGCGATCCAAGTCAGAGCCGGTGGAGAAAATTAATGCTGGAGTACTGCGCGCGATGGATAATATTCGCGACACCATGTATGCTGCTGATGGAGTAGGATTGGCAGCGCCGCAGATTGGCATTCAGAAACGAATGATTGCGGTAGACGCAGGGGATAATTTACTTGAGCTTATTAACCCCGAAATTATCAGGTTAGAAGGTGAACAGACCGGCCGGGAAGGTTGTTTGAGTGTTACCGGAGTAGTTGGAACGGTGTCAAGGGCCATGGACATAACGGTCAAGGCTCGCAACCGGGCTTGGGAAGAGGTAGTGATTGAAGCCTCTGGCATCACTGCTCGAGCTTTGCAGCACGAGATAGATCATCTGGATGGAATCTTGTTTATAGACCGTGCCACGGAGACATTCCGGGAGAGGAACTAAGGAGGAGTCCGATTGAAAGTGGTATTTATGGGTACCTCAGCATTTGCGGTTCCAACCCTCCAGAGAATTATTGATTCCTCGCATCAGATTATGGCAGTGATTTCTCAGCCGGATCGGCCCAGCGGCAGAGGGGGTAAACTCACCCCATCACCGATTAAGGAGCTGGCGTTAAAGTATAGCCTAAGGGTATTCCAACCAGACAGGATCAAGGAGCCGTCAGCAATACAACAGGTGCAGGCCATGGAAGCTGATCTCATAGTAGTGGTATCTTATGGGCAGATAATACCGGCATCCATACTTTATTATCCGCGTTATGGCAGTATAAATGTTCATGCCTCATTGCTGCCCTATTACCGGGGAGCGGCTCCTATTCAAAGGGCGATCATGGCCGGGGAAAAGGAAACCGGAATAACCATCATGTATATGGATGAAGGCCTTGACACCGGTGATATAATAGTTCAAACCAAGACAGCTATTGGCCCGAATATGGAGCATGGCGAACTGGAACCTCTTCTGGCCGAGCAGGGTGCCAACCTCCTTCTGGACACTATGGCTATGTTAGAAAAGTGTCAAGTAAAACGAACACCTCAGGATCATGCCCGGGCAACCTATGCTCAGCGGCTAATGCGGGAGGATGAAGTGGTCGACTGGTCTCAACCAGCGGTGAATATCCACAATCAGCTACGGGCGCTTAGTCCTCTGCCCGGCGGTTACACTGTCGTAGACGGAGTTAAGGTAAAATTATTTAATACTCGGGCTATTGAAGGTATGTCCGGCAGGCTGGCTGGTGAAATTGAGCGTGCTGACAGCCAGGGACTCTGGGTACAAACCGGTCAGGGAATTCTTGAAATCGGGGAACTGCAAAAAGCAGGCAAAAGGCGAATGCCGGTCAGTGAATATCTCAAGGGAAACAGCATGAAAACCGGAGATTTGTTGGTGTGACTCGGAGGATGCCATGGGAACCAGGAAACGAATATACATAGGGTTGCTGTTAGGGAGCCTGCTTATTTTAACGGCGATAGCTTTTTTACTTTGGTATCTTATTTCTCAGCGAAACCTGGTTATTAGCCAAATTATTCTTGTCTTCATTACCGCTCTGGCTGTTTTAATTCTGGCCGGTCTGGGGATGGGCATCATGGCTATAGTGGTGATGATTTGGCGTTCACGTTCTATACCCTCGTTGGAAACACTCATTCACCGGGCGCATGAGCTCCTTTTCCCGCTGGCACTCTTTACCGGCAGCCTGGTGGGGATACCGCGAGAAAAGGTGATTCGTTCATATATAGCAGTCAACAACTATCTGGTCAGTGTAAAAAATCTGTATCTGCGGGGTGAGCAGGTGATGATCCTAGTTCCCCACTGCCTGCAGAATTCAGAATGCCCGCACAAGATAACCATGGATGTGGTCAACTGCAAGTCCTGCGGGAAATGCAGCATAGGGGATCTAAAAAAGATGGCTGAGCAATATCATGCAGTACTCAAGGTGGCGACGGGAGGTACTCTGGCCCGGAAGTTCCTATTGGATTACCGTCCGTCCGGAGTGGTTGCGGTGGCCTGTGAGCGGGATCTATCACTGGGGATTCAGGATATGGGCTTCATACCGGTGATGGGAGTGCTCAACTGTCGTCCCAACGGACCCTGCGTTAATACCGGTGTTAGCTTGCAAGAAGTAGAAAATGCTCTGCGTAGCATATGTAAAGGAGGAAGAAATTAGTGTACTATTTTGCTATTATGCTGCCCTTCATAATCATTGCTATCTATGCTCAGATTAAAGTGAAGACTACCTTCAACCGTTATTCCAAGGTCAAATCTTCCCGCGGTATAACCGGCGCACAGGCTGCCAGTGAGCTTTTATCCAGAAACGGCCTGTCCAGGGTAAGAGTAGAACCGATAGGAGGCAGTCTTTCGGACCACTATGACCCCTCCAGCGGTGTAGTAAGATTGTCTGAAACGGTTTACGGCAATAATTCTATTGCCGCATTAGGGGTGGCGGCTCATGAAGTAGGACACGCCGTTCAGCATCAGCAGAAGTATGGAGCTCTCGAAATAAGGAACTCCATAGTTCCGGTAACCAACTTTGCTTCCAGCGCTTCATATTTTGTTATTCTGGCAGGGATAATCTTACAAAGTGCTGATTTCATGTTGATAGGAATAATCCTATTCTCGGCGGTGGTTTTTTTCCATGTAGTTACCCTGCCGGTCGAATTGAATGCTTCCCGGCGGGCAGTATTCCAGCTGAGGGATACGGGCCTTATTACTACTGAAGAAGTACCAATGGTGAAGAAGGTACTGGGAGCAGCGGCTATGACTTACCTGGCAGCGGTGCTGTCTTCGATAGCCACACTGTTTTATTACATTATGATGTTTTCTGGCGGTAGTGATGACTAAGCCGGCCTCTAAAACAAGTCCGGTACGGACCTTGGCCGTGAAATTGGTGCATGACATTGAAGAAAAGGGTCTTTATGCTAATCTGGCCTTGGAAAATGCCCTGCGGAATTCTTCACTGGCGCCAGCAGATCGCAGGCAGGTGACCGGAATTGTTAATGGCACGATAAGAATGATTAGGCACCTGGATTGGGTGCTTAATCTGTTTTTAAGCAAGAAGATAGAAGGACAGAATCCCTGGCTGAAGAGCATTTTGCGCGTATCAGTGTATCAAATCCTTTTCATGGACCGCTTGCCCGATCATGCTGTGGTAAACGATGCGGTAGAACTGACCAGAGTCCGTGTTAACCAGTCTATGAGCAAGGTTACCAACGGAGTTTTAAGAAACCTGATTCGTCATCAGGAAGAGATCAACTTCCCGGAGGACCCGGTCAATTATCTTTCTGTCTACTATTCACATCCCAAATGGTTGGTGGAACTCTATCTTGAGTTGTTTGGCAGGGAGGAATGTGCAAGGATATTGGCCTATGATAATATACCTCCAGCGGTGGTCTTGCGAGTTAACACCCTGCGCATTACCCGGGAAGGATTGCTGAATAGGCTGAAGGAAGAGGGAGCCTCGGCAGTTCCCGGGCGGTTGCACCCGCAAGCCATAGTGCTCGAAGAAATCGATAAGCCCTTAACCGCATTGCCTAGCTTCATGGAGGGTCTGTTCTATGTGCAGAATGAGGCATCCATGCTGGCTGCCAATATCCTCGCCCCAAAGCCTGGGGAGGTAGTTTATGATTTTTGTTGTGGGGTAGGCGGCAAGAGCAGCCACATGGCTGAGATCATGCAGGATAATGGCTGTATAGAAGCCTATGATCTTTATGAACATAAGATCGATTTGGCCTGGCACAATTTTCGGCGTCTTCACCTGGAAAACCTCAAGGCCTTGCCGGCTGATATCCTGCAGCTAAACCTTAACAAGCGGGCAGACCGCATTCTGTTGGATGCTCCATGTTCTGGCTGGGGTGTACTCAATCGGCGTGCTGATTCCCGGTGGCACAAAACAACAGAAGAGATGGCAGAGCTGAATCACTTGCAATTGAGCCTGTTGGACAAAGCCGCAGAGAACCTGGCTGACCACGGGGAACTCCTATATGCTACCTGTACGATAAATCCTGCTGAGAATGAGCAGGTAATTGAAAGGTTTCTGGAGAATCATGACTATGAGCTGCAGGGTTTTGCTGACCGGATAGACTTTTTCCCTTTTGAAGAAGGTGACCGCCGGGCTGCAGCTGATGGGCAATTAACCCTCCTGCCGGGGAAATACGGCAGCGATGGGATGTTCTATGCTTTATTGAGGAGGAAAGGCTTTTGCCGCAAGTAGACCCCCCTGAATTTACCGAATTGCTAGGTTTGGATACCGGCGAACTGGAAGAATATATGGTGTCACTGGGTGAGCCCAATTACCGTGGGCGTCAGATCTACAAATGGATCTATACTCGTGATGTCAGTTCTTTTTATGACATGAGCGATATTCCCAAAGAGCTGCGCCGTCGCCTGGACAGTCTGGCGGTGATATCGATACCCAGGGTGCTTAAACAAAGGGTATCCATAGACCGAACTAGAAAATACCTGCTGGAACTGCAAGACAAGAAACGGGTGGAGACGGTTCTTATCCCGCAGAGTGATAGCAAAAATGCACGCTATACCTTGTGTATATCTACCCAGGTCGGTTGCCCGGTGGGATGCAGTTTCTGTGCCACTGGACAATCAGGTTTTCAACGCAACTTATCTCATCATGAGATAGTGGGTCAGGTATTGGGATCTCGGCGTGAACTATTGAAAAAGGTCAAAGCGGTCGACAATGAACCACTCATTACCAACCTGGTTTATATGGGAATGGGTGAGCCGTTGCTGAATTATGATGAAGTGCTGCAATCCATTAAGTTGATCAATGATCACAAGGGTATCAACATAGGTCAGCGTCATATAACCATATCCACGGCTGGAGAGGCGCGGGGCATTGAACGTCTGGCCAAGGAGAAGCTGCAGGTGACCTTGGCCATATCCCTGCATGCCTGTGACGATGCACTCCGTAATCAATTGGTGCCGATGAATCGCAAGTATCCCCTGGAGCGCCTGATGAGGGCGGTTGAGTTTTACAGCCGGGAAAATGGACGGAGGATCACTTTTGAGTACATATTATTGGATGGTGTCAATATGAGACGTCAGGATGCCAATAATATGATAGACATTTTGAAACCTTTACTAGCCAATGTAAACCTGATTCCATATAATGAAGTTGTGGGTTTACCCTTCAAACATCCGGCAAGGGCCAAAACAGAGCAGTTTTGCCGCTGGCTGCAGGATGGGGGCCTTAATGCGACAATAAGAGAAGAACACGGGGCTGACATCGAAGCTGCTTGTGGTCAGTTGAGAGCTGAAGTGCGCAGTCAGGCATTAAGAAATTATTAAAGCCATCTATACCGAGGTGTACTGAATGATAGTAGCGGCCGTATCAGATAAAGGGCGGGTACGTTCCAACAATGAAGATAGCTTGCTGGTTAAACCTGAACAGGGTTTATTTATTGTATGCGATGGAATGGGTGGGCATAATGCTGGCGAAGTGGCCTCCCGCCTGGCAGTGCAATGTATAGAAGACTCACTGCAAGGATTGGGGAGACAAATAACCGCCTTAGATCTTAATAAAGCCATTCTTAAGGCCAATGAATTGGTCTGGCAGCAAGGCCAGGATAACCCGGAGTGGCGGGAGATGGGAACTACGGTAACCGCTGCCATGATTCGCGAAGACCAGTTGCTGGTAGTCAATGTAGGAGATAGCTGTCTTTACCTGATTCGTGACGGTGCCATAAACAAGGTTACCCATGATCATACCCTGGCCCAGGAGATGGTAAAAGACGGTCTTTTAAGGCCTGATGAAGTTAAAAGCAGTGGCTATAATCATATCCTGACCCGGGCGCTGGGGGTTCATCCTAGCCTGGAAATAGATCATTTTGAGGAAAAGCTGAAAAGTGGAGATTCCATTCTTATATGTAGCGATGGCTTGAGTGACATTTTGTTGGATGATGAAATCTTAAATGTTGTGCTTGAACATGATAATAGCCTGCAAAATGCGGTTGATGCTCTGCGGGATCAGGCTTTGGCCGGTGGCGGGTATGATAATATCAGCCTTATACTTCTAAAGGTTTGATGGGGAGGTTGGCTCTTGAACGGCAAAATATTGGGTGACCGTTACGAATTACTTGAAAAAGTCGGCGATGGCGGCATGGCTGTGGTATACAAGGCCCGCTGCCAGGTTTTGGATCGCATCGTCGCCATAAAAGTACTAAATACAGAATATGCCAAAGACAACAGCTTTGTGGAAAAATTCAAAACTGAAGCCCAGGCGGCTGCCCGGTTATCACATCCTAATATTGTAAATATTTTTGACGTCGGGCAGGATAATGATGTCTATTATATTGTCATGGAGTATGTTGAAGGCAGAACCCTCAAGGAGATAATCCGCGAGGAAGCTCCGCTCCCGATAGATACGGCGGTAAATATCGCGATCATGATCTGTGACGGCATCCATCACGCTCATGAAAGAGGTATCATCCATCGTGATATCAAGCCGCACAACATTTTAGTTACCCGGGATGGCATAGTCAAGGTAGCTGATTTCGGTATTGCCCAGGCTATCAGTAAGAAGACAATAACTTACGGTGGCAAGATTCTGGGCTCAGTTCATTATATTTCACCCGAACAAGCTCGGGGAGAAGCATTGACCAGAGCCACCGATATTTATTCGCTGGGCTGTGTTTTATATGAAATGCTGACGGGCAAGGTGCCTTATGATGCAGAGAGTGCTATAACGGTGGCACTGAAGCATATCCACGATGATCCTATACCGCCGCGTAGTATAAATGAAAATATACCAGTTGAGGTGGAGAATACCGTTCTAAAGGCCATGGATAAGATACCGGCACGGCGTTACTCTAGCGCAGAGTATATGCGCAATGCCTTGCTGGGGGGCAGCCGAGGAGGCAGATCCTTCGACCACAGATCCAGTCGGGAAAATAATATTATTATGCCACCATTGAACGATGAAGGAGATGAACCCCGCGTGGCAAAACGCAAGTTGAAACCCTGGGTGCTCACCACGATTATTGCAATATTGGGTTTAGCATTAGGGGTGTTCTTTACGATGGGCGGCAACCTGTTCGGTGAAGAGGTTGAGGTGCCAGGCGTTGAGGGCATCCAGTTGGCCAAGGCTCAGCAGATAATGGAGGACGAAGGCCTATACATGGATGTGGCAGGTAAGGAGTACAATGATGAATACGAGGCGGATACGGTAATATCACAGGATCCGGCTAAAGGAGAAAAGGTCAAGACCGGCCGGCACATTTCTGTGGTAATCAGTCAGGGTTCACAGAAAATAAACGTACCTTCAGTGGTCGGTATGAACCTGGATGATGCCGAGATAAAACTGCGTAATGCCAATTTTAATATCAGCAATCCGGAAAGAGTATATGATGACAAATATGCCGAGGATTTCGTGATTTCTCAGTATCCCAAAGCTTATACCAGGGCAGCGGAAGGAACTGAAGTGAGACTGATGGTTAGTAAGGGTCCGGAACCTGATAAACTGGCAATGCCTGATCTGGTTGGTTCTACTATGGATGAGGCCCGCACAAAACTGAAGGATGCCAAATTAATATTGGGTGAGCAGAAGACACAGGGCAGCGATCAGTATTTCAAGAACCAGATCATCAGCCACGATCCGGCGGCAGGAGTAATGGTAGACGAAGGGACTACGATTAATGTAGTGGTTAGCAGCGGGCCAGGTCCTAAGTCCAAAACCCGCACCCTGGAATTTACTCTGCCCGGAGATGAGGATTACTATAAAGTTGTTATAATAATTCACGATGCCAAGCAGACCCGGACGGTCTACAACGAACTTCATCAAGGGATGGATCAGGTTTCAACCTTTATAACCTATTATGGAAAAGGTACGGCAGAAGTTCAACTAAACGGAGAAACCTTTGATACAGTATCATTATAGTCTTTTGACATAATCGACCAGGGAGTACTGTCTATTGATTGAAACTAAGGAAGGGCTCATCATAAAGCTCTGCGGCGGGTTTTACTATGTCCAGGATGCCCAGGGCAAGGTCTATGAATGCAGGCTGCGGGGTAAGCTTCGTCAGCAGGTGCTGGGTGGTGACCGTGTAAAAATCACCGTTCTGGAAGAAGGCCGGGGGATTTTAGAGAACATTCAGCCCCGCCGCAATCAACTGAACAGGCCCCGTATCGCCAATGTGGATCTCGCTCTCATCGTCATGGCCAACGACCGCCCGGCTCCCAGTTCAGCATTGCTGGACCGGCTGTTGTTCCTGGCCCTCTTTCATGAGATTTCTCCGGTTATTATTTTGAATAAATGCGATCTACCTGAAGACCCTAGGGCTGCAAGCCTCCGTGCCTACTATCCCCGAGCGGGTTTTACCTTTGTGTCCACCTCAGCCGAGACCGGGGAGGGCATAGAAGCGCTGGCCAGGTTAATCGACAGACGGGTGGCGGTATTGGCCGGGCCGTCTGGCTGCGGCAAATCCAGCTTGCTGAATCTATTAGTCACGGCTCAAACTAAGACGGGCGAAGTCAGTGAGAAGATTGGTCGAGGTCGTCATACCACCCGTCACGTGGAGTTATTCCCTTTGCTCAACGGAGGATTTTTAGCTGACAGCCCTGGATTTTCAGTATTGGATCTTCCTGCGGTTGATAGCCGCGATCTAGCGGAATACCATCCGGATTTTGAGGCATACCGCGAAGAATGCCGCTTTGATAACTGTCTTCATTACAAGGAAACAGATTGTGGAGTAAAAAGAGCGTGTGAGGCAGGGGTGATAGCTCAATTCCGTTATCAGAACTACCTGGCCATGCTGGAAGAAGTAATAAAAAATGAGAGGTGCTATCGGTGATCATTGCTCCATCGATTCTATCAGCAAACTTTACCCGATTAGGTGCGGATATTGCGAAAGTTGAGACCACCGGTGCCCAGTGGCTTCATATCGACGTAATGGATGGTCATTTTGTACCGAACCTGACTATCGGGCCTCCGGTGGTGGCGGATATCCGCAAAGAGACCAAGCTATTTTTGGACGTTCACCTCATGATAGAGCACCCTGAGGCTCTGATCCCGGACTTTGCATCAGCCGGCGCCGATCTGATAACGGTACATGCCGAAACCTGCCCGCATCTGCACCGGACCATAAGAATGATCAAAGAATTAGGCCCCCGGGCGGGAGTTGCTATAAATCCAGCTACACCTGAGGATGTGCTGGAATATGTCATAAACGATTTGGATCTGATTCTGGTCATGAGTGTAAATCCCGGTTTTGGAGGTCAGAGTTTTATAGAAGGCAGCCTGGACAAGATACGACGCATAAAATCCAGACTCGAAGCCGCTGGCAGTCAGGCCTGGCTGGAGGTCGATGGAGGGATAAACCTGGAGACCGCTGCTCGGGTGATGGAAGCTGGCTGCAACGTTCTGGTAGCCGGTTCATACATATTCAAGGCCTCTGATCCCGGTGGGCAGATAAAAGCATTAATGAACATCTCCGCTTCTTGACCGCAGGCTTGGAGGATGTTACTATAGTTTACAACTAAATATCAGATATTCTTCGGGGATGGGTGGAATTCCCTATCGGCGGTAAAGCCCGCTAGCCCTCTGGGGCATGATCCGGTGAAACTCCGGGGCCGACAGTTAAAGTCTGGATGGGAGAAGAACAATGACTGATAGCAACAGCCATAGCCGTGCTATGCTATGCATATGGTGTGTGATGCTTTGCTTTAAGTGTGATGTTGTCCGCTTCTTTTTACCCGATGAAAATCGGGTTTTATTATTTTTATGCAGGTGATAGTTACGGAAAAAGACTATGAATACATGAATAGAGCCTTGGAACTGGCAGCTCTGGCCTTGGGCCGCACCAGCCCGAACCCGGTGGTTGGAGCGGTGGTGGTCAGAAATGGAGAGATCGTGGGTGAGGGTTATCACCACCAGGCGGGGACTCCGCATGCCGAGGTTCATGCCCTGCGTGCAGCCGGGTCTTTAGCCCAGGGGGCGACTATTTATGTGACCCTGGAACCCTGCAGTCACCATGGACGCACCCCGCCCTGTGCCAATACCTTGATAGAGGCGGGTATCAAGCGGGTAGTGGTGGCTACGCTTGACCCCAATCCAATCGTTGCTGGAAAAGGACTCGCTATTTTAAAGGAGGCCGGGATAGCAACCACCTTGGGTGTATTACAAGAGCAGGCGGTGCACTTGAATCAGTTCTTTTTCAAATATATCAAGACGGGAAGACCCTATGTGACTGTCAAATCCGCCATGACCCTGGACGGTAAAATAGCAACGGCCAGTGGAGATTCCAGGTGGGTTTCCGGAGAGGAATCCCGCCAACTGGTTCACCGTATGAGAAACACCTATGATGCGATCATGGTGGGCATCGGCACGGTCTTAAAAGATGATCCGCTGCTCAATACCCGCTTGGATGATGAACACGGGAGAGACCCGGTCAGGGTCATTATTGACAGCAGGCTGGAGTTGCCGATGGAAAGCCAGATCATGCGAACCAGTCAGCAACAGCAGACACTATTGTTCTGCTGCAGTCAGGTGGAAACTGACAGAATATCCCGGCTGGAGCAAGCCGGGATAAAAGTTATTCAACTACCGACTACTGAAGAGACACTCCCCCTGGCCGAGGTCTTGGACGAATTGGGACGACGAGAAATATGCAGCGTTTTGGTTGAAGGCGGAGCCGAAATAAATGCCAGCCTACTTGAGAACGATCTGGTAGATAAGATACATCTCTTCATAGCTCCCAAGATCGTGGGAGGCCGCACATCGCCCAGCCCGGTTGGCGGTTTGGGAGTGGAGCTTATGAAGAACGCGATACCGGTTAGATCTCTAAAAACAGATTTTTACGGGCAGGATATATTATTGACCGGCTACTTAAATGATGGGTGGTGATCGGTATCTTTACAGGAATAATTGAGGAAATCGGGCAAATAGTCAGCATCAAGCAAGGGGGCAGATCCGCCCGCCTCGCTGTTAAAGCAGCTGTGGTATTAGAGGATGTCAAGCTGGGAGACAGTATTGCGGTAAATGGTGTTTGCCTGACCGTCAATGAGTTTGACCGCAGCCATTTTGCGGCAGATGTAATGCCGGAAACCATGGACAAGACAACTTTGGGCAGACTGAGACCTGGCAGTCCCGTTAACCTGGAAAGGGCCATGCAATTAGGCGGACGCATGGGGGGGCATATAGTACAGGGCCATGTGGATGCCACCGGTGTCATCCTTCAAAAGCAGGCACTGGATATTGCTCATATTTTCCGCATATCAGCACCGGGTGATCTGTTAAGATACGTAGTCCCTAAAGGCTCCATTACGGTTGATGGAGTCAGTCTCACTGTCGTAGATGTTTTTAGTGACAGTTTTACTGTTTCCCTCATTCCGCACACCTCAGGACAGACCATATTGGGGGAGAAGAAGGCAGGCGATGCTGTCAACCTGGAGAGTGACATCCTGGGCAGATATATAGAAAAACTTATGAAGACTGCCGATGATTCCAAACATAGTGATCTAAATATGAGTTTCCTGGCCGAGAACGGATTCCTGTAAGGAGGTAATAATATATGTTCAACACTATTCAAGAAGCCATTAAGGACGTTCAGGATGGTAAAATGCTCATCCTGGTCGATGACGAAGACCGGGAGAACGAAGGGGATATCATCGTGGCGGCGGACAAGGCTACCCCGGAGGTCATTAATTTCATGGTGACCCATGCCAGGGGACTGGTCTGTACCCCAATGATGGGCAGCCGCCTGGATCAACTTGACATCCAGGCCATGGTCACTGAGAACACCGACAACCATGAGACAGCATTTACGGTTTCAGTTGATCACCGTTCTACCAGCACCGGCATTTCCGCCCATGAACGAGCGGCAACTATCGCTGCACTTATCAATGATGATAGTATTGCCGGAGATTTCCGCAAACCGGGCCACATATTTCCGCTGAGGTATAAGGATGGCGGAGTGCTTCGCCGTGCCGGCCATACCGAGGGGTCGATCGACCTGGCTCGTTTGGCGGGACTTTACCCGGCATCTGTCATCTGCGAGATTATGAATGAGGACGGGAGCATGGCTCGCATCCCGGAGCTGCTGGAATTTGCCAAGAAACATGATATGAAGATCGTCTCGATAGCTGATCTAATCGAATATCGGCGCCGGCGGGAGAAACTGATTAAGCGGGTCGATGATGCCCGACTGCCTACGTTATATGGCGATTTTACTGCTGTAGCCTATGAATCCATTCTGGACGGCAAAGGGCACCTGGCTTTAGTGAAAGGGGAATGGGAAGAAGATGATCCCGTCCTGGTCCGGGTGCATTCGGAGTGTCTAACTGGTGATGTATTCGGGTCACGCCGCTGTGACTGCGGTGATCAGCTGCATACAGCCCTGAAGATGATCGAACAGGAAGGACGTGGCATTTTGCTGTATATGCGCCAGGAAGGCCGAGGCATTGGGCTGATCAACAAGATCAGAGCGTATAAGCTGCAGGATAATGGTCGCGATACGGTGGAGGCCAATATAGAACTTGGATTTCCGCCCGATCTCAGAGACTATGGTATCGGAGCACAGATATTGGTGGACCTGGGTGTCCGTAAGATGCGCCTGATGACCAATAATCCAAAGAAGTTGGCCGGACTGGAAGGCTATGATCTGGAGATTGTTGAACGGGTCCCTATAGAGATCCAGAGTATCAGTGAGAACCGCCTTTATCTGCAGACTAAAAAGGACAAGATGGGGCACCTGTTAGAGAATCTATAAACTGGATAGTAAATGGCAAATATGCTTCGTGGTAATGCAGGGTTATTATTTTACGGGAGGTAATGTAATGGGAAATGTATTTCAGGGGAATCTTACCGGTGAGAACCAACACATGGGGATAGTGATCTCCAGATTCAATGAATTTATAACCAGCAAGCTGTTGTCAGGATGCATAGATGCTCTGGTACGACATGGCGTTAGTGAAGATAATATTGACATAGCCTGGGTGCCGGGCGCATTTGAGATGCCGCTGGCTGCCCAGAAGATGGCGAGCAAAGGCTATGATGCCGTGATATGTCTGGGAGCTGTGATACGCGGAGCGACCCCGCATTTCGAATATGTAGCGAATGAAGTAACCAAGGGTATCGCTCAGGTGGGTCTGAACAGTGGGATCCCGGTGGTCTATGGAGTGGTTACTGCTGATACCATTGAACAGGCGATCGAACGGGCCGGTACCAAGGCAGGCAACAAGGGAGTGGATGCTGCCGTAACAGCCATGGAGATGGTTAACCTGCTTAAGACATTATAATTCGATATAGAAGAGGCTGCGCCAAATGATAAGCTCCCCTCTGAGTACTCCTGGTTTTTTGTTATTTCAGGTGTCTGCTCAAAGGGGAGCTTATCAAAATGGGTAAACGCTTAATGCCTTATTTATGTTCCGGGTCGGGGCCGGGTATCCTCGTGGAGAACGATAGTGAAAACCTTATTATTTTTTACTTTAAATATAACGCTGTGGTGGTTATCCCGCTGGTATATAGCTTCAAAGTCGGCTGCATTTAGCGCCTTACCAGTAAATATATAATTCTTGCCATAGGCGGCTACTACCTTGGAAAAGGGGTCGCCTACTTTAATACCCCGGGAAGTCACCAGATCATCGGACAACAGGTGCAGTTGCTTGAGCTGGGTTTGTTTCTTATTGAAGGTTAGTATACATTCGGGAGAGTTGCTCCGGTAGACCGTGCTCATTCCCAGATCCTTACCATCAGGCAGCAGCTTTTTAGCTTCAGTCAGATCAGTTTGCCCGATGACCAGATCTCCACCGGTAATCTTAACCGCAAAATCGCTGTCATTTAAGATCGGTTTGCCAGGTGGAAATACTGTCTTGACCTTTACTGCATTTTTGCTCACATAATAGCCACCCATACTGATCAGCGCGACGATAATCAGTACAATCAGCCCTTCTTTTTTTCGCATTTAAACAACCGTCCTTTCCAAACGAGCAAGGTTTTAGCAAGCTGTTGAAGCTAGTATTATTCTAACCGCTGGATGCTGTGAAAACCAGCACCATATTTCTGGTATTATGGTATGTTTTAAGGGTGTCCACCCTTGACAATGGCGGCGGTCATATAATATAATCATTCTTGCTGAAAGCAATTTATCAGTCTATGCGGTAGTGGCGGAATCGGCAGACGCGCTAGATTCAGGTTCTAGTTGCCCTAAGGCAGTGGAGGTTCAAGTCCTCTCTACCGCACCATAGAAAAACCGGGAGGTTAAGTCCTCCCTTATTTGTTTTCTGGATTAGATTTTTGGCCAAGTTTGTAGTAGGTATTAAGGCATTATCGTAGGGGCGGATTCCATATCCGACCACTGTATGTTAGGTCGGATATGGAATCCGGCCCCTACATTTATTTGACTCTCCACAGCATCATGCCCACGGTGGAACTTACCTGTTGATGTACCTCTCCGTCAATGGTATGTCTGGCGATTACTTCTTCGATCACCGATTCTGATTTCCCGGTAGCCTCGGGAAGCAGACGGTAGACTTCTTTTTGGATGTTTTCCACGGTTTCTTTTTGCACAAAAGAGGATTCGACGAATTGTATTACGGGCTTGTAACCCAGAGCATAGATCAGGTTGAAGTGAAAGATAATGTCATTGAAATGATTGGGGTAGGGATGACCGGCAACAGTCTGGAAGATCTCGTCATAAACCTCGAAATGGCGCGGTCCGGAAAAGGCGCTAATATAGCACCACTGTCTCGAACAAATCATCATTTTTTCAATCAGGCTTTGTTCGTTTATTCCCGGGCACATGGAGGCAAAGACCAGATCGTAGCAGCCCGTCCATCCGCGGGATACGGGATCGATATCTTCCCAGATTCCTTCGATGGTCTCGATATTGTCTTTGAGATGGTCGGGGACTGATTGCGCAAAGAGATCCAGCATCCGCCGGGAAGGATCCAGGGCCGTTACCTGGTTACCCAGAGTAGCAAAAGGGATAGCGAAGGAACCGGGGCCGCTGCCAATATCCAGTATACGAATATTTTGATCAAGTGCGCCGTGACCGCGCAGGAAGCCGAAAACCCGGTCTACCCGGGAAGTGTCCCGGGACTTGATTGTATTATTGGCAAAGGAATCGGCACGACGATCCCAGAATTCCCCCTGGTCGTTTTTTTTACCGGAAACGGTGGCATTAGCGGTCCGGAATTCCTGCCACATCTTATTCCATTCGCTGGCACTGGTAAGCTCTCTCATATGCACCTCATCATTTCTCCAGGATCAGCAGTATTAGCTAAAGAGTTCGAAACTGATATAATCCCGGTGTAACGGCTTTTTCCATGGATGACGGATCATTAATGTGTAATAATATCTTTAACTTCTCCCTGTTCTAATGGTACAATACATTTGAAATATTATGAAAGGGGAAATTCTAATAGTGAGCAAATTTAAGCTGAAGGCAGACGAGTGTGCACTGATAGTCATCGATCTACAGGAAAAACTGATGAAGGCTATGAAGGATGCCGAGAAGGTGCTAAACAATACAAATTTGCTGCTGGCTACGGCCAAACAATTTGAGATACCTGTGATAGTAACTGAACAGTATCCCAAAGGACTTGGACCTACAGTAGCGGAAATCAAGAATAACCTGCCTGAGCACAGCTATTTTGACAAAGTGAATTTTTCAGCCTGTGGCGATAGTTTCATGGATAAAATCACTGCTGTGGGGCGTAAGACCCTTATCGTTGTAGGGACTGAGACCCATGTTTGTGTTTTCCAGACAGCGAGAGATTTGCTGGCAGCCGGCTATGATGTTCAGGTGGTCAGCGATGCAGTATGTTCCCGTTTCGATTTCAATTACCTGAACGGACTGGACCTGATGAAAGAGGCCGGAGCCGTGATTACCAATACTGAAACTGTAGTATTTGATCTGCTGGGTTGTGCAGGGACACCTCAATTCAAGGTCATTTCGCCAATGGTTAAATAATCAGGCCAGGACCAAGGGCGATTTATAGATAATAAAACCTAAGGGGGTACTTATCATGGCAATAGGTGAATATCTTTTGTATCGCGTTGAAGACAACATAGGCATCATTACCCTGAACCAACCGGAAAACTTCAATCTGGTAGGCTCACCACTATGGCAGGAACTGGATGAGGTCCAGGGCATGATCGAACGCGACAAGAGCCTGCGGGTCGTTATCATCAATGCCAATGGGGACCATTTTTCTGCCGGGGTCAATCTTAAGGAACTGCGCGGCGTTGATTCGGAGTTCATCATGGACAACCTGGCCTGGCTGCAGAGGTTGTACAGTCGCTGGCAGGAATGGCCCATTCCCGTCATCGCTGCCGTACATGGTCTGACCTATGGATCAGCAATGGAATTAATACTTGGCTGCGACATCAGGATCGCCGCTGAAAACACCAGATTATCCATTCCGGAAGTTCGCTTCGGCCTGACTCCGGACATGGGCGGAACCACCCGTCTGACCCACCTGGTGGGGATAGGCCAGGCCAAACGGCTTTTGATGGCTTGTGAAGAGATCGATGCCCAGGAAGCCCTGCGGATAGGTTTGGTTGAGGTTGTGGTGCCACTTGAGGAATTGATGCCCCGGGCTATGAAGATGGCTAAACGCATCGCTTCCATGCCGCCGGCAGCAGTATCATTTGCCAAAAAGGGAGTAAACGTAGCCAATGAAAGCAGCGTGGCTGCCAGCCTGTTGTTTGAACAGGCACAATCTACTTTCTGTTGTGGGACGCAAGATCAAAAAGAGTCGATTGATGCCTTTTTCGAAAAGAGAAAACCCATATTCAACCGGAAATAGTATCCACTTGGAGATAAACTCTAATATTAGCGTAGATTACTTACTATATAGTTGACGAACCAAACGGGTGATGTTATAATTTACTTCGTTGCGGCGCCGTGGTGTAGCGGTTAACATGCCGGCCTGTCAAGCCGGAGAGCGTGGGTTCAAATCCCATCGGCGTCGCCATATTATGTGAGGTCTGCCTCGGTAGCTCAGTTGGTAGAGCAGCGGACTGAAAATCCGCGTGTCGGTGGTTCAAGTCC
>JAAYCK010000083.1 GCA_012729835.1 Syntrophomonadaceae bacterium
CTCAAAGCAATGAAAGGGTCTTGATAAGCGAGGTAAATAAGATGCTGGACAAGGCTACCATATGCGGGGGACTAAGTAAGGTAACCGGTCCAGGAGTCACGATACATTACTATTTCGCGCCCGCTTCAAATTTGCTATACTCCCCAACATTAGAAATGCAAGCCAAGGACCTATTGATCATAATTAATGAACTGAGATCTGCCGGAGCCGAAGCAATCAGCATCAATAATCATCGCCTTTTAGCTACCAGCCCCATCTACTACCGGGGCAATAGCATCACTGTTAACAACCATAACGTATCAGCGCCTTATGAAATAAGGGCAATCGGCAATCCCGATGTAATATATAGTTCATTGCGCTTAAAAGGGGGGGAGGTTGACAACCTTATTTTGCTCGGTTACAAGGTGGATATCGAAAAAAATAAAACCATTGATATACCAGCCTTTACAGCGTCACCGCCTCCTTCGCCAACGACTGACCTGAGCAGAATCCGGCAGAAGGTGCCATTCGCTGTCATCATCCCTACCAATGTACCGGATGGGCTAGCTCCGGCATCCCCACTCCTGAATCCAGGCCCGCCAGCCTCGGTCAGCATATATTATCTAAGCGAAACAGGCAGCAGTGGGCTCCTGGTGATAAATAGCCCAGCGGGCAGCGGCCTGGCTGCTGACGAGCGTAAGACCGGCGAAGCCATCGTACTGCGGAATAATATCTCCGGACACTTTTTGAAAAATCATCCAGAGTTTGGCGGGCCGATATTATGGTGGGAGGAGTCCGGTACCTACGTGGCCCTGTCAGGCCCCCAGCTCACAAAAGAAGACCTCGCCGAGATAGCAAATTCTATGTCGTCAGACGCTGACATAAGGCAAGGGTCAGAATAATCACACTTTGTTTATGATTGCGACCGATTGTGGCAAAATAGAAGTGAGATTGATAGGAGTGTGATTATTGATGATCAGGGTTTTTGTCTACGGCCGTTTGACCACCAACGGTTTTTATCATCAGCATTACCTGAAGGGCCAGACTCTCCTGGGAACAGGTATTATAAATGATTATAGAAGTTATATAATAGGTGGTCTGAATGGTATCGTCCCCAGAGATGGGTTCCAGGTCAATGGTGAGGTCTATGAGGTGGACGAGAAAGCGCTGGATAGATTAGACCATCTTCATAATATCGGGACGGTATTTAACCGGAGCATCATTGAAATAAAGCTGGACAATGACGAAATTATGCCCGCCGAGGTCTATATCCTGATTGGGAACGTAGCCTAGGGTTGATATGCTAAAATGATAGATAATTCAACAACTATATATTTTGAGGAGGTCGATGTTTGATGTGGCAGGAATTTAAGGATTTTGCGGTCAAAGGCAACGCGCTCGATCTGGCAGTAGGCGTTATCATCGGTGCAGCATTTGGCAAGATCGTAGCATCTCTGGTGGCCGATCTGATCATGCCTCTGATCGGTTTGCTGCTAGGAGGCCTGGATTTCAAAGCACTCAGCGTAAATATCGGTAACGCTAAGATCACCTACGGCATATTCATCCAAAACGTGGTCGATTTCTTCATCATCGCCTTCGTAATCTTCCTCATAGTCCGCGCCATCAATAGAATGAGCCGGAAAAAGGAAACGATCATAGTAATCGAAGATCCCCAACCGAGCAATGAAGAGATCCTGCTGGCAGAGATCAGGGATCTGCTGAAAGAAGGCAGATAAGAACCATTTAGTAGGGGCGGATTCCGACGGCCAGGGATGGACTAGTGCCGCGGTGCCATGGATGGCAAGGAGCGGCCATATCCGCCCGGGTGTAGCTAACAAACAGTTTCTATTGCACGTATCGACCATAGCTCCCTGATATCCCGCCAATTACCGTGGCAAAAGGACCGTCCCTTTGCCACGTTTCAGTTTTTCTGCGGGCAAAATATTCCGGCCAGCCTGCTCTCATGATACTATGAAAGAGATCTATACCAGGGTTGGTAACAAATTGCAATGATATATATTGACCCCTTAATATAAACGTGGTACATTTAACTAACAAATGGTTGTTAGTTTTTCTCCGCGGGAAAAGAGGCAACTGCATTAATGAAAGTAAGCACCAAAGAAAGAATCAAGGAAGCCGCCCTTTCCATTTTTGCCCGTAAAGGCTACGAAGGGGCCACCATGCAGGAAATCGCCGAAGCAGTAGGAATCAACAAAGCGTCCATCTACAACCACTACAAGGGGAAGGAGGACCTGTTCTTCGCGGTTTACCAGGATGTAGCCGGTGACTACGTTAAGCTTTTGGAACGGGTCATGGGCGATTCCAAAGACATGAAGCTGGCGGAAAGGCTTGTTTACGTATTTGAAGAGGAAATCCTCTATTTTTATAGAAATCCGGAGAGCCGGGCATTTTGGAACCAGATCACCCTTTTCACCCCGAATGTATTGCGCGAAGAGTTCTGGAAGGACCTGACTCAGCGCGAGCTGTTTTTCCGTACCCAGTTGGAAGCACTGTTTCTGCAGGGAATGGAACAGGGCATCATCCGCCGGGATGATCCGGCGAAATTGATGTTTTCCTATCGGGCAATGCGAGAAGGCCTTTTGAATTGGATGATAACCATCCCCCATTCGGAAGAGGAATGGATCCGGGACGTCTGGAAAGACTTCTGGCTGGGGTTTAAAGCCAGACCGGACTCGGAAGAAAACGACGCATGGCTGAACGAGGATTTTAAACGCAAACCTAAGAAGCGGCATCACTATAAAGGGGAACTGGATGAATATTCAGCGGAATGCCTGGTTTGTAAAAATGAGTTCTCCATCCCCTTCAACGACTTCCGCTACAAGGATATCAAGTACAACCGCGGCGATTACCATGTCTGCAATGACTGCGGCAAAATGATCCAGGACGAAGCCCAATTGCTCACTGGACTCACTCCGGAGCTGATCGACCTCTGGGAAATGTTGTTTCCAGGCGGAAAGAGAAAGTAAGCGGTCTGGCCGAACACCTCGAAACATCCGGCCAGCCGGTCGGAACAATGCAGCCCAACTGCTGATTAGAATCAAAGAGGCGCTTTTCGAACACCTTAACGGGGCATTTTCCGCTATGCGGGCATATCTTGTCCCACTGATGAGAGCTGGAGGTGTAAGCCATGTATACGACCATATGTATCATCTGTAAACAGGAATTCGCCATCCCCTATTCCGATTTTCGCTACAAAGACATCAAATACCATCGCGATGTCCATCATTCTTGCGATAAATGCTCTAAGCTGGTGCAGGAGGAATGCCAGAAGATCACCGGGCTGACCCCGGAGGCTATCGACTTCTGGGATAAGATCCTCAGTGCCCGGAGCAGGTAGGAAATCACAGTACCAATCATTAAAAGAGAGGAGCATTACATCATGAAGAGTACCAAGGAGTTTAAACTGGTGGAGTGCGGCGGCACCGCCTATGAGATCGGAGTGCAATGGGGAGAAGGCTGCCGGGAGAGTTTTTATCAGACCGCTGAAAACAACTTCCGGAACATGGAGTTTATGCATCATGCGAAAAAGGATGAGATCATGGCCAGGGCCATGCGCTTCCTGCCCCTGATCGAGCAATTCGACCCTTACCTGGTCGACCTTATGAAAGGTCAGGCGGCCGCCACCGGGCTTAGTTTTGCCGAGATCGTCACTAGCCGATGTATCTTCGAATTATCGTTTTATTACCAGAACATAGCCGGTCTATGTACAGGTTTTGCCGCTGCCGGCAAGGCAACAGCTGGCGGCAAGACTCTCCTGGGCCAGAATATCGACTGGGCACCGGGCGCCACCGTCGACTTTTTGAAGGTTCATCATTCCGGCGGCCCGGACCAGTTCATTTTAAGCTTCTCCAATTCTTCCGAGTACACCCTTTCCAGCTCCGGGTTCGGCATTTGTGCCTTTGCTACCTTAGGCACCAACTATGCCTTTAACCTGCCCCTGGGCTGCTATATGCCACGGGTGATGCGCCAAAAGAACATCCCTGAGGCGATGGGCCTTTTGAAACAAGTAGCTCGCGGACTGGGCTGTTATCTCCTGGCCGATGCCGCTGGAACCATTTTAGGTATTGAAAGCACCTATAACGACTATGAGATTCTCCAACCGGTGGATGGCTTGATGCTGCATTCCAACCATTATCTGACCGAACGTTTTAAACATGACGATCTCTTGGCCTATCTGGTGGAAATGGGCCTCTTCCCTGCCGTTATGGCAACCGAGAGCTTCAATCGCTATGAACGGATTCACAGCCTAATGAGCAAAGAGGTTGGCCGGATCACACCAGAGACCGCTATGGAAGTTCTGGCGGACCATGAAGAGAATTATCCCTATTCAATTTGCCGCCATGATGATTCGAGTCCGTCCCCGTCGATTACTCATGCTTCATTTATAATGGTTCCGGCGGAGGGGACTATATATGTTGCCTGCGGGCATCCCTGCGATCATGAATATGTCCGATACACCTTTTAGGAATGAGTTACCGGGAGACGCGAATGTCATTGAACTGATAGCTTGGAAGAAGGAAGGGATCTACAGTGAATCAAAACCTTTACAATATCCCCCTTACCCTGCCGGTGACTGCTCAGGACCGCTTCATGTACCCCATGAAGGCTATAATCCATGTAGTGGTATCCTTTGACCAGCACCTCGATGTCGGCATCCTGCAAAGGGCGGTACGTTTATCCCTGGATACCGAGCCGGTCCTGGGCTGCCGCTTTGTCGAGGAGGACCCGCAGCCCCGCTGGCAGCGTTTTGAGAACCTGGATGAGATGCAGTGGCTGGCGTGCACCAGTCCGGATAATCTGGATGAAGCCATTGACCGCTTTATAAAGGACTCCTTCTTCCATGAGGAGCAGCAACTCAATGTCGGTCTGTTTCAAACCGAGGGCGGTGATACCCTGGTGGTAAAAATCAGCCACACCTGCTCAGACGCCGGCGGTCTGAAAGATTATCTGCAATTGCTGGCCGGCATCTATACCCGGCTGCAGGACAATCCGGATTATTATCCCCCGCCCCACACCTCGGGCTGCCGGGATCAGCAGCACTATTTTACGGCCCTGGGCATAAATGATCCGCTGGCCGGGTTTGACCCCCAGGCCCCGGCAACACTCCCTAACTGGGCCTTCCCCCATCACAGCAGTGAGACCAACCAAATACACACAGCTCGGCGCCGTCTCAAGAATGAGGCCCTGGACCGGATAATCACTTTTGCCAAAGATCACAATGTAACCGTTACCGCCGTCTTGCTCACTGCCATGTTCAGGAGCCTATTCGAAATGCTTGAATCGCCCTGGGGCGAAGAATTCGGGATGGGAGTAAGTATGGACCTGCGAAATAGGTTTTCCGGCAAACCCGATCAAGCTATATGTCCTCTGTCGCTGGGTATCAACCCCTGTATCACCTGCCTGGAAGAAGAATCTTTTGAAGAAACCCTCCAGAGGGCGTCTGAAGCTCTGGAGGAGCTGAAGCAGAATCATGCCGAACTGGTTGACGCCATCGCCGTGGAAGCATGGGCCAAATTAGATTACTCGGCTTTCCTCGCTCAGATCCAAGCCATACTGCAGTGGGTAGCAGATACCGGTAAATCCAACCCACTTTTATCTAATATCGGGGTGATCGATCCCTTAAATTTTAGCCAAACTCAGGCCACTGACATCTATCTGCTTACCCCCGTTGTAATACCGCCGGCCTTTGTGCTGGGGGTCACTACCTACAACCGTACCCTGACCCTGCAATGCACCTTCGGCGAGCCGGGGCATAGCAAAGAAGATATTGAAGGCTTCATAGACCTGATGGAGAAAGAGTTACTTCATCTGTAATGGTTATAAACTGAGGTCTCTGTAAAGATATGGAGAGGGGAATTATATTATGAGCGATTATAATTATGAATCCTATTGCGGTATGTATTGCGGAGCTTGTTCCATAATGAAGGCCTATCAGACCGGAGTGAAGGATCCCTTTGCAGAGTTCTGGAGCCAATCCGGCGCCGAGCTGAAATGCCGCGGCTGCAAATCGGATATGGTATTTGCAG
This sequence comes from Syntrophomonadaceae bacterium, assembly GCA_012729835.1. Taxonomy (GTDB): domain Bacteria; phylum Bacillota; class Syntrophomonadia; order Syntrophomonadales; family Syntrophomonadaceae; genus Syntrophomonas_A. The sequence goes on from JAAYCK010000083.1 coordinate 6,027, forward strand.
GCTGTGCCGAGTTTGGCGGTTGTGCCACCTGTAATATAAGAACCTGTGCCAGGGAAAAAGGCGTAGATCGCTGCCTGACCTGCCCGGAGTTTCCGTGCGCTCTGTACAGCAATTCCGAGGTATCGCAAATGATAGCGGAAATGCTTCCCCACATGACTACTATAGCGATCAATATGCAGACTATCCATAGTCTGGGCATTGATGCCTTTCTTGAAGAACAGGAAGCCCAATGGAAATGCCCCGATTGCTCGACCGGTTATGCCTGGTATACCACCCACTGTTCCAACTGCGGCAAGGATCTGGGAGATCGCAAGCCCTATAAAAACGCTTTTGACAAAAGCATTTTCCAGCAGTTAACCCCGCCAAACCCGGATGAACCCACAAAATAATAGAGGAGACCCTGGATTTTCTTAAGAAGCATTTGTCTGACTGTTGATATTAGTAAGGGTGAAGGGTTTTTAGAACCGACAGCGTTTTTATTACGAACCGATAAGGACCGATTTTACATATAAGACATCATTAACTAGATAAATGACCATCTCCCGGATGTCAGAAAACAGTATGGATAACTGTCTAATAATAAAGGAGAAGTTTTGCATGCTGACATGAATGATCATGAACATGAATCGGGTCCTGGTGAAGCTTACTCGGGGCATGTCGGGATCGTCACCGAGCAACGTAAGGGGAAGACGCGTTATGGAATATACAAGAAAAACCGCTGTGATTACCGGTGCGGCCAGCGGACTGGGGCTGGGCATAGCCCGGGCCTGTGCAGCACGGAACATGAAACTGGTGCTGGCTGACATCAACAGAAACCGGCTGGATGAGATCGGCCAGGAATTCAGCAATGCCGGCGTGGAGGTGCTGACCCGAGCCGCCAATGTGGCGGAGGTCGATGATATGGAGCGTTTGGCTCACCTCACTTTTGAGCGTTTTGGCGCAGTGCACCTGCTCTTCAATAACGCGGGGGTGCTGGGCGAGTCCTCCCTGCTGGATGCCATGCTAAAAGACTGGGAATGGATCATGGGGGTTAATCTCTGGGGAGTCATCAACAGTATTCGTGCCTTTGTCCCCCGTATGCTGGAGAGCGGTGAGCCCGGCCGGGTGGTGAACATTGCAGGTACCGCCGGCTTTCTATCCGGCCCCGGCGTCAGTATATACCGCATGACCAAACACGCCGTGGTCTCTCTCTCCGAATCCCTGTACCATGAACTGACTGATTCAAGCGTCCAGGTATCGCTGGTCTCCCCGGCCTTCGTAAAGACCGAAATCATGGCAGCCGAGAAAAACCGACCGCCAAACATGCAGTGCTTTGCCCGAACAAAAATAGCCAATCCTGTGGAAGAAGCTGTTTTAGGGTTCTTCCAACAGCAGGTCGAGACCGCCCCTGATCCCGAAGTCGTGGCCGAAGCCATCTTCTCCGGCATTGACCAAAACAAGTTCTATATCTTTGCTCCTCCCCTGGCTAAAGATCAGCCAAACCGGGCCTGGATTCAAACCCGCATGGATAACATTGTTGAGGAGCGCAATCCCGTCTTTGCCGGCAAGAACTGGCCCGTCTAAATAACGGGCCATCTATCTTGATGCAGCTATAAATTTTTGTATCAACATCCTATCAAAAATGAGTTGGGTAATAAGTTTAAATACATTTTTACATTTGGCGGATATACTATAGTCAAAGGTATAAGGGGGTTGCCTGATGTTTAAAAAGATATTGGTAGCTTATGATGGCGGCGATATTTCCATGCGGGCACTCGATAAGGCTATCGAATTAGCCAAGGATACCCCAGCCGAGATCCACCTGATATCAGTTTACGGCGAAAACGACATCCAAGCCTTGCGGCTTCACGGAACCCAATATCCCGCCAACGCTAATGAATTGTTTCACCCTGGCAGCGAAGATTACAAGGAAGCGGAAAAAAACTATATTACCCTATTTCAAGTCGAGTCAGCTGAGAGAGTCAGGCAGGCCGGCATCCCTGTACACCCAATAGTTACTAAAGGCAAACCTCACCAGGCTATCGTTGAGCATGCCAAGAAGGTTCGCGCCTGCTTGATCGTTACCGGCACCCACAATCAGGGCACTGCTGCAAAACTGCTGCTGGGCAGCGTCGCTGACAGCCTTATCCGCCATGCCCCGTGCCCGGTGATGGTAGTTGGAGAAAAATAATCAGCACAAATTAAGCCCCACCGGATACGAACTCACTCAGTTCACCTCGGAGGGGCTTCACTCACATTATTGCCTCCAGTACAACGGAGCCGGGGGCTTCTAATGCAATAATTCTTATATAAGGGGCCTCCCTTCTAAGTGTCTATTCTTATGTCTTCCAGTCTTTCTTCTATAGCTTTTTTATCATAATCATCTTCTGCAAATAAAAGGGCCCTCTCGTAAAACTCTTTGGCTTTATATACTTCTTCGGTTATATCCTGATACATGTCCCCGTAAGCAATGTAGCTCCATGGATTATTGGGATACTCACTTATCAGGGTGTCCAACTCCTTTTTGGCCTCATCGAATTTCTTCAACCGGATATATGAGTCAGCAATAGACCTTCGCATATTATGAATGATTAACTCACTCTCATTTGGAAAATAGTTGCAAAACTCCGTGCAGTATTCGATACACTTTTCAAGGTAGACAGGATCATCAAGTCCGGCATTGTAAAGTTCGTTCTCTAAATCCTGACAGAAGTTCGAAATATAGAAACTGCCTTTATACTGCTGGTCCAGATAATCCATGTCTTTGAACTCGGGCTTAATTCTGAATTTTATTCCATTCCAAACATTCAGCCACGCGTCGCAAGCTGATTTATAATCGTTTTCTTTCAAGTATTCAAATCCTTTATCGATTAAATCAGTCATTTGTTCCATTGATAAGTTGTTATGGGGGGCTAGTCGCTCCCACAACACCCACACGGCAACCCAAGGAAATTCTTCATCTCTGTCTACCGCTGTAACCTTGAAGGTTTTATACCAGTGTTCAGATAATTGCACTGCCGAATAGTACTCTTCTACTTCCTGCAAAAACACAGATTTATCAAAGGCAATACCCATACTCTGCAATTTGCTGATGATTTCCTCTGTAGTCATTTCATTAGCTTTTCGATGTGTCCATAGGTTAGACAGGAATTTGGCAAAGCTCTTTTTGGCCGCTTCCACTACCGCTTTATCCATACAGCATTTTTTATACTTTTTGCCGCTGCCGCAGGGGCAAGGCTCGTTTCTGCCTATTTTACTCATTGCGTCCTCCATTAAATCATCATAATCTATAAATACAAATTGTTATTATTGTTGTTCAATATGCTGGCAATTTAGACGAGTGGATGCAAAACAAACCCTGATTTACCGCTCTATTCCTTGAGTTCTTTGATTCCTTTGGCATTTTGGGTAGTAACAACCTTTTTACCGGTTCTTTGCTCGATCTCCCGGCGGGCATTTCCTGCCACATTTCCGCCCTGCCGGGCTATCTCTTGGTTATCTGCAAAACTCTGTGGTTCATTTTCTTTGGATATTTCTGTGGTGGTCGCTTCCGCCAGCATACTCAGCACCAATTCCAGATTCGTCATATTGTCACGCAGATTTTCCTTCGTCAAGGATTTCAACCGCTTATACTCCCTCGTAGTATAACCAGACCATGCTTTAGTGATTTCATCAGTCAGGATGGCATATTCCCGGCCCTTTTTCACCCCTCTAGTATCCCATTCATCAGTTAGTTCTTTGCGCACTTCGATGCTTTTCAAGCGTTGATTAATCCAAGTATTGGAATATCCCTTTTTGTGATATGTTTCCAAAGCACGGTCTATAGCCAACTCAGGATCAGCTGTCTCATTGATACGTTCATTACCAACCTGGGCCAGCCACATTTTAAAAGGCTCGGCGTTGGGTGAGGGAATGGACTGAATAAGCCTTAGAATCTGTTCAGTATCCGCTACATCGGTATTTCGCATTTTCCCATCAGCGGCAAGCATTTTCAAAGCGTGACAATTTGTCACACTTTCATTGCCTTCCTTTTTCAGGCGCTCTTTTAGTTTTCGCCAATATGCTGACGGATTAATACTGCCGGTCAAAACCGCAATTATATCAACAATCGAAAAAAACCATTTCTCATATTCATCATCCCATAAAACACGAATCCTATGATCATTAAACAACCTGATGGCGTTATTCTGAGTCATTTAGCATCTCCCCACCTTCTCAACATGTTAATTCTTCCCAGTAACATAATTCTACATTATACTAAATAATCCTTCCCTCACCTTTCGCAGTTGTGGTGTGCTCAGCACGTGAGAATTGCGAGCGCAGCGCGGCAATCTTCCCCTATTTTTGCTCGCAATAGCAATCAAAAGCCCGGCTGGTTCATTAATGAACTTATCCGGGCTTATAGTGTTCATATATAGGAGATGACCTCCGGGTATCTATCTATACTGAATAATAGTTGATTAAGCATCCCCGCAGGATGATATCCCGTTCATCAGCAGACAGCTTCTTTAGAAACAGGTCGATTTCCCGCATGCCCTTACTGCCTATTATCTGAGCCTTGATCGTTTCATCACCGTTCTGTAGTTTTTCGCGAATATCCGGGACAAAAACCAGGTCGCCCACCTCGAAGCTCACGTCGTTGCCAACGGTGAAGGGAAGCATGCCCCAATTTATCAGGTTGCTGCGGTATCTCTTGGTGGCATATTCCACTGCGATATTCGCCCAGGCTCCCAGCACCTTCTGACATGAAGCCGCCTGCTCCCGAGCGGACCCGTCACCTGGCTTCACGGCATAAACCACGCTGCCGATTTCGATGGTTTTCAGCAAATCGGCTACGTCGGCAAACTGCTTATTGTGCGCCAGCACCCTGGTGCCGATACCTTTCAGTGCATCCGACATAGCCGGTACCTTTTTCGTGTTATCCACCAGCTGGCGCCGCTCCTGCTCCAGGGACCTTATGGCCTTGGCTTTACCAACATAGCCGGGGTCTTTTCTGGATAGAGTAAACTCCGCCAATCTATGCGGATTGGAACGGAAGGAAGAGGTCTCCCCGGAAGGAATCAGCTCATCGGTGGTAGTAACCGGATCAGTGATTACCGTAGCTACTTCCAGCACCATATTCTGCGGCAGGGGGCTCATGGCCGGCCAGTCAGCGATGTTGGGGCCGAATTTCAGAGATTCGTTAAGCGCCGGCTTTTGGTAGCCATCATATACCCGGTTGGCATATATCTCCGGGTTAAAGGTATAGCTTATCCGGGCGGGCTTGAAATCCAGCTCGGTCGCGGGAGTCAGTATGCCGCCGTTCAGAGCAGTGGCAGCTATGGATCTGGCATCCATCAGGGCCACCGAGGAGATCTGGCCCTCGTTCGGTTTCGAACCCTCCCGGTTGGGGAAGTTGCGGGTGGAATGCCGAATGCTCAATCCCCCATTGGCCGGTACATCACCAGCGCCGAAACAGGGACCGCAGAAGGCGGTTTTTATAGTTATACCAGCTGCCAGCATCTTGGCAGCAGCCTGGTCTCTCATCAATTCATAGTAGATCGGCTGGCTGGCCGGGTACACGCTGAAAGCCAACTCCCCATGGCCAATCGACCTCTTGTCCACCATGGCCGCAATCTCGTACAGATTCTCAAAAGAACCACCGGCACAACCGGCTACCACCGCCTGATCCGCCCTGAGCTTGCCGTTTACGATCTTATCGGTCAATTTGAACTGTATGTTGGGATTCTCAATTTGCTTTTGGCCCTCGATCTCTACTTTGCGAAGAATATCGCCGGCATTCTGGTTCAGCTCGGCAATGGTATACACATTGCTGGGATGGAAGGGCAGGGCAATCATGGGTTCGATCTTATCCAGGTCGACCATGATCAGGCCATCGTAATAGGCGGCTTTGCCCGGCTGTAATTTGCTGTAGCATTCGGGACGGCCATGGGTTTTGTAGTAGCCCTTCACCTTGTCGTCAGTGGCCCAGATCGAACTCAAGCAGGTGGTCTCAGTGGTCATTACGTCAATGCCGTTGCGGTAATCCACTGATAACTCTCCGATGCCAGGGCCGATGAATTCCAGGACCTTATTATTGACAAAACCATTGTCAAATACTGCCCCGATAATAGCCAGAGCCACATCCTGCGGACCCACTCCCGGCTGGGGCTTGCCCTCCAGGTAGACGGCAATAACATCCGGATAGGTCACGTCCCAGGTCTTCTGCAAGAGCTGCTTTACCAATTCGGGTCCGCCTTCGCCAACTCCCATGGTTCCCAATGCGCCATAACGGGTATGGCTGTCGGAGCCAAGAATCATGTTGCCGCAGCTGCTCATCATTTCCCTCATATACTGATGGATAACCGCCTGATGGGCCGGGACATAGATCCCGCCATACTTCTGCGCCGCGGACAGGCCAAAAACATGGTCGTCTTCATTAATAGTGCCGCCCACCGCACATAGGCTGTTATGGCAATTGGTCAAGACATAAGGAACCGGAAACTCTTGCAACCCGCTAGCCCGCGAAGTCTGAACGATTCCGACATAGGTTATATCGTGTGAAGCCAGGGCATCAAAGCGAACCTTCAGCTGGTTCATGTCGCCGGAGGTATTATGTTTAGCCAGAATGCCATAGGTTATGGTACTCTGCCTGGCCTGGTCAGGGTGCAATTTATTAATATCGATAGGCAAGTCTGCACCGTTATTCAAAACATTTGCCTTACCGCCTTGCAGCTCTATAAGCGTTTTTCGGTTTAAGAGGAATACCCCGTTATTTATTAAGCGAACCAAAACAGCACCTCCAAATAATCGTCAAAACTAATTATTAAGGGAAAAACCACTTAGTATTTTAACACAATATTGTTATGAGGACATAGGAAGATGGAAAGGCGAGTATTTGTCATTGCTGCGAAAACCGGGGAAGATTGCTTCGCTGCGCTCGCAATCACAAAATAAAAAATTGCCGCCCCGACGCCCCGCCTGTCATTGCTGCCAATACTAGGGTACTGGTCATTGCGAAAACCGGGCACTCAGAGCATCAGATCAGAAGGCTTACCTATTAAGCATTGCTCAAAAATTGAAACTAATCTCTGAGTGCCGGGGATGCGGCAATCTTAAAGGATTACTAAATACTGTATACCTTTGCCATTTTTCTTGACATATGAATTCAAGGGAAATATATTCATGATGAGGTAATTCTCAAAATTACATATCATACCGAGGTAATGATGCCTGTATCTCGACTGGAGTGCAGGCATTTTTTGCCGAATTTTAGCCGCGTTACCCGTTCAGCTTCAGGATGGCCCAGGGTTGCCGCCAAGTTCAAATACCGCGACAGGAGATCCGTAAATTGCATCAGCACATCGACCATAAACTGGTCAAGCCATATTTCCAACCAATTATCTGTGTAGACAAGGGCGATATCTTTGCTTATGAAATTCTCGGCCGGTTGTACGCCGATAATGAAATTCGGAGCCTGGGTCCGTTTTTTCACAATCCGGCCATCTCGTCAGTCGACAAGGTAATAGTGGACAGGGTGGTTCGTTTTAAGGCTCTGGAATTGTTGAAACAGGAGCAGAGAAATGAGGTATTGTTCATCAATATACAACCGCAATGGCTCCAGCCGTTTATCAATGTTCCCGAGCTGCTGCCGACGCTCGATAAGATGAACCAGATGGAACTGGCTGGCAATCAGGTGGTCATCGAGATCTGTGAGGACGAATTTGCTGATGATCAGGAGGTGCTGTTGGATTTAGTTCAGCGATACCGCCAGGCTGGTTGTAAGATTGCCATCGATGACTTTGGCACCGGGTTCAGCAGCCTGGACCGCATCGTATCACTAAAACCTGATTACATAAAGGTTGGAGCTAACTTGATCACCAGCGATGCCCGCTTCGGCTTCGGGCAGTATATGATGGAATCTCTGGGTATACTCTGCGAGAAGACTGGCACCAGTCTAATCCTGGAGGAGGTTGAAACCATAGAACAGTTCTTAATGGGCCTGGAAACTGGTGTACGATTCTTTCAGGGCTATTTATTCGCCCGGCCGAGCCCTGATTTCCAGGAATCGGAGGTTAGCTATAGCTTGATTGACCAGGGTATGCAGTCCTTTATAAACCGTAAGACGGAACAGCAGTTAAACATTCTGGAGGTATCCAACAAACTGGATGCCTTCGTCCGGCAGAGATTTTCAGCTCTTGGCATCCAGCCCCATATGGAAAATATACGGGAGTGTATTACGGAACTGACTGCGGTGGCGCCTGAATACTGGCTGCGCATGTACGTTTGTAATGGCGGGGGATATCAGGTAACTCCTAATTACACTCGCAATCACCAGGCAAGCTGGTTACAGGAGCAGCAATATCTCGGACGCAATTGGTGCTGGCGCCCCTATTTCCTGCGCAGGGTAGTAGAGGCGCGTTATCAGGGCCGGGGAGTTCTCTCACAACCCTATATGGATCTGGAAACCAGAATTAACTTGTGGACCTTTGTATATCCCCTGACGCAAGACTTGTTTTTGTTTATTGATCTGAACCTGAATATAGTGCCCCCCGTGTCTCATTGCGATATCTTATAGTCGATTTCTCCTTGACGCAGACTACGACCCTGGATATTTGACTTCAACTCATGAAACGAACCGGGGATCATAAGCTGCAGGTTGTAATCCTTCACCTTTTTCTGCTGCACGTAATTGATGTAATTGGCCTCGATAGCTTCCCTTAACCTAAACTGACAATCTAATGGGGTGAACAATTCCGGGAGAATGATAAAGTCAGGATTCTCATTAAATATTTCTTCGATATAGGGAAAAATCAATTCCTCATAATAATCATCACAAACCCCAGTGGCATAGAAACACTTGGATGTTTGGGTATCATTTTTTCCTTCTTTTGAAATAAAGTATTTCTTTTTGTTTTAGTCCCATTTATACGGTGGTTGAATACATACCGGGAAAACGAGCGGTGTTTCAATTTGACCAGGCCGGGGCTTTAGCAGCTTTTGATGGAAGGCACTATTTTGAAGTGGTACCCAGACGAGATTATGTGCTTCTTCGCCATGTTGTTGAAGGGGAATGTCGTTTTAAGGACTGGATGCTTTGGCACTTATTCATCGGTCCCCTGCACAATGCATTGCTGGAAGATGGGCTGGACCTGGCCGAAAACAGCCTCACCGCTTCATCCAAAGTGACAAGGTCTAGTGCTTGGGTTAAATGTTTGCTATATATGATAGCACGCCAACAAGCCTCCCATTAAGGTTGGTGCCTGCACGTCAAGGGATCTGCTAGTTCAATTTAGCTTCAATCACCGGCTGATCCCGGGTACTGTGGATTCTAACCGCCCAAGCTCTATGAACCCGCCTGGGATGTTCACGCCTGACATCCCCTATCACAGGCAGCTTTCTTATACTCATACAAGAAACCATATTTCTCAGCCAATTCCGCTTCCAGCTCCTTGATTTTTTTATGAGCTACCAGAGACGCCCGGATCGAGGCCCCTAACTCCAGAGCCCTCTGGCTCATCCACTCCCCGATCCAACTGTTTTCTATGGTTATCTCGTACAGCTCGTTTACCGCCGTACTGTAGTCACCCTTCAACGACGACACGTCAGCCAATTGCTTTTTCAACCGGTTTATCTCCATGAATATTCGATGTATGTCTTCTATCATTTCAAGGTCAATAAATACCTCGTTTTGCTCCTGCGATAATGATATCTGCCTGGCAGTGATCTCCAAACCCCTTCCCCCTTGATTAAATCAGCATCTATCACATACATATTATTAATATGTTGTACGCGTTGCGCTTACCAATATTTCTCATTGTATAAGTATATGGGGTTTATGTCAAACATATATTAAGCATTTCGCTTACTTTTTTCTTCCATTACTTTTTGAATGCTATATTAGGGCTTGAAAGGTGTATCAATGGAAACTATCGGCGAAAGAATACGTGCTCGACGCGAACAGCTTGCCTGGACTCAAGCCAAGCTGGCGGAAATGCTTAATGTAAAAATAGGTACTGTTTCGGGATATGAGCGTAATTATCGTGTCCCCGATGCTCGTATGCTCCAATTGCTTGCTGGTGTTTTGGAAGTATCTTCTGATTATCTACTTGGATTAGCAAAGTCAGAGCATGTTAGTAAGCATGATTATTTACACGTAGAGGATATGTCGGATTGGATGGAGATACTTGAACTTACAGCAGAGTCTGGTTTAACAGCCTTGCAAGTAAAACAGATTTTGTTGAACTATATAGAAACTGCCCGAAACATTAAGAATCTAAAATGAACGTTTGTTAGGGTGTGTCCCGAACTTTATGTAAAGTCCAAATCGATTTTAGAATATAGCATAGCGATTCACTTACACCGTGTCTTGTAATACCATTCAATCTGCTCGTCACATATCCTGATCAGCTCTTCGCGATCTTCCAGGGTAAGCCTTCTCCATAAAGATGGTACAAAAGCCACCCGATTAAGATCTTTCCTGTGTTCCAGGAAATATTTGCGTTCAAACTTCTCAAAAGGCATGTCCAGCATTACCCGCGTTATTTGCAAATCATTCAATTCCTTAACCCGGCTCATGACCATACTGGAGACTTCCACGGTCAAGCCACAGTCTGCCCGTTCTTCATAAAAAGACCGAAAATAAGCAATCAGCGCATTCAAATCAACTTGTCCCTTATCATCAACCAGTTTGAGCATGCCTCTCATCATTACCGGTTTGTAGGAGGCGGCCATGGCGCGGGACTTTACATAGGCGACAAAGTCCTCTTTGATTTGGTCAGGATCACGGGCCGGAATATTAAGCTGTCTGCGAATATCATCCAAACGCTCCCGCTGAAAATACCGGTGCAGAACCCTGCCCATTGGCAATTCCAGATCAGGTCCTGGCGTAATTCTACCCTCTTCCACCCAGCGACGGGCAGTCGCATCATCGACATACAACTCCATGGCCAGTTCATGCAAAGACATCATATCCTTTATTTCTTCCTGCCAATCAAATAAATCCACAATTTCATAATCCCGGACAAAAATATTGTGCGGCAGGATGGTATCCGGTTTTTCACCGGCCTGCAGGCGATGTTGTTCTTCCTCCAATGTTTCACGTGGAGCCAAAACGAGCGCGCCCGGGCGGTACTCCTTAACCTTGAGTAACCGATGCAGGTTTATGGAATGATTATGTCGGGCACTGTTGTCAATAAAGTCAAAAACCAGCAAAGCCTCTTTTCCCGGCGCCCTTCGTGTGCCTCTGCCGAGTTGCTGCAGGTATATCACCCGGGACAAGGTGGGTCGGGCCATAAATATAACTGCCGTCTCGGGACTATCCCAACCCTCATTCAGAATATCGCAGGCACATAATACACGAATCACTCCGTCACTGTATTGCTGCAAGACTGACTCTCGGTCAGTTTTATTCATGCGGCCCTCCACCACAAAGGCCTTGATCCCGGCTTCTCGAAATAATTCTGCCACTTCTTCAGCATGGTTAACACTGGCACAGAAGACCACGGCCTTCTCGCCAGGCACATGGCTGAGATAGGTTTCTACTATCAAGCGGTTTCGTTCCGGAACATGGATAACCTGATCCAGATCCCGGTAGTTGTATTTTACTCCATTAAAACGGACCCTGGTAAAGTCGATGTTGGTCTTAACCCGCACACAACGGATTGGAACCAGTTCACCGATCTCCACCGCTGTTTTTAAATCCAACCGGTGGGCTTCGTTCTGGAAGATCTCCATGATAGATTCCTGGTCATGCCGCTCGGGAGTGGCCGTCATTCCCAGGAGAAAACGAGGTGTGAAATAGGATATTACCTTACGATAACCGGATGCGGCAGCATGATGAGCTTCATCAATAATTATGTACCCGAATTCATCAGGCCTAAATGCCTGCAAGTGAGACTGTAAACCTTGAATGCTGGTTATTATCACATCGGCAGAGGTACCACGGTTGTAGTCAATAATCTCCGTCTGTGCTTCCGGCCACAGTTCTTGAAACTTCTGCCGGGCCTGCTTCAGTAGTTCCACGGTGTGAGCCACAAACAGAGTTTTTAAGCCCATTCTTTTGGCATCTAGAACTGCTGTAGTGGTCTTACCCGTTCCCTGGGCATCGGCCACCAGTGCTATGGTATTATACCCCTCCCGCAATTCCTGCAAGCAATACAATGTCTCAACCTGGTGCGGACGCAGTTCGAGATAAGCCCCTCTTTGCCTGGGCAAATAATCAGCGGAGATTTGAAAATGGGTACTTTGGCCCAAAAACTGGACCAACTCGGATTTTACCCGTTCAGGATCATTAATCAGTTGCCGGTAAGTCCAAATGTAAACCCTCCAGCCCAAGTAGGTGAGGCTGTTGCGTTTCAACAAGTCATCCAGGTATTTATCCAAGGAAACCAGGGCCGGATTGTGCCACTGTTCTCCATCTATCTCGATAGCAAACCGCTCCAACGGAGTTTTCAAAGCGTAATCAATATACCGATTATCACCATAGATGTCCTGAAAAGGATATTCATTAATCAAATACTGTACCCGATCAAGGCCAAAGGTATCAGCAAATAGCTCAACAAACGCATCCTCAGCTGGTGAGGCGGCGTCCACCGCCGTAAGGTTATTTTCGCTGAAATCCATAATTCTTACTCCCGCCCCAACAGGATAGCCTAATATATCCTTTTATCAGGGATTACCCCCCGAACACCCCCGCGCGGGTTATCAACATCACCTTTATAGCGAGGAATTAGATGAATATGCAGATGAAAAACAGTTTGTCCGGCAGCTTCGCCGCAGTTTACCCCAATATTATAGGCATCTGGCTGAAAACGCTGATCCAAAAAAACTTTACACTCTTCTAACAGATCATTTATGGCTTGTCGTTCCTCACGACTACTATCCCAGTAATCAACTACATGCCTATAGGGAATGATCAGCATATGACCTTCATTAACCGGATAACGATCGAAAATGGCATAGGCCAGGTTGTTAGATAATATAACCTGGTCAGGACTGCAAAATGGGCAAACTGGCATACTATAATGTCACTCTTTTCTATAACAGCGAATTCCAGTATTTTATCGATCAACGTATGTATGTGCTTCTAATACGGGTTTTTATGCGTATTTCTTAACGATGTCGATTATTGCGTCACCATATTTCTTACACTTTACCTCGCCAAAACCCGGGACTTTCATTAATTCTTCAATAGTACTGGGCATTAGTTCAATTATGTGGCTTAGGAGCTTGCTTTGTTTCTCTGTTAAGTGGGCATAAATCAAATTCCCATTATATTCAGTAACTACAACCATCTTCGGTTTTGTTGATTTACTAGGAATCCTGTTTGTTTGGCTGCAGTTGTATTATTTTTATTGAGGTATCCTATTTCTGTTGATACTAGGTTCATACAGCAACACCTTTCGCTAATATTTTCATTATATGCCATTCAAAAGCAGTCAGCTATGAATTTATTGTGTACCAGAAGTTTGTTTTAGAGTATCAATTTGACGGATGACGTCATTCCTGCTCTTGCAATCGATAATGCACTGGGGAAACTGATATTCGTTCATGATGAGAGATATGAAGGCGGCGGGATTCAGGAAAAAACAATATGCGCTTGAGCCAGCGGAGGATGATCACTATCGCTCCAGAAACAATGAAATAGTACCCTTGTCATTTGTTTTTCTGTAATACAGGAGACCATAATCATGATATATTAATAGCAACATTTACTAGAAGTGGTGATCATTTATTTCTCAGCATGATAAAGGAAGCCCTCAACTAAAAAACCAGACCTTGCCATCAGCCTTTAAACAGCCGGAACAGACTCAATCACCCGGAGGTTCAGATTCGATGGCCTTAATCCAGCGGGCCAGGCTGGCTCCTCAATCGTTGACACCGGCTGCTGTAATGCAACTCCAAAAGGCAGTCGGCAATCAGGCCGTCTGCCAGCTCATGCGGGAAATCGAGGCGATGGCTCCTCAATCCGGGCAAGAACGAAAAATGAAATATTCAAACGACGACACAGCGCTTTCTTTGAATAGCCCTTTACCGGCGGGTGACAATAGCAAAGGGCTCAGTCTTCCTGCCCAAAGAAAACTCTATGCTCAGAAACAGGTAAGCTCACCCGGCAATCCGGTGATTCAAATGAAATTAGAAGAGGTTATGGTAACTGGCATAACCCATTTGGTCGAAATGCATGGCAAGTCCCTGTTTAAGAGCGAAGAAGCTGAGGAATTAGAACAAGGCGACAGCGTTACCATTGAGACTACTGAAAAGGTGAGATCACGGCGCGGACCCAACCAGGAATTATTCAGAGAAGATGATAAAAAGCGGGGAACCCATATATATCGCTGGTATAAGGTGAAAAAGATTGGTGAGTCGGAGGAGAGCCGCAATCTCTACATTCGGGAAGACACCTTTATTACGGGAATACCCAAAAAGGACATGGCGTCCTATATCGGGGATTCCCCGCCCTCCTTAAATGCCCGGCCGGGTAAGAAAGACGCCAAACCCAGAAGCCCGGAGTCAAGGGCTTTGGACCGCTTTACCCGGGCATATTGGATTCCGATGATAGAAAATGATAAGCATAAGCATAATTTTACTCCCCATATCGCGACAATGATCCTGGGAAGCGAGATCTATGCATCAGGTAATACCGGCGATAGGGCAATTCCCAAGGATAATGATTGGAATATGGAATTTGTTGAGTTTGTTAACAAAAATGATTATTTGCTCGGCAAGAGAAAAGATCAGATTAAAAAGCGCAGTAAGCTCAAAACGAAATTGAAGGCCCAGGGAGAGGGCAGGTATAAGCCTCCCGGCGTAATGGATCATGACGCCATGCAAATAATTGGCTCCGCGATAAAAGAGCCGCAAAGTGTAAAATTTATCGGCATGGAACAAAAAGGGCCGACCAAACACGGGGAAATGCTTTTACAGGATGTTTTGCATGAAAAAAAACCGAGAAACAAGGATCGGGATTTAGGCATGCCAAGGACTCGACTCCAACAACAGCATATTTCCGGTGTCCTACTCGATTGCCTTTTCTGCCATTGGGCGCATGCGATTTTTAACGAAATAATAGGACCGCAGATGGGTTTACAGATTACCACGTCGGGAACTCATGGCGGCATACCATCAAAATGGAAGGCTCCGGATTGGCTGTTCAATGATAAAGGAGCCTGGAGCGTTTTTGTGAAAAAACTCGATGAGAATAAGGTTAAGTACAATAAGAAAAACCTGGAGGAAGGCTACGTAATAGTAGAAAAATCCTCTTCAGAGAGAATGGAACTGCCGGACGAATCGGATTCCGAGCTTGAAAACATCGATTAAGGTGATTAACTCAGGTTCGCACGAAACAGGTTCAAGGAAATGGAGAGAGATTAGAATATAGTGGTTTCATTAAACGTATAAGATTGCCGCACTACGCAAGCGCTAAACATATTGTTCATCATATTTCAATAAACCCGGGCTAGGTGTTACCTTCATCCAATTCATGGCGGCGAGATTACGTATAGACAGTGCTACATCGATTTCCTGTAAAGGCGGGCGTCTGCGTTGTTTCCACTCCATAACGGCCTTTAGAACGTCTTCTTCGCGGGGTATGTTACCGTCGTCCGTAAGTTGATCTGCCGAAAAAAGAACCGTGGCTAGTATTTCGGCCTGGCTGGTATCAACTCGCATGAAGAGATCTACCACCCGGTCAATTATGCCGTTCCATTTGCTATAATGCTCCAACAATTGTTTACGGATATTGCCGTATGCCGGGCCAACTTCGATCCTTAGCATATTTCCTGAGGATTTTTCAGATAAAAGATTTCTATTCACCAATATAGTCTCTAACTCTTTAAGTTGTGGTGAAAATGGTCCATAGCTGCTCTTTTGATGATTCAAGCCGGTGGGTATCCCCTCCCGCGATGCGACAAAAGCGATCTTTTGAAAAATGGTTCTGCCTACCGGATAATGATAGGGTTGCTGTTCCAGGCGATAGAGAATTTCCACTAACATTAGCCAACCATCCTTAAGACGTTGGTTACCGTTGCTTGTCAATGGTTCAGTAGTTTTCGGCTTATTAGCTTCGTATTGAATAGCCAAGCATTCTAAATCATCTATAGTAAGTGAGCCATCGGGCGCATATAATTCAGCTTCAATATCCATTTGCTTCAAATAGTAAAAAATAATCGGGCCAACTACCTTCCATTCCAGTTGACCATTCCCGCAACCCAATGGCGGAACGGCAATAGAACTAACTCCCCAGTCCTTATAATGGCTTACAATGTACTCCATACCCCTTTCGATATCCTGTAATTGGGATACCGAACGCCAATGGTCTTTGGTCGGGAAATTAATTATATATGGAGATATTAGCCCCTTGTATATATAAGGCTGACCCGGTTTTACCTCATTATTATTGCATCTTTGCTGGTAATCCAAATACATGTTAGGAAACATCTTTTTAAACTGCAAAGCCAAGCCTTTGCCCATTACCCCGACACAATTCACCGTATTGACCAGAGCCTGAGCCTGCGATTTAAACATATCTCCAAAAACCAGCTTAATCATGTTGCCTCCTACAATAAAAACATATGTTCGCTTATTATTATATTACCGGTAAAGCCAGTATCCATCAATCTTTTCCTGGCTATTCTCCCCGAAACATAAACACCGTCTATATAGGCTGAATCAATGCGGTTGGGTACCAATACCTCAGCACACTTAATAGATTTATGCTGCCATTCGGTAATTTGGTCAAGATGAGTCCAGTATTCACTGAAAACTAATTCGCCATCCACCCTTCTTAACCCTTCTGGACTGGGATAAAATGCAGCATAACCACTTGCCGCGTTCTGATCAGTCACCACGGCACCAGCTATATCCAAAACCTCGGTACTGATGCATAAAACGCATAGTTCTTGATGGAGGTTCTTTCGTAGATACATCATAGGATTGCGTGCACATATATACAGATTGGCATAATCATGCAACCATTTACCCGTCGGCAGCTTCTTATTTTTTCTCCGTTCCTGCACATCTTGCAGCGATACGTTTACATGGTCCATTCTATCAGCCAATTTATGCGATAAAATACCGTGCTCCATAATAGAAGGAACATTAACAATCGGAGTTATATAATGGAGTTCTGATAAATCCCTTCTATTCATCCGCAACAACTTCCTTAAAACAAATTATCGGTCAAGAGACCGGACTATTTTATCTCCAAAGTCCTAGCAGCTCTTTCCCCATTCTTTCCAATTATCCAGTATTCATCGGTGCCCGGCAAATGGAGTTCTCCAGATGACTTGGATCAAAACTAGTTGTTACTGAAAGCTTGGCAGTAGCATTTACCAAATGTTTCTGCTAAATTATCAATACTGTCCTATCTCTAGAACAGCTCTAGAACAGCTCTAGCTGCTTTTGCTCCCCTAGACTCCGCAATGCCTCCGGCTCGTGATCCTGAAAGTAGGCATGGCGGATGTCCTGCTGGGTGGCCATAATGTATTTATCGGCACTGGTACTAGGCCGCAGCCGGCAGCTGTAGACGATGGGAAAGTAGTCCCTGACAAAGCTGCCCTCTGCCAAGGCGGTAAGGGCTATGATCTGAAAGCCCAAGTGTTCGGCGATAAAAAACACCGGGTCCAAAACATGCTCGCTGGAGGCCTGGCCGAAGGGGTTATCCAGAATAACTGACCGGTTGCGCTTTATTCCAGGATTGGTGGCCTGCCGTTTCTCGGCCAGATAGTTTTGAATGCCCAAAAATAGCGCCATATTCTTGCTCCATTTTTCCCCGCCTGACCACTGATTGGAACTCTCCCAGGGGCTGGGGTGGCTGCTGACCTTGCCATCGGCGGTCACCTTGCGGCATTTGACCTTAATGCTCTTTTCTTTCATGACATTGCGTAAGAGCTGTTGGGGGCGCAGCCATTTTTCGATATCCCGGTGCAGGCGGGCATGGTCTTCATTGCCGCTGTCATCCTTATACTGGTCACTCTCGATCTGGCTTATCATCCAGTCCACATGGCGCCGCAACTCGCTCTTGCCCTCCTGTTCATCCCAGTAGGGGACCTCAAACAGAAAGATATCTTTCCAGTCTTCTTCGACCTTAACCCGCGTCTTACGGGGAATGATGCGCAGTTCGCCGGCCATGGTCTGCAAATAGTTATGTAAATAGTTAATGAACTGCTGCAATTCGCGGTCATGCTCGCGCATATCGTCTTCGGCATGGCGAATAGCCAGAGCAATGCGCTGGCTCAGCCGGCTCTGCCAGCCCAGCACCTCCTGATAATTGTCTCGTAGTTCCAGGCCGTTTAGTACCTTGCGCCGTAGCCGGATGTCCTTGATTTCCTCCTGACAAAACAGTTCCAGTCGTCGTTTTCGGGAGTGCAGTTCCTCCCGGAGCTGGTTTACCCGAGCGTGCTCTTCCTGCAGCTTTAAGATATACTGGTTGACTATTCCCATGGTCTGGTAAGAAAAGTCCTGTAGCACACCAGAAGGCAAATCCACCGCGATAACCTTATCCGACAGATATTCGTAGCGCTCGTTTTTCTTGTCCAATTCGGCCTGAGCCTCGCTGAACCGGTCTCTCTCCGTCTTCAGATTGCTTTCCTGCCGGTTCAGATAATCCTGGCGGATCCGCAGTTCATCATATTCTTGCTGCAGCTCTTCCCGCACCACTGCCAGCGGCTTGCTGAAGGCAACTGGTTCCGGGTACTTTTCGTAAAACGCCTTCTTCCGTGTATCAAAACGGTCGCGGGCCACGGCTTGGTTCTTTTCCGCCTGTTTGAGGCCTGGTTCAAGTTTCTTTAGTATCTGCTTCAACTCGGCAATTTGTTGGAGAAGGCTGTCGATTTCCCGTTCCCCTTCGGGAGGAAACACCATGTCCTCAATAACCAGGACCTCGCAGCTACGCAGCTTGATGGCCAATTGTTCTTCATCCTGCTCTTTGGCCCGGCGGGCCTGAGCCAAAATATCCTCCAGGTGTTGGCGCCCCTTTTGCTTCTTATTGAGGGCATCCAGCAAATCCTGCCGCTCCGCCTCCAGCAGAGAGCGCCCCCGGTCGCCAGCTATCGGGAAGACAGCGGCCACCTCTTTATATATGGTTTGCCCCTGCAAATGCCTGAGTTCTTCGGCGACAATCACCAATTCATTCTGCAGTTCCCGGCTTTTCTCCTCGGCTCGTGTTTTCTGCTGCTGTATCCGCTCCTGTTCCGCTGCCAGAATAGGTATCTTTTCCAGGCATTGCTGCAGTTCCAGACGGGCGCTGTCCCGCTCGCCCTCGTTGCGGATATAATCGTTGGCCTGTCTGATCTGGTTGCTAAAATGAAGCTGTTCCTCCTGCATGGCGGCAATCTTCCGGGTCAGGCTCTTCAGCAAGCTGGCGAGTTCCT
This sequence comes from Syntrophomonadaceae bacterium, assembly GCA_012729835.1. GTDB lineage: Bacteria > Bacillota > Syntrophomonadia > Syntrophomonadales > Syntrophomonadaceae > Syntrophomonas_A. Next base: position 25,355 of record JAAYCK010000083.1, read on the forward strand.
TCTGGCGTTCCTCTGCCTTCCGTATTGCTTGGGCGATCCCTTGACCCTGTTCATGGAATTCCCGCCAGGCTTCCTGCAAACGTCGATTTTCTTCATAGGGATACTGCTCCAGAAATCCCCTTAACTGCTCCGCCAGCAGCCTCATATCCTGTAGTTTTTTCTCCTGTTGTCTACGCTCCGTCCCGGCCTCGCGAGCATTGCGCTCCAGTTCCCGCTTCCAATCGTGAAAGGCTCCTTCCACCAGGTTGATCTCCCAGCTGCTCGGGAAAACTCGGCGAAGCGCCGGCAAATCGACGGGTGATGTTATTCCCGGGGTGTTGCGGCGATCCAGTATAGCCCGCGCTTCCTCCTGGGTCAGAACAAATACCGGATGAGTGAGTCGCCCGGCCTGGCGGCCAAGGCGGGTTATCAGACGGTCTGCCTCTGCGGAGTGGCAGACCAGGGTAATGGCCCAAAAGGGATAGATCCCGAAGTATTCCTTTTCGGAATGAGCCAGCTGCCGGGCGGCCTTCGCCACATAGGCCGGGCCCAGTTCCAGGTAGCTGAACTGCTCGCGCCATTCGCTGATCCAGACCTCAATCACCGGATCAGCCGCATAACAGGTGCTGGGCTCATATAGGCTATGAAGCGCCAGAGCCTGGCTTTCCTGGAGTATGGCCCGTTCTTTTAAGGCATGCAGGTTCTCCAGCGCTCCATCCAGATGGCTCTGAATGGTACTTTGCTGAGTATAGACGGAATGCAGCGCATAGAGTTCGGGGTTCAGTTCCTTTATGCTTTGTAACAGGCCTTCCTGTTGCTTTTCGATATGGTCCAGAACCTGCTTGATGCTAGCTTCTTCCAGCAGGATTTTTTGCAGCTCCGGTCGCAAGCGTTCCAGTTCTTCCCGGAGTTGCTGTTCTTCTTCCTGCATCTGCAGCTCCAGCAGTTGATTCTGTCCGCGATCACGCTCCAGCTCCGCCGTGCGCCGCTCCCATTTCATTTTTTCCCGATGTACGTTATCCTGCAGCGGGTTGGCCAGGATTTGCCCGGCGATCCTTTGCATTTCCCTTTCTGCCTGCTTGACCCGGGTCTCCGCCTGGCCCTTGCTCACCAACCATTTCTGATATTCGGCCTGGGTTTTCCGGCTCTGAGCATCGATATCTCTGAGTTCCTGCCGGATCTTATCCAGCTCACTCTGCAGTTCGACCCGTCGCTTATCCAGCAAGCCTTCCTCCTGGAGAAAACAATAGCGCAACCCGCCGGCATTGTTTTTTATCCGGTGTTCCAAATCCTTGATATCGGGATCACTATCCAGGGCCTGGATCTGGTCGGAATAATAGCCGATCTCAGCCTGGCTGCCGGCGATCCGCTTCCGCAGCCTGGCTATATCCAGGTTGTGCCAGCGGGTGTTTTTAGTATCATAATCGCTCTGGTAAGCCTGATGTTCTTCGCGCAGGTAGTTATAGAGCTGGTTAGCCTGATCCAGTTCCTGCTCCAGCCCGGCCAGCTGCCAGGAGGCCTCTTTGCGTTCCAGCGCATTTTTATCCTGCTGGAGCTGTTCATGAGCCAAGCGGTTGCCCTCTAGGCCCTGCAGGACCTGGTCCAGCCTGTCCCCGGCCAAAGCGTGCAGTGATTTGGTTTCGCCCTTTAGCTTATGCAAGGATTGCCCGGCATCTTCATAGCTTGAGTAATGAGCGACATAACCCGAGATTTGCCCATCTACCTTTTGGCTTTCCTCGATCCGTTCCCTAAGTTGGCGGTGCTTTTTGAAATGCTCCCGCTGCTTTTCAAAGGTTTCAACGAAATCCTGGGTTCCCTTGCCGGCCAGGGCCTCTTCCACCGTGGGAATCAGCAGTTGATCCACCAGTTGGGTGGTAGTGCGGCAGCCATCGAAGAAACCCTCGATCTCGCCCTCGGCGCTGTTGATCCTGGCCACGCTTCTCCACTCGGAAGCAATAATCTTGAAGTTGTCCTCGAGGTATCCTTGGTATTCGCGGTTACTGGAAAAGTAATGCGCGGCCAGGTGGGTTCGGTTCATCTGCTGATAGTAGTCAAGCATTTCCTCGCGCCCGGCGGGCCGCATCCTACCGCCCTCCCCGCTCCGGACCAAGGGCAAGCCCTCCAGGCCATGCTGGTCCCCTGGCTCATATTCATAAACGTATTTATAGGAATCCATGCCGTCTTTGGAACTGAAAAGGGTAACCGCAGTCAGGGCATAACGGCGCGGTTTATCGTTGATTATCCATTCCACCGCCAGGTGGGCCGGGCTGTTGGCCAGGGTGAAAGTATCTTTGGCTTTACGATCAGCCAAGGTCGTGTGCGGCAGAATAGCCTGCAGAACCGCCTGTACGAAAACGGTCTTGCCGCCCCCATTTTCCAGCAGAATTATACCGTTATGGCCATCGAACCGGAAGATATCGTCCAGGTATCGTTTGGCCCCATTCTCATAAACCAGATTGGTAAAACGAATCCGGGCTATTGAAGGCATTAATCCAACTCCTTCCCCTGACCGGCCTGGTAAATAAACTCCAGGATACTCTGATTGTGCTCCGCTTCCATGTAATAACGCTGGATAATGGTACGCGCCTTTTCCGTAAGTTCCAATTCGTCGGCTCCAACATCCTTGACCAGCCCCTGGTCCTCCATAAACCTCTTAACGGTATTAAGAAAGGCCAGGCGGCTGTTGGTGCGCGCATCCTGGGCTTTCACCTTCTCCTTCAAGTCATCCAGGGCATCCCATTGCTCAACTATCTGTCGCCAGTTGTATTCCTGGGCCTGCTCCATCCGTTCCAGTTCATCCGGGTCTATCTCCTTTAAGGCCAGGAGCCGCTCATTCAAGCGATCTAGCCAATGGTCCAGGGATAAAAAGGTCTGAGTGGGTTCATCAGTCTGGTAGCTGTCGTAAAACTCGCCAAAGAACACTATGATAGCCACATACATTAGATATATATCTGCATTGGTGGCACGAGATGGCAGGTAGCGCTCCTTCAGACTCTGGTTGGAGATATGAAAAGGCGAGCTCAGAGCCAACGGTATCAGCAGCAGCTGGTCGCCGGCGGGAATAACCGTACACTCCACCTCCTGGGCGAAGACTTCTACCAGACCGCGAATAATATCATCAGCCAGATAGAGCCGCAAGGCTTCCTTGTCTCCGTATCCCTTGACCACCAGGGAGGCATAAAGCCGAAAGGCGGCGGTTACCTGACGCTCATCATATAACATCCTCATCCAGCTCCAATCTCAATTCCATGTTCCGTATACTGTAACGCCGACCTATCGTCAGCACCTTCTCCTGTTCAATCACATTGAGACTGCGTACCTGCTCCGGCAGCAATTCCAGCGCGGCCCCCAGAATGCTCTTATGTAGAGCGGGGTATTCCCCGCCAACCTCGATGGGAGAGGCCTGGTGCAGCAATATCCAAAAGTCATAAAAGGGCCTGCTTTGCAGTAATTTTATCTCTTCATTTTCTTGGCAATATGCAATTACTTCCTCCAGGTTTATCATCGCCCCGGAACCCATGGCGGCCAGGATTATTTGCATAAACCGGCGGTAATTCTGGCGGAAGGCTTCCCGGCGAAGCGTATCAGCCTCTTCATCCAGGGCTTGCAGGAATACCTCCAGTCCCTCGTCTCTCCGGCGCCGGTCTATCCTCTGCCGGGCAAAAACGGATAGCGGCGACCACTGTTCTTTACGTTCCAGATATAAGAAGGGCTCCACCAGGGTACGCGCGGCGGTCAGCGGTAAAGGCGCAGAGAACAAGGGCTCGGTGATTTCCTTCTGGAAATTGAAAGAATCAATCCCGGCATAATATAGGGATTCCTGGGCGGCCTGCAAGGCGGTGGTTTTCAACTCTATGCTTTCCCTTAACAATTGCCCGTGTTGATGATGCACGGCCCCCAGTTCGGTATCGATTCTGATGATCAGCTCATAGGCCTTCTGATCTTTATACGTCTTTCGCTCATAACTCAGGCGTTCCCGGGTTTCACCGATAAAACTCTGCAACTCCTCAAATTCCTGATCCTCCCGGCTCAGGCGCAGATGAATCTCCTCCACGATTTCCCGATAGCGTAGGTAGGTTTGCTCGGAAACTATATTGCGCTGAATTTCGTGTCGGATACGAATAATTCTTTCCTCCAGGGTTTCCACCGCCACCCGCATTTCATCGATTTGACGCAGGGCTCCCCAGAACTGACCCCGTTCCAGCTGTTTGCGCAGCAACAGCTGGTTGATGGATACCTGGAATTCACTGAAATACTCGCGGGTGGCAAAAATCAGTTCCAGACCCTGCTCATCCAGCGTGTAGTATTGTACACTGCTTTTGCTGTCGTAGCGATTGGCCTTGAGGATAGAGTAGTACACCGTTTCTTCTCGTCGGCTGTTCCAATCATAAAAACTACGGCTATTACGCTTGCCGCTGGAGGGGCGAAAAACCTCGATAACATCTCGGGCCAGCTTTTCATAACCGGAGCAGTCCAGATCCAATTCATCATGATTGAGGCGCTGGTAAAACTCGGCCAGTTCCATTGCCCCCGTTTTGTGATTCCGCAATAGCATGTTTTCAAAGAAAAAAAGCAGGGCCAATAAGCCCAGACTGAAATAGTCAATCGGGCGGTTGCTGTTATCGGTGGTCTTTTTATTCTCCAGGCGATACAGGGGATCGAAGATCACCAAACGTTGTACCCGATCCGAAAAATGGGCGGTAATATTGGCAACATCTATTTCCACGAACTATTCCTCCATATATCCCCCAATTCGCTGCTGTTTAGCCCTTCCTGCGGATAGTAGCGGCCGGTACCCAATATATCCAGGATCTTTTCCTGTTCTACCGCCATAAAATGGGACAAGAAGTCCTCTACGGCTTCCTCGTTACAAATCTGAGTCTCTTTTCCTCGCGCGACCGGTTTAGTCAACAGGGCAGAGTAAAAGGGAACGGCAGGAAGTGACGGCCGCCGGCTGTTCAGAGCATGCCAGATACTAATGCCCTCGTAATCCAGATCCCCAAAATAGTAGATAGTTGAATTACGGGGAGTTAGGCCCAACTGTTTATCCAGCATTATTATGCCGGCGCTTATCTTCCAGCCCGCGCCGTAGATCAAGGACAGGAATTCGGTATCCGGCAAATGGTCCAGCAGTGCGTGGAAAGTAGTTTTATTCTCCACCGCCAGGTGCAGATGCCGATCCTCACTCATACTTCTAGGGTTTATTCCCAGCATCAACGGGTCAGGCAGGGATATTATCTTCAGCAAGGGCCACAGCCCGGTTCTGTCCAGCAGCTTTTTCCCGCCCTTTTCGTCGATCCATTTCTCATCGCCGACCAGCTGATAGGACCTTTCCGGTACTGCCGCCTCCTCGGCGGGCAGACCATCTTTATGTAAATATTGATCTATTTTTAGAAGATACGGTAAATCGTGTTCCCACTCGGCACTTCCCAGGCGGTAATAAGGCTCCAGCTTAATCAGCGGGTGCATAGTAAAATGCAGGTGCTCGATCGCGGTCAGATGATCGGCCGGAATATTAGAGTGAATAATGCGATAGGTGTTGGCCAAGGGGATAGGTTTCCCATTACAGCCGTGGCTTTTAACCGCGACCAGTACTCCCTGCTCAACCAGGTCACCGATCAGGCCGGCAAATTCGTCATAGGGGGTCTCTCCCGCGACCAAGCCCTCCAATTCGCCGAGTGATATCTGTTTCCTTCTTATCTTCCGTAGGGCGGTAATTAAAAGGGTGTCCATAATTAATGTGCCTCGGTCCAAAATCAGTTTCCGGCAGAATGCCTCTTATTATCATTTTACCTATTATTATTCCCCAAATACTGGCATTTGTAAATTGACTTGATATTGTTTATTCTAAGTTATTCAATAGCAATTTTCTAATAACCGGGAACTGGTTTTGACGGTATCTTTTGCGACGACTGACCATTATTGCTCGATTGGGCGCCCTTTTGTTGAAAGCCGGCTAACGTATAAACAAAAAAACATACAAGTCCCACCCCCTATATATAACTATATATTATTGTTAATCTGACAATATATTATTTATAATACTAAGAGCTAATAAATTATTGGGGAGGAATGAATGTGAAAAAAAGATCGGTAATTAGTCTCTTACTTGTATCACTATTGCTTGGGTTGCTTTTATCGGGCTGCACCCAGCAGAAATCTGCAGTTGAAAAACAATCAGCAGAACCCCAGAAGGCTACCATTAAGATCGGCGGGTCCAGTACCATGGCTCCCATAGTTGCTAAGTGCGCCGATAACTTTACAGAAGAGTACAAAACCTGGAACAAGGCGGATGCCAGTCTGCCGGAAGAACCTATCGTTATCTTTGTTTCCACCGGTGGTTCAGGATTTGGCTTAAAATCGGCCGAGGATGGAACCTTTGATCTTGGGTTGGTTTCCAAGACCTTAAAAGATGAGGAAACGTCGCCCTTTGCGCAAGGGGAAATCGTACAAATAGGTTCTGATGTTTTGGATATCGCAGTTAACCCGCAAAACCCTGCTGCCAAACAGAAAACTAATATGACCAGTGCGGAAATAAAGGATATATTCTCGGGAAAAATAACCAACTGGAAGCAACTAGACCCTAAGCTGCCGGATCGGGAAATTGTGGTAGCTGTCAGGGATATCGGCGGTGGAGCCAGCGAAGTATTTGACAAGGCGATTATGAAGGGGACTCCCATTTCCGCCAAAGCTCAGCAGATACCATCCATGGGCGCTTTGGCCGCTAAAATTATGGACAACCCGGATACCATCGGTTATGTTTCCTCGGGATTGGTTAACCTGAACCCCGACAAACTGGTGCCCATTAGTGTGGATGGAGTAGCTCCCACCCTCGATAATATCAAATCTGGCAAATACATTATTGGCCGGCCTCTACTGATACTTTCCAAGGATAAAGCGGACACCAGGGAAAAGTTGTTTATTGATTACTTGACTTCGGAAAAGGGACAAGCGGTAGTTGATGAGATGGGCTATATTAAGGCTGAATAAAACTTCTATTCCTTAAGGGGCAGGTTTTCCTGTCCCTTGTTTTTAATTGGTTTCCATGAGGGTCTTGTATGCAGGTACTAAAGTTTAAATCAGATAAAGTCGATACTTTCCTTGGTTCTTTGTTCCTGGTGACAGCCTGGGCCTCAGTCCTTCTGCTGGCAGCGTTGCTGCTTTTTTTACTGTTGGAGAGCTGGCCGTTATGGTCCAGGGTGGGGGTATTGAGTTTTATCAGTGGCCAGGTCTGGCTGCCGCTATCCGCTGTACCTCAAATCGGTATTGCTCCCATGCTGGTCAGCACTCTTTGGGTAGCTGCCGGAGCCTTGGTTCTGGCTGCGCCGCTTGGCTTGGCCTGTGCGGCTTTTTTAGCTGAATTTGCCCCGGCGCCCCTCACTGCTGTGATGCGCCCGGTGCTTAACCTTCTTACCGGCATACCCTCAGTCGTATACGGTTTTCTTGGCGCAGCCGTACTGGTGCGATTCTTTGAGGTTTCCTTTGACCTGCCCAGCGGCGAATCGCTCTTTGCCGCTTCACTGGTCCTGGCCATTATGGTTTTACCCTTTATCGTTGCCAATAGCGAAATTGCGCTACGGTCAGTTTTGAACGATTACCGTCATACCAGCCTGGCCCTGGGTGTTTCAAGACCTTACTACGTAATGCGAATCTTGATCCCGGCGGCTCGCAAAGGTATTATTGCCTCGATGGTTCTGGCCTTTGGGCGGGCAGCCGGAGAGACTATGGCGGTTTTAATGATGGCAGGCAATACCATGTTTATGCCTGGTTCTTGGTTTAATCAGGGAGAGCCGCTTCCAGCCTTGATCGCTTTGGAACTGGGCAGCGCTTCTCCAGGCAGTCTTCACTACCAGGCTTTATTCGCGGCAGGTCTGGTTTTACTCGTACTGGTTATCCTGGTGAATATTCTTTTAAGCAGCTTCCTGCTTCCAAAGGGAAATGAGGTGAAACCATTTTGATGAAGCCCCGGCACTTGTTGGATAGGCTTTTTATTCTCAGCTTGTGGATTGCTGCGTTAATAGTGATTACAATTCTGGCGGCGATTATTCTTTATCTTTTTAGTAAAGGTAGTTCTTTCATAAGCCTTGATTTTATTCTGGACCGTCCCCAGGGTTCGCCCCTGGGAAGTGCAGGCGGTGTCATGCCAGCTATTATGGGCACCATATGGCTGGTCTTACTAGCCTTGCTGGCAGCAGGCTTTCCGGCGCTCTTTACTGCCATATATCTAAATGAATACGGTTCGCAGCGAAAAAGCAGCCGGATAATGAACATACTGCTGCAGAGTATGGCCAGTGTACCGTCAATCATTACCGGATTGTTTATTTACGCTCTTTGTGTGGTCCGGCTGGGCTGGGGCATATCTCTGCTTGCAGGGAGTATGGCGCTGGCCTTAATGATATTCCCGGTGCTGGTTGTTTCTATTCGTGAAGCCCTGCGGTCCGTCGATTCTCAAACTCGCCTGGCCGCTGCTGCCCTGGGTGTATCAAAAACCTACAGCTTGCGTAGGATTATTCTGCCTCAGGCTATACCAGGAATCCTAGCCGCTTTTCTCCTGGCTATGGGCTATGCTGCCGGAGCTACTGCTCCTATAATGGTAACAGCCGCCGCTATCGTGGCTCCTGCACCGCAAAGCCTCTTTCAACCGGTCATGGCCCTGCCCTACCATCTCTATATTCTTTTTAACGAACACGTATCTATGCAACAGGCTTATGCTACTGCCCTGGTACTCTTAATATTATTATTGAGCATAAACGCTCTGGCACTGTATCTAAGAAGCTGGCAGGAAAGGAAACAGGCAGGATGAAAGATGTAGTTATTGAACTTAAGAACTTTAACAGCCGCTACGGGAAGCAGGAGGTACTACAAAATATATCTTTAACTTTTCCCCACCAGACTATCACCGCTATAATTGGCCCTTCCGGCTGTGGGAAAACCACTTTGCTGCGCAGTATAAACCGCAGTGCCGAGTTGGAGTCGGGCTATAGCTGTACTGGAGATATTCTATTGTCCGGGGCTTCCATGTTTAATATGAATGCATACTCGGTACGCCGCCAGGTAGGTATGGTCTTCCAGACTCCGGTGGCTCTGCCGCTCAGTATTCGTCAGAATGTACTCTTTGCTCCTCGTTATTACGGTTTACGCCAGAGGGCTTTGCAGGATGATTTGGTGGAAAACTGCCTGCGCAAGGTAGCCCTTTGGGAAGAGGTTAAGGACCGGCTGCATAAACCGGCCTCCCAACTGTCCGGTGGTCAAAAGCAACGCCTGGCTATAGCCCGGGTATTGGCTGTGAAGCCCCGGGTGCTCTTATTGGATGAACCCTGTTCCAGCCTGGACCCTGCATCCACTGAAAGGGTGGAGGAGACTATACGCGGCTTAGCAGCGGAACTTTGCATAGTAATAGTTACTCATAACCTAGCCCAGGCACGCCGGCTGGCAAATGAGACAGCTTTTATGTTAAATGGACAGCTTATCGAAACCGGGCCTACCGAAAACATCTTCTCCTCGCCAAAACATGAAAAAACCCGCGACTTCGTAACCGGTTTATTCGGTTAGAATCCTTCTGTTCCACACCCACACATTATGGCGACGGTGACAAAGTACTCGTCATTGCTCACCGGCTTTCCACTATTCAAGAATCAGACAATATCTATATTCTCCATAATGGAAGAGTAGCGAAATGGGAACTCACGATGATCTTTTACATCTGAAATGAGAATATTTCGATCTTGGGAATTCGCACACTGTAGCCTGTTAAAGTCGCTTTTGAACTATAGAAAATTATTACTTGGTTGGAATATAAAAGTATGTAATCTATTGGCTTAGTGCTATATTTTATTTCAAAGTTATATATTATTTGATATACTTTTATACCATTTTACATTATGTCGAAGAAAGGAAAAGAGCGTCGTGATTAGAAAATATATGTGGTTCTGATCATAATTATGATCGGAGCAAGTCTGACCGGCTGTTCCAGCCACAATCAGCCTGTTTCGAAGAGTAAAAACAGTATCAGTGGGACGATTCAAATCTCAACCCTGTCATCGAACCAGTTTTTGAAAGAGGCGGTAAAAAAGTTCGAGAGCCGGCACCCCAATGTAAAGGTGGAAATTAACGCCTATCTTACACCAGAAATGTTAAAACAAAATGATTCGAACAAGATTGTCGACAATTACATCAGCACCCTTAATACACAGCTCATGTCGGGCAAGGGTGCGGATATTATTTACGTGAATGCCTTGCCTTATAAAAAATATGCAAAGCGGCACATGTTTGCCGATCTTAACCAATTGATGAAAGCCGATCCGGATTATGATGCCGGAAAGTATTATACCAACCTGTTCGACGCAGTTGAGATCAACCATAATCTATATACCCTCCCCATCGAATACCTCTACGATCTGCTGGAAAGCAAAAACGCGATAGATCTTGATGACAGGTCCTGGAATTGGCAGGATTTTTTCAAAGCTGCCCAAACCGGAATGAAGGATCAGGAATGCTATATACTCCCTGTCTCGGATGAGGATTTATTCAATATAATATTCCGGAAAAATTATGGTCATTTCGTAAATGAAGAAAAGAGCACCGCGAGTTTTGATTCCAAAGAATTCATTGCTCTGCTCCGGCAGTGTAAAGACCTGGCCGATAAGAACCAGATAGCTGAAAGCTCGGCGAAATCATCCCCAGCAGAGGGGAAACCGGCTTTGTTCCGATATCATGACGGTGTATCTTCCATATCCGCTTTAGCGGCCAGCCAGGACCATCTGTACCGATTGCCTTCCGACGACAAAGGAAGGTACTGTTTCGGAGCCACCATGTATGCGATAAATGATGCCTCCCCAAATAAAACCGCCGCCTGGGAATTCTTAAAATTCCTGATCTCGGATGACATGCAAACCTCGCCACCCTCGGACTTCCGGTGAACAAGGTTGCTTTAAAAGAGAGGTGCTCAAGGGAAACCCAGCAGCTTTGCAGTGATGAATCTGTAAACATACCCCGGGACAAGAAAATCGCGCTTATGCAAAAGTATGCCGCCTTCAACGAGTCCATGATCAGCGACTTAAGAATATGTCCCTATGTAGATCCCCAGATCAAAAAAATCGTTGAGACGGAAGTACATGCTTTCTTTGCCGACAAGACCTCCGCGGAGGACGCAGCACATATCTTACAAAGGAAAGTAAGCCTCTACCTGAATGAATAATCTCCGCTCCCTGTTTTCCAGATGAAAAGGTATCCAACAATGTTGTCGCGGTAAGGGATATGGACATTAGTATTGCCCACCCTGATAGATTATAATAAGACAAAGGAGGCATTACTATGAATGGAATGAAACCCAATAAATTGTTGCTTATCGTACTTGTCGCGCTTATTCTTACCGGTATCGCAGTGGGCTATTTCTTTATGGGAGCAAGGAATACCAGCAATAAGGCCGAAACAACGCCGTTGACCGCAGAAGAGCTCGCTTATTTCAACAGTGACAAATTCTTCAATGGAGAAGATATGAACCTTCGCAACCAGTTTTTGAGCTCGCTCTACGACGCGCCTGAAAAGATCGACCTTTTGCAGTTGTTCTACAACGGCAGCGGTCAAGAAGTATATCCCACGGAGGCGGAAAAGGAAGCGATCATGGCGCAGAACGACTGGAAGACAGCGCCGGACTGCGGCTGCGATAAAATCAGCCGCGCCGATATGGATGCGGTGTTGACCAAATATATGGGCTTGACTCTTGCCGATACCGATAAAATAGGACTCGATAAGTTCACTTACCTTGAAAAATACGATGCCTATTACCATTACCATGGTGACACCAATTATCGCAATCAAGTTACCTTTTCTAGCGGTGAACGGAAGGGAAACATCATCCGGCTGTTCTATACCGATACATTCTTTGGCGATGGAGACAAAGTGCTGACTTTGCGTGAGAATAATGGTGAATACCTCTTTATCTCCAACCAACGCAAGGCAGATGTAAGATCCTAAGGGTTGACGCGGGGACGGGGTTATTGACACCCCCAAGGGGGTGTCAATAACCCCGTCCCCGCGTCAACCCGCGTCAACCCTCTCCCCAGTATGCAGCGCGAGGCCGTGGATCGATTGAATGATTTTATGGGGCAGTAGGAGAGGAGAATCGTAATGAGCTGGACAACAATGTACGGAGCTGGTAAGACGGCTGTGATTAAAGATAATCTAAATGGCCCTGCTTCTTTGGCTATTCCTAAATTCCTCAATGAGTTCCACAAACAATTCGTAAAACAATATGTTCGGTAGTGTATTTATTAGATAATAGGGAGCTGACTTGATTGGATATTTTAGGCATACGAAATCGTACAGAAAATTGGAAAACAGCACAGACCTTTCTCAAATTAATGTATGAGGGAAAGCTTAACAGCTTCCTTGGTCTACTTGTCAAGGATATCATAAGCGAAGATGAGATCAAAATGGAACTCTTCTGGAAAGGCGTACGGGATTATCGTTATCAAGAAGGAATTTCACTTGATTTTAAAGAGAGATTTACAGAGGCCTATATTGAGCATTTTGGCGACTTAAAATCAAGATTAAGAGATAAAACTGTAAAGAGGGTTTATGGTTTAACTGATAAAAATTATGATACTACCTATATAAATGATTCGAATTTTCTAACCAATATTCAGAACCAAGAAATCGACATAGTATTAGAAACTGATCACCACTTTTTTATAGGTGAAGCAAAATATGAGGTAAACAATTTTAATTATAATTCACAGTGCTTTTTGTCTCACCAGCTCCTTCGTCAATATATTACGACGAAAATATTATTACATGATAAGAAGATTAATAAAGAAATCATTCAATTTGTTGTTTGTGATGGCAGCATAGTTGAAAATATGAAGAATAATTATCAAGTCCGCTTTCTGAAAAAATATTATGATTTTGACACGGAAAGAATAGTGTCTTGGGACGCTATCGCTAAACTATAAGAAGATCATTCCCATTCAAAATACTAGTATCGTTTTAGGCGACGACTGAAAATTTATGGCGACGTTTTGGCGACGTGAGGGCAAAAATAGAAAATCTGCAGAAAACACAAAACCGCGCAAACCTGCGCGGTTACTTGTTTTCAACTGGAGCCGAAGGCCGGATTTGAACCGGCGACCTGCTGATTACGAATCAGCTGCTCTACCACTGAGCCACTCCGGCTTATTAAATTGACTCCTTGATGATAGCATCGATAACGGCTTAGCGTCAAGGCAGCCATAGTCTGGCGGGGGGTTAGGAGAGGGTTAAACTAGGGCGGATATAGAATCCGCCCCTACAGTTGTTTTTATATAAATGCCTGGTTGTTGATTACTTATTCATCTTCTTTACCGTCTTGGCGAAGGACTGGATGAGGTCCATAACGACATCGGCCGGGAGTTCAAGTTTATTGGCCTCGTCGATCACCTTTCCCCATTCAGCGTCCTGGGAAAAACCAGCTGCTGCATCGTAATAATTGGGGTTAGCGGCGGCCAGTCCGCGACAGGCCGGGCATATATTCTGACCATAGGCCTTCTTGCCGACTATCTGTATCATCTTGTGCATGGTCTCATCCGGAAACTTCTTGCTGCACATGCTGCATTTTTCCACTTATATCCCCCTAAACGTCCAGTCGCCTGCTTCGGGACTGACATATCCTATCATATATATTCCTGGTTCCCTTATTCTATTCCAGGTAAGAGCGGATGACCTCGAGTTCCATCTCCGCCAGTTCCGTGATGCGCTCTACCGCCTGGCTGATGGTCTGCTCGTCTTCGTCGGCCAGTTCCTCGGAGATCAGATCGCCGAAGGGTATCAGTTCCAGCCGGGAGAGAGCCTCTGCCATCTCTATCTTGGCAAAAAAGGCGTTGAGGACGGTCATAGTATTGAAAAAGTAGGCATCGACAAACTCCATCACTTCATCTTCGTCGGGTCTGCCGTCCACCAGTTTAAAACGGCTCAAACGGTACATTACTTGCTCCCCCTTAACCACTCTTCGGCTTCAGCCAGGGCCTGTTTCACTGCTGAAGGAGCAGGGGCCCCGGGGACTTGCCGCCGGGCCACACAGGCTGCAACGTCGATGAAATCATAGATATCGGCTTCGATCTGCGGCGAGAACTCTTTATAGGCATTAAGGCTGAGATCCTCCAAACGGCAGCCCTCTCTTATACAATGCAGAACCGCCCGGCCTACCACGGCATGGGCATCGCGGAAGGGCAGTCCCTTGCCGGCCAGGTAATCGGCCAGATCGGTGGCATTGGTAAAGCCGCCTTTGGCTGCTTCGGCCATCTTATCGGTTTTGAAATTGGCGGTCTCCAGCATGGGCGCCAGGACCAGGAGGCACTTCTTCACGGTATCCACCACGTCAAACAGGGCTTCCTTGTCCTCCTGCATATCCTTATTATAGGCCAGGGGCAGGGATTTCATCACAGTCAGTAAGGCCAGGAGGTCGCCATAGACCCGTCCGGTCTTGCCGCGAATCAGTTCGGCCAGGTCAGGATTCTTCTTCTGGGGCATGATGGAGGAACCTGTGGTAAAGGCATCGGACAGCTCCACAAAGGAGAACTCTTCGGTGGACCATAATATCAGCTCCTCGGCGAAACGGGAGAGATGCATCATCATAATACTGGCAAAGCTCATGAACTCGATGGCATAGTCACGGTCACTAACACCGTCCAGGCTGTTGCGGGTGAGACTGGCAAACCCCAGTTCCTCTTTCACCGCATCGCGGTCGAGATCGAAGCCGGTCCCGGCCAATGCCCCAGAGCCCAATGGCATATAGTCCATGCGCTTCGCGCAGTCTTCCAGACGTCCCAGATCCCGGCGCAGCATCTCGAACCAGGCCAACAGGTGGTGAGCCAGGGTAATGGGCTGGGCCTTCTGCAAATGGGTGTAGCCGGGCATGATAGTTTCGATGTTCTTGGTTGCCAGATTGAGCAAGACCTCTTCCACGGTGAGGAGCAGGGTCCGGATCTCACTTATCTCATCCCTCAGGTACAGGCGCAGGTCCAGGGCTACCTGGTCATTGCGGCTGCGCCCGGTATGGAGCTTCTTCCCCACCTCGCCGATTTTGGCGGTGAGGAAGGTCTCAATATTCATATGGACGTCTTCCGCTTCCACGGTGAACTCCAGCTTGCCTTCCTCCAGTTCAGCCAGGATCTCCTGCAGGCCACGTATGATAAGCTCAGCTTCCTCGGAACTGATGATGCCCTGCCCCCCCAGCATGCGGGCATGGGCAATACTGCCGGTGATATCCTGCCGGTACATGCGCTGATCAAAGCTAATAGAGGCATTAAAATCTTCGGTTAGTTTGTCGCTGGCGCTGGCGAAACGACCGCCCCATAGTTTCATCAGAATTCACCTCATGGTTTGTAGACTAAGAAATATTATATCCGTTTTACGTCGAGAATGCATGAAATTTAGTTAGATAATCAAATGTTTACTACCCGCACTCGCTGCACCAGTGTGGCCACCAATTCAGCTAGTTCATTCATCTCATTCTTGCTGTAAGGGATCTCCTCGCCGTAACCGGCGTGAAGGGTGGAAGACGGGTTGAACTGCTGCAGGGAGAAGAGACGGGCCCCTTTTATATACTTACCTATTTCCACTACATCGAGCGCGCTGTGCAGGCAGGGTACCAGAGTAGTACGAAACTCCACATCGATCGTCGTGGCCATGAGCAGGTGAACAGAAGAACGGATAGAAAAGAACTCCTCCATGGTCAGCTTGCCGCAGGCCTGCTGATAGGCCTTGTAGTCCAGCGGGGCCTTGATGTCCATGGCCACATAGTCCAGCTGGTTGGCGTTAAGCAGTCCTTCCAACATGGCCGGATTGCTGCCGTTGGTGTCCAGCTTCACCTTGTAGCCCATATTTTTAACCTCATGGATAAAATCAGGCAGTTCCTGATGCAGGGTAGGCTCTCCCCCACTTACTACTAGAGCGTCGAGAAATGTGCGGCGTTCGTTGAGAAAAGCCATGATATCCTCCACCGGCACCGAAGGTCCCGGGTCGATACTGCCAGGACGAACCAACAGGTGTCCGTTCTGGCAGAAGGGACAGCGCAGGTTGCAGCCACGGGTAAACACCACCGCCGCGATCTCTCCCGGGTAATCGACCAGGCTCTGCTTGATCAGTCCGCCAAAAATCAATCTCTTAGCTCCATTCCATCTTAGCGTTCAGGTGATTTCCTGTGTTGATTATAGCATGATCTGGCGGGAGATATAAGCATTACTAAGATGGATTTTTCGAAGCAGAAGGATTTTGTCTTTTTACTAATTTTCTGCTTATTATTACGCGGCGGTGCATAATCTCAATGGGAAGATTTCCGCGTCCCTGGCACTCAGTAATCAGTTTCAATTTTATAGAGCAATGCTTAGCAAGTAACGGTTTTGATTTAGATTCCCTGAGTGCCGGGTTCTCGCAATGACAAGCACGCGATATTTTGCAGTAATGCCAGGTAGGGCGGCAATCCTTTTATGTCATTGCGAGCGCAGCGCGGCAATCTTGCCCCGTTTCCAACACCGCCCCTACCAGTAGATATCCCGTTCGCCAATATTAATTCTAGAATCCGTTGGTCAGATTCCGGGGCATTATTACCCGGGTGAACTTGGTCATGCGATAGCGGGACGGTATCACCGGCCCTTTGTCCTTTATAGTCCTGCCGGTCTGGTAAGCGCTGTCCGGCAGCACCCGGCGTACACTGTTGAAATGGTCACCGTACCAGCCGGACATGCTTGACAGGATGCCGATGGCGGTGGGATTCCCCTTCAGCGTACCTATAATGCGGTGCTTGCCGTTGATTTTGCCTATGTATATGGCCACATGCCCGATATGCCGCTTGCCGGTATTGGCCGTGGTCCAGAAGGTAAATATGTCGCCGGGTCTGAGCTTATCGGCGCCGTACAGTACTCCGTTGCGGCAGCTAACTCCAGTTACCGCCCTCCCCACGGTGTTATAATTGCGGGAAGCACTGGTAATTGAATAGCCGAAGTCCTTGTAAACCATGGATACGAATTGGGAGCAATCGCAGTAACCGCTGGTAGCATACTTGCTGTGCCCGTAAACGATGAATCCGTACTCCATGTACCAGATGGCTCGTCCTACTATGCTGTTGGCGAGAGTCTTCTTATAGCTGCTGCGGAAGGCATCAACGATGGGTTTTTCGTCTCGACGGTAATTTGCTAGCGACGTGCTGCTGGCACTCAAGGCCTGGGCCTGGGGCGGAACGGCTATAATAACGGCGCCCATCAAGCAAATCGTCAATAGTGCAGATAATAATCTTTTTCCTAAAGTAATACGTTGTTTCATGTCTTACCTCCAAATGGTCCGCTTACACTGCGCTGGTCTTAATGGCGAATTTCACCTCCCATAAAGGGCAGATTCGGCAGGGATAATTAACTTCCTCTTGGTAAATATGGGCATAAGGCATGATTTTGGAGAAGTTGACCGCTTCTATTCGCCGATTTTAGGGATGTATAGGATTTGTTCCATATTGGCTTCAGTAAGTTATGGTTACGGAGGTAGGACCTCCCTGCTGGAAGCTAGCCAGAGAATGACCTTGTAAAGCTGGATAGCTTGGATGGAATGGGCCGGGATTGGATGCAAATGGGAAAGATGGCTGCCTGGGGGCCTAAATGGGATTTGACGTTTGCGGCTGAAAGCAGGTGCATTTATGCGGGCTTAATGGAACAAGATTGCCGCGCTTACGCTATCCTAGCGCCCGCGATACTAGGCCATCCGTGGGCCGTCGGAATCCGCCCCTGCGTGAAATCCGGGTGCTGTATTAAGCCTTCTTGCCGCCGGGTAATACTCTCTTCAGCATATCCATAATCAGTTGGGTTTCTTCCAGGCGGAAGAGTATGATGATTATCGCGTAGACGGTGATGCCGATACCAATGCCGGCACTAACTATGATTAGCTGGTTGAGCTTGGTGGCCCAGTACAGCAGTGGAGTGAGCCCGGTGATGACGAACTGAACCACGAAGTACATGACTAGTGAAGCCCCGGTGGATATAATAACGCTGCGCATGATCCTGGCTCCATCTATCGACTTCAGGCGCCATTTGAATATAGCCAGGAGCAGGAGCAGGTTGGTGATCCCAGATATGGTGAAGGCCAGAGCCAGGCCGCCGTGCTGCATGGATTCTATCAGCCACAGGGAGGCGCCCACGTTTACTGCTACCGATATTATCGCTACTATTACCGGGGTTATGGTGTCTTCCATGGAATAAAAGACCCGGTTCATGATCTGCAACGAGCTGTAGGCGAACAAGCCGATCGAGTACCAGAGCAAGGCCTCAGCAGTAGCCTGGGTATTGGAGGCGGTAAACTGCCCCTGCTGGAAGAGCAGCTGGATAATGGGCTCGCGCAGAGCAATCAGGCCCATGCTGGCTGGTATGCTGATCAGCATAATGGCCCGCATACCGAGGGAAAAGGTGCGCCGGAAGGCCGGTATCTCCCGGCGGGCCATTTGCGCGGTCATGGTGGGGAATATCACCGTAGCAATAGAGGTGCCAAATATTCCTACTGGCAGCTGCATAATACGCTGGGACAATTTCAGAGCGGAAATGGAACCTTCAGCCAGGCCCGAGGCCAGGTTCTGGGTGATGAACAGGTTGATCTGGCTGACTGAGAGTCCCAGGAGCACTGGAGCCATCAGGTAGAGTATCTGTTTGAAGCCGGGGTGTTTGTAATTCCAGTTGAAGGAGTATTGCACTCCGCTCTTCATCAGGGCCGGTATTTGTACGATGAAGCCCATGGCTGCGCCAACGACCACACCGATGGAGAAAGCCATTATGCCCCAGTAACGGGCCATAAGGATACCTATGCCGATAATGCCTACATTGTATAAAACCGCGCCCAGGGCAGGGGTGGTAAAATGCTGCTTGGAATTGAGAACACCCATGGAGATGCCGGAGAGAACCATGAAGAAGGTCTGGATGAACATGACCCGCGTGAGCAAAATGGTCAGGTTGATATAATCCGGCGGCAGATCCGGTGCCAGGAGCATAATAAGCGGCCGGGTATAGATCACGCCGACAGCGATCAGGATGAGGCAAAAGGTTATAGTATAGTTGAATACTATGCTGGCCACCTTCCAGGCTTCGCCATCTTCATTATTGGCCAGATAGCGGCTGAAAACCGGTATGAAGGCGGTGCTAAGCGCCCCGCCGACCATGAGCATGTATATGAGGTCGGGCACGGAAAAGGCTGCGTTATAGGCGTCGGTGGCATAACTCTGGCCAAACCAGGTATAGATGACCATCTCCCGGACAAATCCCAATATGCGGGCGATCAGGGTGAATATCATCACAAATCCGGCGGCCCGGACAATACTCTTGCCAGTTGTCATCTATTTAACCCCTTCAAAAAACATCAATCCTACTATAAATCAATTTCGGTCCTTTGTATAGCGTTTCATGGGGGCGCTGCCAAGGCGATCCCCGCGGGAAATACCGGCCGGGATAGATATATGTCGTTTATTCTGTTTTTATACCGTACCCAACCAGCAGAGCTATTAAATCACATTGGGAAGATTGCCGCGCTGCGCTTGCAATGACAGTTTGTAGTTTGCCATGGAAAATCCATCATGTGCCATTAGCAGAATAATTCCCGGGGACCGTGGTCCACCGGGAATTATTTGAATACATTTTAATGTGGAAGATATGGTCTAGCTATTGACCTCAGTCAGCGCGCGGTCGAAGTGCTTGCGGTTGTTGAACTCGGCTTGCTTACCGGCATTCCACTGATCCACCGGGCGCAGGTACCCGACGATGCGGGAGTAGACCTCACAGACCGTACTCTTGCCCTCAGCGGCGCAGATGGGGCAGGTGCTGTTCTCCCCGCTGATATAGCCGTGGCTGGGGCAGATGGAGAAGGTCGGCGACAGTGTGAAATAAGGCATACGGAACTGCTGACAGACCTTCTGAACCAGCTTCTTGGTGGATTCCACCGAGGGCACCGACTCACCCAGGAAGATGTGGAACACTGTGCCGCCGGTGTATCTGGTCTGTAACCCATCCTGGATCTGCATGACCTTGAACAGGTCGTCGGAAAAACCAACTGGCAGAGCGGTAGAGTTGGTGTAATAGGGCTCGGCTCCGCGCCGGTATTCGGCTTCGTTGGCTACTATGATATCCGCGAACTCGGCCTTGTCTTTGCGGGCGATGCCGTAGCTGACGCCCTCGGCCGGGGTTGCTTCCAGGTTGTAGATATTACCGGTCTCATCCTGGAACTCCATGAGTTTGTCCCGCATGAAATCCATTACCTCGGTAGCGAAGGACATGCCGGCCTCGGAGGCGATATCGCAGCCCAGGAAGTTCAGGCAGCATTCGTTCATGGCAATCAGACCGATGGTGGAGAAGTGGTTCTTCCAGTAATCACCGAAGCCGGCCTTGACGTTGCGCAGGTAGAACTGGGAGTAAGGATAGAGTCCCGCCTCAGTTAGGCTCTCCAGTATCTTGCGCTTCATCTCCAGGCTCTCCTTGGCCATTTCCATCACCCGGGTCAAGCGCTCGAACAAGTCCTCACGATCACGGGATAGGTAGCCCAGACGGCTCATGTTTATGGTTACTACGCCAATGGAGCCGGTTAGCGGATTGGCTCCGAAGAGTCCGCCGCCGCGTTTACGCAGTTCACGATTGTCCAGGCGCAGGCGGCAACACATGCTGCGGGCATCCTCTGGATTCATATCGGAACCGATGAAGTTAGAGAAATAGGGAATGCCGTATTTGGCGGTCATCTCCCAGATCTTTTCGTATGCTGGGTTATCCCAGTCAAAGTCCTCGGTGATGTTGTAGGTGGGGATGGGGAAGGTGAAGACCCGCTCTTCCACGTCACCCTCCATCATGACCTCGGCAAAGGCCCGGTTGAATATATCCATCTCCGCCTGGAAATCGCCGTAGGTCTCATCCATCAGCTTGCCGCCGATGACTACAGGTTCATTCTTCATGAACTCAGGTACCTTAAGATCCAGGGTCACGTTAGTAAAAGGCGTCTGGAAGCCCACCCGGGTGGGTACGTTCATATTGAAAACGAACTCCTGCAGGCCCTGCTTGACTTGCTTATAGTCCAGTTTGTCATAGCGAATGAAGGGTGCCAGCAGGGTATCGAAATTGGAGAAGGCCTGCGCGCCGGCCGCCTCGCCCTGCAGGGTAAAGAAGAAGTTAACGATCTGGCCCAGGATGGAACGGAAGTGCTTGGCCGGTCCGCTGGCCACCTTGCCGCGCACGCCTTTGAAACCCTCGATAAGCAGGTCGCGGATATCCCAGCCCACACAGTATACACCCAGAATACCCAGGTCATGGATGTGGAAATCACCGGAGGTATGGGCGTCGCGTACCTCGGGCGGATAGATCTTGTTCAGCCAATACTGGGAAACGATCAGGGATGATATGTGGAAGTTCATGCCCTGCAGGGAATAGGTCATGTTGGAATTCTCCCTTACGCGCCAATCGTTGCGCTCCAGGTAATCCCCGATGATCTTGTTGTTGAACAGCAGATGTCCGGCCTCACGAATCTCTTCGTGCTGCTTGCGGTAGAGTATATAGGCCTTGGCGGTCTTATAATGGCCATTTTTAACCAGCACCTTTTCTACCAGGTCCTGGATGTTTTCGACGGTAGCTACGTCGTCCTCGTCAATATACTGAGCGATTTCTACGACTTTATCAGTTAACTCCTCAGCGGTATGATACTCTTTGCCGCCAACTGCTTGAGCAGCCTTCCATATCGCCTTGGTGATCTTTTCTTTTTCAAAGGGCACAATCCTGCCATCTCGTTTTTTGATTACACTAATGTCCAATACGTTTCCCCCTTCAACCACAATATATTATGGTATATTATTTATCTAACCACTAAATGTTGTGGTTCTATTATAGAAAAACGCTATTTAGGATGCAAACCCTTTTTTGTTCATAATGGCGATTTATGATGGAAATGTTTCAAGACATGTCCAATAGCTTTAGTTTTTAAAATAATCTGAAAAATAAAAGAGCGGGGATTATCTCCCAGCTCTTATAGGCTATTTGTAATGCAGGGGTCCTACTGTAAAATACCGGGACGTTCTTTCCGTAACATTAGTACCGGTTCCTAGTCTATATCGTTACCCTTCTCCGCATTAATCACATTCAAGCCATCAACCCCCAGTTGGCCCGGACGCATTAATATAAGTGCCTTAAATATTTCATCCAGGATTTCATCATAGTCCCGATCCTGCAAATTACAGATGTAGTCATCAAATTCTTGATCAGAGGCTTCATCATAAACAAAGCGAGCGCTATTGAACTGGTCTTGCCGGTCCTCAGCACTGACGGCCGCCGGATCATCAAGGGCGAAAGGGGCAAAGTACCCCTTTATGGGCGGCAAGCCCAGTCTCTGGCGAACAGCTTCATTGGTTTTATAGGCATACCGCTCCATCTCGGCCCGCAGCAAATTAATCTCCCTTTGTAGACCCAGGCGCTCGGCATCACTCATTTTGTTATCAGCCGCCTGCTTAGCCATTTCTTTCATGCGATTGAGGCAGCTCTCGCTTGCCTGCAGGCCATCATCAATTATCAGCAACACTTCGCGGTATGTTTCCGCTGATCCGGTGGCCTGGCCAATCATGGACTGCAGGGTATTGAAATAATTAAAAGTTTTCGAATGGCGCATGGCGGCTTTCTCCATTATGATTTATTAATAATTATTTTAATTTGCGATTGAGCATGGCCTGAACGGTCAATGGCAAACCGAACAGCTTAATGAAACCTTCGGCATCCTTCTGGTTGTAGATCTCATCTACGCCGAAGGTGGCCAGTTCCTCGTTATATAGTGAATACGGCGACCAGGAGGCCACTGCGGTGGCGCTGCCCTTGTAGAGTTTTACCTTGACAGTTCCGGTCACCGTCTGTTGAGTCTCTTCCACAAAGGCGTCCATCGCCATCTTCAGCTTACTGAACCAGTTACCGTCATAGACCAGTTCGGCATACTTAAGAGCCATATCCGCTTTGAACTGCAGGGTGCGGCGGTCCAGGGTCAGCCGTTCCAATTCAGCATGGGCAGCATACAGGATGGTGCCGCCGGGGGTCTCATAGACGCCGCGTGATTTCATGCCCACCAAGCGGTTTTCCACAATGGAAACAATGCCCACGCCGTTGGCGCCGCCCACCTGATTCAGTTTCTCCAGCAGTTCCACCGGTCCGTATTTCTGGCCGTTGACCGATACTGGAGTACCCTGCTCGAAGCCGATCTCCAGATAGGTGGGTTGATCCGGCGCCTGCTCTGGCGGCACGGTGAGTACATATACCCTATCCAGGGCTTCATTGGCCGGGTCTTCCAGCTCGCCGCCCTCATGGGAGATATGCCATATATTGCGGTCGCGGCTGTAGATTTTTTCCTTGGTTACCGGTACTTCGATGCCATGAGAATTGGCATAATCAATGGCGTCTTCCCGGGACCGTATGTTCCATTCCCGCCAGGGGGCTACTATTTTCACGTCGGGTTTGCAGGCGCGGGCAGTCAGCTCAAAACGCACCTGATCGTTGCCCTTGCCGGTGGCGCCGTGGGCCACCGCCTCGGCTCCCTCCAGCTCCGCTATCTCTATCATTTTCTTGGCGATCAGGGGACGGGCAAAGGAGGTACCCAGCAGGTATTTGCCCTCATAGATAGCTCCCATCTTCAGCACCGGGAAGATATAGTCACGGACAAATTCCTCGCGGACGTCTTCTACATATACCTTGGATGCTCCTGATTTTATAGCCTTCTCCCTGACCGGGTCCAGTTCTTCGCCCTGTCCCAGGTCGGCACAGAAGGCGATGACCTCATAGCCGTAGTTTTCCTTCAGCCAGGGAATAATGATCGATGTGTCCAATCCGCCGGAATAAGCCAGTACTATCTTCGCCATGTTGATCCTCCTATTTATCGTGATTTTCTTGATCCCAAATCAAGACCGCTTAAAAGATCCATGAGTAGTTTTTGACATTGCTGCGTTCCTGCCAGCCTAACTTCTCGTAGAAGGCCTGGGCTCCCCGGTTGTCGATATAGGTATAGAGATCCACCCGGGGCGCTCCCTGCTCTTTCAAGTGAACCAGTACGGTCTGCAGCAAGGCTTGTCCTAGCCCCCGGCGACGGTGATCCTCACGTACGCAGAAGTGATAGATCGCTGCCCGCCAGCCGTTATAGACGCCCATCACCGTACCGATGATCTCGTTGCCGGCACAGGCTACCAGCAGGCTGCCCGGGTTGGTCTTGATAAAGTGTTCTACATTATCATAGGAATCTTCTATGGTGGATTTGATCTCATCTATATCCTTCCACAGGTCAAGGATGGCAGCGATATCCTCCAGACTGGCGGCCCGGATCTGCCAATACGTCATTGCAATCCCTCCCCTGTGATCAGCAGTATTTACATGGTCAGTGCCATGATGGCCTTATGGGCATGCAGACGATTCTCCGCCTCGTCGAATACCACAGACTGCGGTCCGTCCATGACCTGGTCGGTGATCTCCTTGCCGCGCTTGGCGGGCAGGCAGTGCAGGACGATGGCGTCCTTGGCGGCCAAACTCATCAGCTGAGCATTGACCTGGTATCTCAGGAACTGCTGCTCCTTCTCTGCGGCCTGGTCTTCCTGACCCATGCTGGCCCATACGTCCGTGTAAACAGCATCTGCTCCCTTGACCGCTTCGGCCGGGTCTTCAACCACCCAGAGTTTAGCTCCGGTAGCCTTAGCATCGGCTTGAGCCTGGGCCAGGACTGTGGCATCAGGTTCAAACCCGGGCGGGCAGGCAATAACCACATTCATACCTACCTTGGCGCCACCAAAGAGCAGTTCATGGGCTACATTGTTGCCGTCGCCGATAAAGGCCAGGGTCAGTCCCTTGAGTTCTCCCTTATGCTCGGCGATGGTCATCATATCGCCAATAACCTGGGTGGGGTGCAGCAGATCAGTCAGACCGTTTATAATTGGTATACTGGCCCACTTTGCCAGTTCCAGCACCTCATCGTGATCAAAGGTACGGATCATAATGCCGTCCAGCATGCGGGACAGCACCAATGCGGTATCCTTGATCGTCTCACCACGCCCCAGCTGGATATCGCGTGGACTTAGAAAAAGAGCGTTACCGCCCAACTGATACATACCGACCTCGAAGGCCACCCGGGTACGGGTGGAGGCCTTCTGGAATATCATGCCCAGAGTCTTTCCGGCCAGATAATGGTGAGGTATTCCCCGCTTCTGGAGCTTCTTAATCTCTGCTCCTACCTGGAGCATATAGGTGATTTCTTCTGGAGTAAAATCGTGGATCGAGATAAAATCCCTGCCCCTTAACGAATTGTTCAACTCCATCATATCGATACCACTCCTTCAGTATTGAATCTATTTGATGCCCGCCGCCACGGGGGGTCATCATTTACCTGGTCTAATCCTGCCACTCGGCCAATGCTTCCTTCAGCAGGGCCAGAGCCTGGTCGATCTCGGCCATGGAAACGGTCAGGGGTGGTACCAGCCGCAGGATATGCGGCCCGGCCGATAACACCAGCAGACCTTTGGCCATGCAGATGTTTATCAGTTCCTTGACCTCCCGGTCAAAGTCTACACCCAGTATCAGTCCCTTGCCCCGGACCCTCTGGATCCGGCTGTCCTCGATTTTTCCCAAAGCAACGGTCAGGTACTCGCCTTTTTTTTGTACATCCTGCAGGAACTCCGGCTGGCTGAGCACGCTGATCACCTGGTTGCCCACCGCGGTAGCCAGGAAATTGCCGCCGAAGGTGGAGGCGTGATCGCCAGGTGCAAAGCCGCTGGCGGCCTTCGCATTGGCCAGCATAGCTCCGATGGGGAAGCCCCCGCCTAAGCCCTTGGCCAGGGAAACGATGTCAGGTGCCATATCATAGCCCTGGTAAGCAAAGAGGAATCCGGTCCGGCCCATACCCACCTGGACCTCATCGAATATCAACAGTATATCATTATCGTCGCAGAGTTTCCGCAAATCCAGCAGGAACTGTCCGTCGGCCGGATTGATGCCGCCTTCGCCCTGGATAGGTTCCACCATAATGGCAGCGGTTTTTTCGCTTATAGTCTTTTTTACCGCTGCCAAATCGTTGAAGTCGGTATGGATAAAGCCGGGGCACAGCGGCTTGAATCCTTCCTGATACTTCTTCTGGCCGGTAGCAGAGACCGTGGTCAGGGTCCGGCCATGGAACGAGTTGTTGAAAACGATGATCTCGTTCTTTTCGATACCCCGGCGGTAGAAATGCTTGCGGGCCAGCTTGATGGCTGCTTCATTAGCTTCGGCGCCGCTGTTGCAGAAGAAGACCTTATCCAGTCCCGAGGTCTTCACCAGTTTCTCGGCCAACTCCACCTGGGGCTGAATCCAATAAAGATTGGAGGTATGCCACAGTTCATGGGCCTGCCGGTTCAAGGCCTCGACCAGAATTTGCGGGCTATGACCCAGTGCGCAGACAGCGATGCCGCCTACGAAGTCCAGGTACTGCTTACCATCGGCATCCCAGAGGTAAGTGCCCTGGCCCTTGACCGGGGCGATGGGAAACCGTCCGTAGGTATTCATAACATATTGCTGGCCCTTGGCCATTATGTCTTGGTTGTTCATATATTTTCACCTCAATTTCATATTAGTGGTAGGGGGGAACGATTTTTAGCCACAGATTTACACAGATTAACACAGATTTTTCTGTGATCAGCTTACGGAAAAACTTATTGTAGGGGCGGATTCTGTATCCGCCCGTTTAACTGGACGGGATTGATACCGGGCGGATATTGAATCCGCCCCTACGAGTTAATTCGCAACTCCTATCCCGCTCTACTCGTTGACTACCATGGTGCCGATGCCCTGGCGGGTGAATATCTCCAGCAGGAGCGAATGAGGCACTCGGCCATCGATGATATGGGTGCGTCCTACTCCGCCTTTCACTGATTCCACACAACAATCCACCTTGGGCAGCATGCCTCCGGCAATAGTGCCGTTCTTGATCAGCTCATCCACCTCGGAGATAGCCAGGATGGAGATCAGGGAATCGGGATTGCTCGGGTCCTGAAGCAGACCGGGCACATCGGTCAGCAGCACCAGTTTATCAGCATTAATGGCTACAGCGATAGCCGCTGCTACCAGATCCGCATTTATGTTATAGGTCTCCTGCTCCAGGCCAATGCCGATGGGAGCGATGACCGGTATATATCCGTTGTCGATCATGGTCTCGATGATGCCGGGGTTAATCTTGGTTACCTGGCCGACAAAGCCCATCTGCCCGCTGGGGTCCATGGGTTCAGCTTCGATGAGACCGTCATCCTTGCCGGATATACCAATGGCACGGCCGCCGCTGGCATTGAGCCCGGAGACGATAGCCTTATTGACCTTGCCGCCCAGTACCATTTCAACGATTTCCATGGTTTCCGCATCGGTCACGCGCAGGCCGTCGACAAATTCGCTT
This sequence comes from Syntrophomonadaceae bacterium, assembly GCA_012729835.1. GTDB lineage: Bacteria > Bacillota > Syntrophomonadia > Syntrophomonadales > Syntrophomonadaceae > Syntrophomonas_A. The sequence goes on from JAAYCK010000083.1 coordinate 52,739, forward strand.
ATGATGTCCAGACGCTTCAGCATCTGGTTGATCTCCGGCCCCCCGCCGTGGACTACGATGGGATCCATGCCTACATACTTCATCAGCACGATGTCCTGCATGACCTTCTCCCTGAGATGCTCTTCTACCATGGCCGCGCCGCCGTACTTGATAACGACCCGCTTGCCATAAAAGTCTTTTATATAGGGCAGAGCCTCTACCAGTATCTCCGCCTTCTCTAAAGCTGTGGTAACCATTTTTATCTCCCTCCCCCCTGATTATCCGATTTAGGTGCGGTAATCGGCGTTGATGCTTACGTATTCAAAAGAAAGATCACAGCCCCAGGCCGTAGCTTCATAACTGCCGGTTTTCATATCGAAGGTGATAATCACCTTGGCTTTATCCAGTTCTCCTTTGGCTGCTTCTTCATCAAAAGGCAAGCCCATGCCATTAGCGGCTACCTGCACCTTGCCTAGATAAATATCCACCAAATCAGGATTAAAATCGGCCCCGGAATATCCGGCTGCCGCCAGTGCACGTCCCCAGTTAGGATCTTTGCCGAAGACCGCTGCTTTGACCAGATTGGAGCCCACCACTGACCGGGCCATGATGCGAGCGTTCTTTTCATCAGCAGCATTAATGATCTTGACTTCCAGCAGGTGGTTGGCACCTTCTCCATCCGCCGCTATCATCTTGGCCAGCTCAATGTTTACATAATTGAGGGCTTCCAGGAAGTCGGCGTACTCCTCGGATTTATCATCATCGATCAGGGGAGTCTTGGCCATGCCGTTGGCCAGTATCAGCATCATGTCATTGGTGGAGGTATCCCGGTCCACACTTAACATGTTGTAACTCAGGTCTGTAGTGGCTTTTGCCATTTTTTGTAAACATTCGCTGCTTATATCAGCATCTGTTGTGATAAAGGCTAACATGGTGGCCATATTGGGATGTATCATACCAGAGCCCTTGGCAATAGCCCCAATGCGCACCGGCTGACCGCTCAGCTCAAACTCCACCGCTATCTCCTTGGGTTTTAGGTCGGTGGTCATGATGGCCAGGGCTGCGTTGTGACTGCCAGAACGGGTCATGGTCAGAATCGCTTCGGCGATACCACCTTCGATCCGCTCCATGGGCATAGGCACCCCGATCACTCCGGTGGAGGCTACCAGGATATCCTGAGGCTTTATCGCCATCCCCATTATCTCAGCGGTTATCTTGGCCATAGCGATAGCATCCTGCATCCCCTGCTCTCCGGTACAGGCGTTGGCATTGCCGCTGTTGACCACAATAGCCCGGGCCATGCCATCCTCCAGGTGATTCCGGCAGACGTCGACACAGGCTGCATGCACTTTGTTGGTAGTAAACACCCCCGCGGCCTTGGCCTTACAATCAGAATAGATGACAGCGACATCCCGCTTATCCTTCTTTTTTATCTCAGCCATCACCCCCTGGGCCATGTAGCCCTTGGGACTGGTGACTCCTCCGTTTTCTAAAATCTTAATTGCTTTCACTTTCTCGTTCCCCCTAAATAGATATCTGTAATTTTTTAGCCACAGATTAACACAGATGGACACAGATTTTATTTAAGATATTAATTAACAAATGATCCTCTATGCTTATTACTGTGACATTAGTTGATTTCGTTATTGCCTTTAGATTTATTGGTACCCTTCTCATCATCATTGGTGTACCCACTTGAACATTATGATCCACAAATCTTAATCTTTACTCGTTGATTTATAATCTGTGCGAATCTGTGTTAATCTGTGGCAAAAATCCGTTCTCCGTTCTCTCCTACGGATGGACTCCCAGCATCTTCAGCCCGGTGGTCTCATCGAAGCCCAGCAGCAGGTTCATATTCTGCAGGGCTTGCCCGGAGGCTCCCTTGGTCAGGTTATCCAGGGCGGAGATCAATATGACCCGTCGGCTGGCTTCATCCACATAGGTCCCAATATGGAGCTGGTTGCTGCCGTAAACCCATTTGGTGTGGGGCATTACCCCTTCCGGTAGTACCTGAACAAAGGGCTCGGGCCCATAGGCCGCTTCCAGCACTTCTCTGACCTGGCTCGCCGCTACCCCATTTTGCAGCCGGGCATAGGCAGTGGTCAGGATGCAGCGGTTCATCGGTACCAAATGGGGAGTGAACACCATCTCCACCGGCTGTTCGCCGGCCAGGCTCAGTTCCTGGGCTATCTCCGGCCCCAGGCGGTGGGTTCCCACCCCATAAGCATGGATGCCTTCGTTCACCTCGCAAAAATGGCTGGCCTCCTTCAGGGTCCGGCCGGCACCTGAGACGCCGCTTTTGGAATCAATGATGATCCCTTCGTTCTCGATAACCCCTGCCTTGAGTAAGGGGGCCAGCGGCATAATGGCTCCGGTTGGATAGCAGCCCGGGTTGGCCACCAGGTCTGCCTGTTTAATCTGATCCCGATAGAGCTCGGTCAGTCCGTAGACGGCCTGGGAGAGCATCTCGGGAGCTTCATGTACCTTTTCATAATATTTTTCATATAATGCCGGGTCTTTCAAGCGGAAATCCGCACCCAGGTCTACACATTTGATTCCCGCCTCCAGCATCTGCAGAGCTACCGGCACCGACAACCCGTGGGGCAAAGCTAAAAACACCCCATCACAGCGCCCGATCAGGCTTTTCGCATCACTGGGTTCACAGATCAGGTCATAGTATCCGGTCAACTGGGGATAGAGGCGGTCTATTCTTCGCCCTATATTCTCCGTAGAAAGGATCGCTGTCACCTGCAAACCGTCATGCCCGGCCAGGAGCCTCAATAGTTCGGCTGCGGTGTAGCCATCGCCCACTATACCTACTTTTTTCATCCCGCCATCTCCCTTCTTAATAGTCGTTATAAAACATTTATAATTATACATACCACTGCATATTAATGCAACAGTATATTTTGCTCAGTTGATGTAAGATGCGTCACAAGGTTTTTTTTAATTAGCCACAGATGAACACAGATGGACACAGATTATATGTACAATGGCATTGATAGTGTTTTATTTTTAATCGAGCGAAGTAATATAAAGGCATGTGGGGGAAGATTGCTTCGCTGCGCTCGCAATGACACGACGGGGGCCTTCAAATCTCATCTGTGTAATCTGTGTTAATCTGTGGCAATAAATCGTATTCCTGACCCAGCTCTGCTACGTTCGTCTATGTCGCAACAAATATAAGATGTGCAGCAAGGATTTTTTTAATTAGCCACAGATGAACACAGATGGACACAGATTATATGTACAATGGCATTGATAGTGTTTTATTTTTAATCGAGCGA
>JAAYCK010000084.1 GCA_012729835.1 Syntrophomonadaceae bacterium
CGCTAATTTTTGCGTTTGCACAGTTTATCATCCCCTAAGACTTTTATTTTTTACACTTTGCCTCGATCAACCCTCTAACCAATTATACAAGCAGTTATGTAAGGTAAATAAGGTAAACCACTAGTAGTATTTAACCATCGTACCGGTATATCAACCTTATGAAGTGTTACATTGCTAAACCTTATTCTTTGCACGTTCCCTATATTTGAGTTATAAATACGTGCCTGATTAGATATTAATCAATAGGTAGGAAACTACACATGGTAACTTCCTACCTGATCAGAAAACTAGTTTTTCTTTGCTTGCTTCGTTGTAGGTTTCTATTTTTTTAATTTTTCCGGAATATTGATTTGAAAAATCGGAGCATACATATTAAGGAGCTGGCTCCGCAGCTCATCACCCAGTAATCCATAGACCTGAAGCTTCCGCGATACTTCAATACCCATTTGCTTGAGATCCACCATCATTTCAGCAAACTTAATAACAACCGCTACAGGGTCAAGAATCGTAGCACCGTCAATTGAATTGCCGGCGCCTCCCCTTTGGAGTGTCTGGTATATGGAAGCCGGTACTGGTATTAAAACGGATGCCCCATCAGCGACAGCTTTTTTACATACTGTCTTGAATCCCTCGGCAATAGCTTCCGGGTTATTGAGTCCTGCAGCTAGACCGTTTTCACTGATCTGATGAATGTATGGTCCCCGCAGGTAGTGTGATTCCAACCCATACTTTCTTACCAGTTCGTCATATTTCTGTGCAATATGCGGCTCGCAGGTTGGTATAGCAAATAGATCCCCGAACATCGATGCCAAGAACAAATTGGCCTGACCGATACCAATAACAGGCATACTGAGCATTTCTCTGCCTTCGTCAACTCTCTCATCGAAAGAGCAGCCCATGACAAAGGCGTCATACCCTTCGGCTTCTGCCTTTAGCATATTATTCATAAACTGGTTCCCATGGTAATACTGTACCACTTTGTACCTGTCACGCTCCGTCATATGGACTTCAGTACCAGTTACATATACTTCGGTACCCGGTCTTGCAGCAGCCATACATTGCTTTTCAAGGGTTTTGCCGTATTCCTCCCACAGCGGGTTAAAGCGATATCCCGCCCCACTCTGATACCATATTTTCAATGTACTCTCTCCTTTCAACTATCTTGGATACTATCAATTCCGATCAATATTTTAGGCTAGATAGCACGAGCCACTCTCGCTCCACCCTGGATAGCTTCCATTATTCCGTACGGAGTTGAACAGTCACCGATAAGATAAATTTCGGGGACTTTGCCTTTCAATTTTTTTGCCAGTTCATTCTTGGAATTGACGCCCATCGCAAGGATTATCGTATCAGCCTCGTGGAACCGTTTTTCACCTTCTTTGGTGGTGATTGCAATTCCTTTATCCGTTATTTCATCGAATTTTACACTGGTGAATATGGCATCTTGTAATTGTAATTGCTGTCTCAGATGTTTTCTAAGCCTTGGCATGGGCGGGCACTCCAGATCCATTACTTTCTCTCCGGGATCGAGGACCGTTACAGTTCTTCCGCGCTTGGTCAGGAAATCGGCTATCTCAAGTCCAGCCAGTTCTCCGCCTAATATTACTGCTTTGTTTACCAAAGGTATGCCGTATTTTTTTACAAAGGCTCTTGTATCGGACATCAAAGAATCTGACTTGACAAACTTGGGATCGGAATATCCTAAAAGACTTCCTTCTCGGTCCAGACTTAATGCGTTCAGTACCTTGGCTTTTTCGATGCCAGGAATTTCAGGGATTATCGCTGAGGAACCGGTTGCCATAATGACTACGTCAGGCTTCAAGTCTTCTACGATTTCAGGTGTTACTTCTTTACCCAGCACGACCTGAACACCATGTTTTTTTACCTGATGTTCCATGTTTTTGGCAAGGGCATAGAGTCTGTCTTCTATGGCTGACGACATAATCATCAGACCACCCAGGCAGTTCTCTTTCTCATAAAGAGTGACTTTATGTCCTCTCTGGGCAGCAGTGGCTGCGGCTTCCATACCAGCTGGTCCGCCGCCTATAACCAGTACTTTTTTGGACTTCTCGGCTGGTTTGATAGTATATTCCCTTTCCTTTCCATAGGAAGGGTTTATCGCACAGTTCCACCAATCAAATAGTTTCACGTTGCAGGTATTACAGTTAAGACAGGGTCTGATATCTTCCAGCCGGCCTTCTTTGACTTTGTTGGGCAGTTCCGGATCGGCAAACAGACCACGGCCAATGGCTACGAAATCTGCCTTTTTCTCCCTCAGGACTTCCTCTCCGATTTCAGCGTCAAGACCTCCAACTGTAATGACCGGGATGTTGACGACTTTCTTGATCTCTGCTGCCAAATGAACCCTGGATCCCCACTCCATCCGCGGATTGTTGGCCGGGAAAGCAGATATGTCCAGAGCATTGAGACCAGCCTTCTCAAGCATTACTGCAAGCTCTTTTGCATCTTCGATAGTGATTCCGTGTAAGCCAAATTGCTCGATATATTCATGTCCGTTAATCCTGCTCATTATCGGATAGTCCGGGCCTACCAGTTCTCTCGCTCTGGCTATGATCTCCAGCAATATTCTGGCTCTGGCTTTAAGATCTCCGTTATATTCGTCCGTACGTTTGTTCCAGGCTTTGGATATAAAGCTGTTGATCAGGTATCTGTGAGCAGCATGTATTTCACAAATATCAAACCCGGCTTCCTTGCAGCGCCGCACTGCCTGGGCGTGCATCTCTATAACGTCACCAATTTCTTCAAGTGTCAGTGCTCTGGGAGGTTCAGTCTCAATATATCCGAACATCTCAGGTCTGTTATTCGCGGATGCGGCTAACGGTTGCTGACCTGTCATGGTTCTGGGTGCTGAGGGGCCGCCGTGATGAATCTGCGCAGCTATTTTCGTGCCGTGTTTATGCACAGCGTCGGTAAGCTCCTTTAAGGCAGGTATGAACTTATCATCGTTTATAAGAATAGGCGGTGTATAGGTATGGCCTGCGGGGTTGTCTACTTCGATCGCCTGAATTATGATCAGCCCGGTGCCGCCTTTTGCCCTCGCTTCGTAGTAGTCAATTGTTGATTGAGATACAAATCCTTCTGGCGTAGAAAACTTGGTCGATGCCGGTGACATCACGATTCGGTTCGGGATGGTACAAGACCCTATTTTTCCGGGTTTAAACAATTCCATCTGTTGCATTTGTGTGCCTCCTTAATTATAGCTAGCTTATGTCTTATTGCAGAGAATCTTCCTTTAACCTGAGCTTAATGCAATTACTATGCCAATTATAATTGACACAAAAAATTGATCGCTTATTAAGGCTGAGTTCAGAACTTTTCTTCCCTCTCTGATAGTACAACCAGATGTAACCTACCATTAAAAACAAGACAATCAAAATTGATTGCCCGATCTTGCGAAAAAATGCTGATCTCCACCCTAAAAATGCTGACACGCCATCAGTCACTCGGCAGAGATGGCGTGTAAACATTCGTTAAACTTAATCTGCTAAATTTTTGAATTAAAAACACTTATAACCCAGAATATTTCAATAGCTTGATATTTGCTGTATCTGTTTGATGAGTTCCCCCTTTAATTTTAAGCCCGTGATTATTCCCCGGATAAAGTTTGCCACTGCTGGTTCTGGTTATTTAATAACAGTCAAACTCATAAGTTTGTCAATATCGCTTAATTTTTCCAGATTTTTAACCAAATTCACGATTTCGTCTTGTCGTTCCACGCTTAAGACACCATCAGTATTGCCCCGGAATTTATCCTCAATATCGTCAAATACGATCGGAACTCCGAACGGTCCTTTGCAGCATTCAACTCTTTCTTCATAAACATCGCCGTTATCCATAGTTATGATAACCCAACCGGGATGTAATTTCGGGAAGCCTTCAAAATCATATACAGTATAGTCGACTTTCTGAGCTAATTTTGTATATCTGGGGTCGGTCAGTTTATCCAAAGAAAGCGTATTGATCGTAATCTTGTCTTCTAATATGGCGGAAGCCACTGCATAGTACATGCTAAACCTTTCACCATATTCGGTCAAGGGAACCTTTTTATCTTCCTTAGGTTCACAAACGATGGGAACCATTCCCTGAGCAACCTTAACCTCGACGGATTTAATTTTCTCCGGGTCGATGGTGTATTTTTTCTTTAAGGTTTTTATACACTCAATATATCCGTGGGTAAAGTGGCAGGCGGGATATAATTTAAAGGAGATTTCAAGCGTTTCCCATCTTTTCTTAAAGTCAGCCAGTAGTTCGTTGATATCGTATTCTACCGGAGATAAATACGCATTAAAGAATCCGATTTCGCCCTCGATTGCTTCAGATGGTCCTGTAAAACCATTCTGGGCAAGCAGAGCTGACATAATTCCACCATGACCAGCCCATCCGGCATGGATAATTTTAATATCGGTGCCGTCTTTAAGGCATTGCATGATTCCGCATGCAAAGCTAGCAGCCATTCCTATGGCCATTGCAGTCTTTTCTTGGTCAAGCTTCAATCCCTTGGCTGCAATCGCTGAAGCTCCGAATACTCCGAATACTGAGGTTGAATGGAACCCCCTGGTATGACATCCTCTGGGTTTGGCTAAGCCCATTCTCAGTGCTACTTCAAAACCTGCTGTCGCCATCGTAATCAGGTCTTTTCCGGATAATTTCATTCCTTCCGTAACTGCCAGGGCAGTTGGAATAATGCAAGCGCTGGCATGAATCAAGGTTCCGGTATGGGTATCATCAAAATCGAAACTATGGGCCATCGTTCCGTTTATAATCGGCACGTTGACCATCGGCAGCTTGGCTCCGGTCCCTACTACAGTACATTGTGGAACTCCGCCTATACCTTCTATAACTGTATCAACTGTCTTGGTAGTATCTAATCTGTTTGCCGCAATCATTATTCCCAGACTGTCCAAAACCCGCATTTTGATGTCGGTTATAACCTCACTGGGCAGATCTTCAAATTTCAAATCATTTATAAATTCCGCGTATCCTTGCGTTATTGTAGTCATAATGATCCTCCTTAATATTTCTCGCGTTGTGTAAACTTAAATGAAAATTGAGGACCTGTCATCCTAGTTGGTACAATGTTCTTGCAACAAAACAAATACCTCCCGAAAGGAGACAAGTCCTCATGCAAAACAATGTATCAATTAGGTGCCCAAAATGCAACAATTCTCATTCTTTTTATCGCTACGGCAAAGATAATTTAGGTTATCAAAAATATCAGTGCCGTAAATGCAATCATTAGTTTGCGCCTGATCGGCCTAAATTTGAAAATCCTTATCCTCGTTGTCCTGTTTGTGGTAAAACCAGTTTTCTTCACCACGATCATGAGCATTATTCCAATTTTCGCTGCTCTGACAAGAAATGCAATCATTCTTTCTTTGTGGCCAAACCGGTCTTAATAGCTGCGCCTTCTATGTCATCACTAGCTGGAAAGATTGATTTTAAACGTATGCGCCATCCTGTTCACATTATTATCACTGCTTTGTCTATGTTCTACTTAGGTAAAAACTCTTTTAGAAACATAGCTTTATTTTTGCGTATTGTTTTTAATATTAAGGTTTCCCATACTACCATCAGCAACTGGTGTAAGTCTTTTGCCCCCATGTTTGACAACATTCGCCTAGAGCTCATCTCTGCTCTGGATTTCAATTCTGATGAGTGGCATGTTGACGAAACAGTGGTCAAGATTAATGGCATTAAATATTACATATGGTTTATCGTTGATTCTGAAACTCGTTTTGTGCTTGGGTTTCACCTTTCTCCTCACCGTGATTCCCCGCAGGCTTTTACTTTACTCAATTCAGCTAAGGAGTTGGGGGAACCCAGGTCAATTGTTTCGGATCGCTATGCAGCTTATAAGGTACCTGTAAAATCAATATTCAAGAATGTTAGCCACATAAGGGTTGAAAGTTTTAAAGACGACATTTCAAATAATATTATTGAGTCTTTTAATCATCAGTTTAAGACCTGGTACAAAACTAAGCAGGGATTTAATTCTTATACTTCTGCCAATAATCTCATCAGCACTTTTGTTTTCTTCTACAATTTTGTTAGACCTCATTCCGCTCTTAATGGCATGACACCTGCTCAAGTTGCTGGACTCAATCTGACTAAATCTCAAAAACGGAAGTATTTGCTCGTAGCTTGATCCTTTTCTATGAATCTAGAAGCTATTCTTTCATGTTTACTTTACAG
>JAAYCK010000085.1 GCA_012729835.1 Syntrophomonadaceae bacterium
AGACCTGAGCTGGAAAAAGAACTGGCGGTATCAGCCGGAAGAGACGGCGCCCAGATTATGATGGATACCAAATTTATAGATGTTGTCAGAGAAAATGGGAAAGTTGCGGGAGTAATTATCCAACAGGGAGAAGAGCGAGCAACCGTTCCTTGTAAAATAGTTATTGGGGCCGATGGGGTTTATTCCAGAGTAGCCAAACGTTCGCAAATAAAAGTACCTACAGATATAATGGTTTCGCTGGGAAGAGATTTTGTTGGAGTTAAACGTTTAGTGCCAGTTAAAGAGCCGTTTTATGAACTCTATATGGTGCCGGAATTGGCTGGCTATTTCTGCTGGGTTTCCCCCCGGGGCGAAGACAGAATGGGAGTAGCTATTGCTTTCCAACCCGATTTATTAAAAACAGGTGAAACCGCACGGGAAATTCATGATCGGTTTGTCAGACATCTGGAAAGGATAGGCAGATTTGATTTCTCCAACGCTGCGGAAGTTTCCATGATGTCAGGAACCACCACTGCTGTTAAAGACGCGCCGGACAAACTGGCTGAGGACGGGCTCATGCTGGTGGGAGATGCTGCTTGGAGACCCTTATTTGTTTCGAACTGGGGATCACCTGGTATACCTACTGCAGTTACCAGCGGCCGGTTTGCTGGTGAAACAGCAGCGGCGGCAATGAAAGCTGGCGACGTAAGTGAAAACTTCCTGAAAGTTTATGAGGAAAGACTGAAAGCTACCTTTGAAGGTTCAGGCATAACACCGGAATCATTGGTAGAAGCAAGACAATTATATTTCAAATTGTTGTCTGCTGCCCCTGAAGTTCAAGATGCAGCAGTCGAGGCTATCGGCGATCAGTATTCAAGTCTGCATTTATATTTGCGTGGTGCTCGGCCTCTGGCGGGTTGCATCGTTAAAATCAAGGAATTGTGGGAAAAGAACCCGCAATATAATTAGCTGCGAAGATAAATGCCCCAATAGAGTTATGAAATGGAGGGAAAAACGTGTTCAAAATTGATGTTAATGCTAATTTATGCATAGGCTGCCGGTTCTGTGCTGTAAAATGTGAAGTGTTCGACGTACGCTCTGATGTACTGGCTTTCGTAGCTGATGCTGACAAGTGTGACGGCTGCAAGGTATGCGAAAAGTGCCCGGAGCATGCAATAAGCGTAACAGAAGCTTAAGATAAGAGGCTTTGAAGATGAATAATCTGAGAATCAGAGTAATAAATACCGGGACTCAACGCGATATTCCAAAATCAGCTATATGTTACAAGGACAACTCCGGAGAAAGAATAGACATTGCCATCCCTATGTTTTTGATTGAGGGAGGCGAACAAAAGATTTTGGTTGATACCGGAATCTGCGATCCCGAATCAGCTATAAAATATCACGGAAAAGTTTTAGATCGCAAGCCGGACGAAGATCCAGTAGTAGGCCTGCGCAAAGCGGGAGCGGCTCCGGAGGATATTTCAATTGTAATTAACACCCACTTGCATTATGACCATTGCTCAAATAATTATCTGTTTACCAAGGCGAAAATCTTTGTACAGCGCAAAGAGTTGGCTTATGCTATTTGTCCCGACCCATCTCTAAATGTGGTCTATGAATCACCTTTTGCCGGATTTACTCCGCCTTGGTTTAAAAATATAAACAATATGGTTGCAGTAGAAGGGGAATTGGAAGTAATACCAGGTGTTCGGCTGATTCCTTTGCCGGGTCACAGTCCAGGACTTCAGGGAGTGTTGGTTGATACCGAAAAAGGCAAATATTTATTAGCCAGTGATATGGTTTATTTGTATGAGAGCTGGCGTGGAAACGAAATGTTTTCTCATATTCCGCCGGGACAGGTTCTTGACCTTGATGAATGTATGGCAAGCTTTGCATACGCAGAAAAAATAGCGGATGTAGTATTGCCTTCACATGACCCGGAGGTATTAAAAAAAGAAATTTATCCATAAAACGCTCAATCACGTTTATCAGTACTGATAAACGTGATTGAGCGTGGATAGAAAGTGATCTGTTTCAGGAAAATTAAATAGAAAAATTATAGGAGGTATACCATGAAATCAATTAGATTCGCATCTGGATCCGGTTTTTGGGGAGATGCACTCGATCCGGCAATAGAAGTTGCTGAAAAAGGTAATATTGACTATTTAGGATTTGACCAATTAGCAGAGCTTACCATGTCTTTGCTGCACCGTCAAAAAATGAAGGATCCCACCAAAGGTTATACAGCAGATATCGTACCGTACATGGAAAAGCT
>JAAYCK010000086.1 GCA_012729835.1 Syntrophomonadaceae bacterium
AACTTCCACCGCTTGAACAATGATCATGCCAACGCCGCCTTTGGCCCTCGCTTCATAATAGTCAATTATTCTTTGGGATGGGGATCCATCTGGATTGCCAGCTTTTACCGAAGCAGGTGACATTAATATTCGGTTCGGAATAGTAAGATTCCCAATTTTACCAGGTTTAAATAGTTCCGTTGATTGCATTTGCTTTTCCCCCTATGCGTTCTGGCGGTATTTATTATTTCATCATATTTGCTGTTTTTTTGTTAATTATCTGCCCTTAAATACCGGCTTTCTCTTTTCAGCACGAGCAAGTAGTCCTTCTTGATAATCCTCCGAGATGTCAATTGATTTCCTCAACCAAATCGAAATTTTTCTGGATAACTCGGGGGTTGTTCTCAGGCCGTAATTAATTGCTTTTTTTAATTCTCTTAAAGCGATAGGAGCATGTTGAGCAATTTCTTCTGCCAACTTCATTGCCTCTTCCAAAACATTTTCCTGAGGAACCACTTTTTCCAGGAGCCCGATCTTTTCCGCTTGAGCAGCAGTAATTCTTCTTCCCGTATACAATAGCTCTTTGGCTTTCCCCACCGGAATGATCCTCGGGAGCATGGTTGGAGCACCTGCTCCGGGATAACTTCCTAAATCAATCTCAGGAAAACCGAAGACACAATCTTCTCCCGCCACCCTCATATCACAAGCGATGGCAAGCTCACATCCTCCCCCAAGGGCAAATCCATTAACAGCAGCTATAACCGGAACTTCATGCAGCTCGATTTTTTCGAATAAGCCCGTAACAAGTTCATTCATTTCCATTATTTTCCGTGCTCTCTCATCCTCCGTATAACTACGACGTTCTTTTAAATCTGCGCCTGCACAAAATGAACGTCCGGTACCGGTAATAATGATCACTCTGGTATCGAAGTCAAATCTTGCATCATCAAGCACCTGGTGAAACTCCATGGCCAATTTGGAACTTATCGCATTTGAAGCTTCGGGCCGGTTAAGAGTGATGATTTTAATGTGTCCTTTTTGTTCAACTTTGATGAAATCCACAATGGTTCTCCCTTCTTTTAAAAGAAAAATTGCCCGGGCAGATACCTTTATGCAATGACTTGTTTTGCTTCAATACCCGGGCATATAAATGATCATTTCGTTATGAGCAATGCATCAACCACTTTAACCCCATCCTTGGTGACAATAACCGGATTAAGGTCGAGTTCGGACATTTGGCTGCCTAATCTGGCAACAACTTCCGAAACACTAACAAGCAATTTGGCTAGGCTTTGCACATCGTACGTTTTGCCTCTGGCGCCTTTAAGAATTTTAGCACTCTTGGTTTGTTCAATCATATCCATAGCTTCTGTATATGATACAGGTGCCATACTTTGAACAACATCTTTAAATACTTCTACATAAATACCACCTAAACCATAAACAATATTAGGGCCAAATTGCGCATCATACGTGGCACCAATAAACGCCTCAACTCCTCCGCCGATCATTTCCTGAACCAGCACGCCGTTAATTTTTGCATCTGGTTTATTGGTTTTGGCATTTTGTGTAATTTGTTCAAACGCAATTTTCAGTTCAGCATCATTTTTTATGTTAATACGAACCACATCTGCCTCAGTTTTGTGCAGAATGTCAGCTGAATCAATTTTGATTACCACAGGATATCCAATTTCGTTGGCCGCATTTAACGTTTCATTCCAACCATTTGCCAGTATCTCACGGGTAGTAGGTACGCCATATTTTCTCAAGAAGCTCTTACTTTCGGATTCAGAAAATGCTCCGCTTTTTGCAACTTCAACCTGTTCAAATACCGGTGCATCTTCTTTGTCTGCAAAAGCTTTCTTGTATTTCAAAAACTGGCTTCTTCGCTTTAATGCAATAACCGTAGCCTCAAAATCAACATAACAAGGAATACCCTTTTGACAGATTATATCAATAGCTTCGCCATTCATTGATCCAGCATACCAGCAAACCACCACCGGTTTTTTAGAGTGGGCACAGTATTCAACAATGTTCTTTGCAAATTGCACTGCACTTGCAGGCGGCAACGCGCTAATGGCAAATAATACACCATCTACTTCGCTGGTTTCATCAAGAATTTTGCCTACTTCCAATAAAGCATCCGGCATTTGTAAGATCTGAGCCGTCATATCAATAGGATTTTGCGCAGAACCATACTCCGGGATCTCCTTCATGATACGATCTTTAATGTCCTTGCTAAGCGGCGGCATATTCAAACCGGCAGGTTCACAAAGGTCGGCAAATATTCCGCCGGCTCCACCAGATGTAGTAACGACTGCCAGATTTTCGACTGAGCCATATTTACTCCACTGGCTGAACAATTCAGCAGTTTCAAAGAGTTCATCAATACCCTCAACCCGAATAATGCCATTTTGTTTAAAGAAGGCACTATATAGTGAATCTGATCCTACCAGAGATCCTGTATGAGCCATGGCAGCAGCCGCACCCCGTTCTGAACTGCCCGTCTTCATTGCAATGATAGGTTTACCAACCTGCATCGCTTTAAGAGCTACTTTTTTAAACTTTTCTGTGTCTTTGATTCTTTCAATATATACTGCAATCACTTTAACACGCTCATCATCCAGCATATACCAAATAAAATCGGCCATGTCCAAATCAGATTCATTTCCAAGCGTTACAACATAAGCCAAGCCTATACCAGCATCCATGACCCGCCCATAAAGTGAGCTGGTTAAAGCGCCACTTTGTGAAACCCAGCCAATTGAGCCAGCAATTAATTTGTCACAATATAGACCTGCTGAAGTACTTGCAGCTACTTTTTCAAGCAAATTAATACTACCTAAATTATTGGGTCCCACTATTCTCATTCCATACGTATGAGCAATTGAAAGGATTTTTTCCTGCAGTTCTTTACCCTTTGGGGTTCCTACTTCAGCGAAACCGGAACTGATAATATTTACCGCTTTTACGCCCGCGTCACCACACTCTTGCATTAATGCCGGAACACCATCACTTCCTACCGCAATCACTACGAGGTCAATTATTTCGGGTACATCTTTAATGCTCTTGAAGCACTTGCAGCCCATAATTTCTTCGTATTTTGGATTAATAGGATAAATCTTGCCAGTATATCCGAAACGCAAGAGATTTTTCAGAATTGCTGTACCACCTACAACTTCTTTTTTACTGGCACTACCTGATACGCCAACAATTGCAATAGAATTAGGTTTAAGGACTGCTTCAACTCCATAACCTATATTATCCATATTCACTACGCAGCACCTTTCATTTGATAATAATTTAATTTATTTTCCTTGCCAGATCGGTTTTCTTTTTTCCTGGAAAGCAGTAATACCCTCATGAACGTCATCACTGGCAACAAGCAGGGTTACTATTTCACGCAGGTAATCCATTGACTTAAAGTATTCCATGTCCCTGCAGTTATAAAAAGCTTCTCTCCCCATTGAGAGTGTTAACGGACTTCTCTCAGCAATACTATTGGCTAACTCTTGCACTTCCTGTTCAAACCGATCATTGGATACAACTGTATTGATCAAACCAATTCTTTCAGCCTCATCAGCTTTAATGAACTTACCAGTATACATCAATTCCAGACTTTTTTTCGGGCCAATAGCACGGGAGATCGTAGGGGTGATCATCATACCCCAGATTCCCCGGGTTATTTCTGGAATACCAAATACTCCAGTATCGGAAGAAATGGTAAGATCACAGGCAACTGCCAATCCGCAGCCACCTGCCAGGGCATACCCTTGTACAGCCGCTATCGTCGGTTTTCCAACTTTATTCAATGCAATGAGCAAGTTAGCATAACGGCTTTGCCATTTCCGAAGTTCAATAGGGCTTTTCCGCCATTCATCCAAATTACCCAAATCTGCACCGGAACAGA
>JAAYCK010000087.1 GCA_012729835.1 Syntrophomonadaceae bacterium
CCAAAGTCTTTACCTGGAAGACCTTCCTGGTGAACAACCTGATACCGGTAACCCTGGGCAACATCGTGGGCGGCGCTGTCTTTGTGGGCAGCTTCTACTGGTATACCTACCTGAAGAAGGATGCTCCTGCTGCGGACAAGAACCTCAAGGCTTAAGTGATAAGATTTGCGGGGAATGTTCCGCCAGCAGCTGCTGGGCTGAGTGTAACCTTAGAATCACCCTTTTCCTGACTTCTTTTTCGGGTATCCATTTTAAGCAGAGCGTAATTGAGCTTGAGTACTGAGAGTAGCTGGCTACTATTCTCAGGTAAAAAAGACCGGTGGTGTTGGTGAGACTTTTCCGCAATATAATTTTTGAACGCTGAATAACACTTTTTTATACAGGAGGTGAGAAGATGTCCAATTACACTGATATCATTGCCAGCTGTCAGGGCAAAAAGGGCGGTATCATTGAAGCTTTTCATGCCATTCAGGAGCAATACAACTATATCCCTGAGGAAGCCTTAAAGGAAGCGGCCAAACACTTTGGGATACCCGAGGCTCAGGCATATGGAGTGGCTACCTTTTATTCCTACTTATCAGTAGAAAAAAGAGGTCGCTATATTATTCGTATGTGTGAAAGCGCCCCTTGCCATGTAGCTGGAGCGGACGAACTGCTTAAGGAGATGGAGAGTATCCTGGGCATAAAGGTTGGCGAAACAACGGCTGATGGCAAATTCACGCTGGAGCTGACCGAATGTATCGGCCAATGCCAGGCCACTCCGGTTATTACCATTAACAGTGAGCCCCATTTCGACGTGAATAAAGCCAAACTGGCAGAGATATTGGCATCGTGCAAATAGATGCGTGAGGAGGTGAAATAATGGCTGAAGAACAAAGAGTTATCCTGGAATACGCTGATAAGATCGATCCCAAAAAGGCTGACGATTATATCAAGGTCGGCGGCTATAAGGGTCTGGAAAAAGCACGTTCTATGGATCGCAAAGCACTCATTGACGAGGTGAAGAAGTCCGGGCTGAGAGGTCGTGGAGGCGCCGGTTTCAATGCTGGAATGAAATGGAGCTTTGTACCCATCAAGGACGAAGACAGATATGTAGTATGTAATTTTGACGAAGGCGAACCGGGAACTTATAAAGACCGGATCATCTGTGAAAAGAATGCCCAGGCTCTCCTGGAGGGAATGGCCATCTGTGGTGCGGCCATAGCCTCTAAGCAGGGCTATATTTACTGTCGCGGCGAGTATCCCTTTGTCGTAAAAATGCTGAGAGAAGCGATAAAGAGCGCCAAAGACAGCGGAGCTCTGGGTGATTTCGATATCGAAGTAAGAATGGGCGCGGGCGCTTATGTATGCGGTGAAGAAACTGCTCTGATCGAATCCATCGAAGGGCATCGCGGTGAACCCAGATTCAAACCGCCGTTCCCCGGCGTAGCCGGATTGTGGGCGCAGCCTACCGTGGTCAACAATGTGGAGACCTTTGCCTGTCTGCCCTATATCATGACTAATGGTGCGGATTGGTTTGCCGGTATCGGCGCAGCCAAATACCCGGGCACCAAGGTACTGACCCTGACCGGAGACGTAGAAAACGCCACTTACTTTGAAGTACCTACCAACTATATGCTGCGGGACGTTGTTTATAAGCTAGGCGGCGGCGTAAAGGGTGGTAAGAAATTCAAGGCCGTTCAGGTCGGCGGGACCTCCGGAGCTTTTATCCCGGAACAAAACCTGGATACCCAGATCGATTTCGATTCCATGTCCGCCATTGGTGCCGCACTAGGTTCTGGTGCCGTTTTTGTTATGGATGAGACTCGTGACATCGTCGATATCGTAACCCGGATCTCCAAATTCTTTGAACATGAATCCTGCGGCAAGTGTAATCCTTGCCGAGAAGGCACCTGGCGCTGCCGTGAGATTATGGAGAAGATCAATGCCGGGAAGGCCAGCCAGAAGGACATCGATAATCTGATGCTCCTATCCCGCGTTATGAAGAACGCGGCCCTGTGTGGACTAGGACAGGCCGCCCCGATTCCTATTGATTCGACCCTGGAGCACTTCGGCTATGAATACAGCCGTAAGATCGTTTAAATAAACGCGAAAGGAGGTATGAGCATGTTAAAGCTTACGATAAATGGTCAAGAAATTGAAGTACCAAAAGGTACGATGTTACTCAGCGCCTGTCAGCAGGCGGGAGCTGATATCCCCACTTTTTGTTATGATCCTGACTTAAAACTAGCCGGTTCCTGCCGGATGTGTGTCGTCGAAGTTGAAGGACGGCGCAACCTGCTGGCGTCCTGTGTCACTCCCTGTGAAAACAATATGGTGGTCTCTACCGAAAGTGACCGGACTACTGAAGCCCGCAAGGTCATCCTGGAATTACTGCTGGCCCGCCACAAGGTTGAATGTATGACCTGTGAAAAGGTCGGCATGTGCAAACTGCAGGACTACTGCTACCGTTACGGCGTGAAAGATTCACGCTTTGCCGGCGAAAAGGGTCATTTTGCCATGGAAGACCCCAATCCTTTCATCGAAAGAGATTATGACAAATGCATCATGTGCACCCGCTGTGTAAGAGCTTGCGAAGAAATCACCGGCGCTCAGGCTATCAATGTCAAGGAACGCGGACATCATGCCAAAATATCCACCATATTTGACGGCAAGCTGGCGGATTCCACCTGCGTGTTCTGCGGACAGTGCATAATGGTGTGTCCGGTCGGGGCACTGACCAGCAAGGTGTCCATGGGCAAGGGCAGAAGCATGGAATACGACAGGGTCCTGACCACCTGCACCTACTGCGGGACCGGCTGCACGCTGGAGCTCAATGTCAAGGATGACCAGGTGGTAGGAGTCACTTCCAACCGCGATGCCACTTACAGTCCGGTCAACAAAGGAGCGTTGTGTGTAAAAGGACGCTTCGGCTGGGACTTTATCCATTCCCCCGAGAGACTGACCACGCCTTTGATCAAGGAAAACGGTCAGTTCCGCCCGGCTTCCTGGGAAGAGGCCATGGATTTTGCCGCTAATAAACTGAAAGCTATCAAGGAGAAGGATGGTCCTGATTCCATTGCCATGTTCAGCTCGGCCCGGGTAACCAATGAGGAGAACTACCTGGCCCAGAAGATGATGAGGGCAGCTATTGGAACCAACAATGTGGACCATTGCGCCCGTCTCTGACACTCCGTTACTGTCGCCGGTCTGGGGGCAGCATTCGGTAGTGGCGCAATGACCAATAGTATCGGAGAATTGGGAACCGATGCGACCGCTATCTTCCTTATAGGAACCAACACTACAGAGAACCACCCGGTAATCGGGTATAAAATCAAAAAGAACGTTCGGGAAAATGGAGCCAAATTAGTGGTAGCCGATCCTCGCCGCATAGACCTGGCCGAGATGGCCGACGTCTACATGCAGTTCAGACCGGGAACCGATGTGGCCCTGCTCAATGGTATGATGAATGTCATCATCAACGAAGGCCTGATGGACAAGGAATTCGTAGAAAACCGGACTGAAGGTTTTGAAGCAGTCAAACAGGTGGTGGAGAAATACACCCCCGAAATGGTATCCGTTATCACCGGCGTACCTGCCGAGGATATCAAGAAAGCCGCCCGGATCTATGCCGAGGCTGAAGCAGGATCGCTCTGCTATGCCATGGGTCTTACCCAGCATACTACCGGAACCGACAACGTCAAATCCGCCTGCAACCTGGCCATGCTGACCGGTAACCTGGGCCGCCCGGGTACCGGTGTCAATCCGCTGCGCGGGCAGAACAACGTGCAGGGTGCCTGTGATATGGGCGCGCTGCCGGTAAGCTATCCCGCTTATCAGGCCGTGTCGGCTGATGCTAACCGTGAGAAATTCGAACAGGCCTGGGGCGTAAAACTCTCCCCCAACAACGGCTGTACCCTCACCGCCGCCATCAACAAGGCTCACCATGGGGAATTGAAGGGATTGTATGTCCTGGGTGAGAACCCAGTATTAAGCGATCCGGATAGCCACCATGTGATTGAAGCCCTTGAAAAACTGGACCTCCTTATTGTCCAGGATATTTTCCTAACCGAGACGGCCCAATTGGCCGACGTGGTGTTGCCTGGCGTGACCTGGGCAGAAAAGGACGGCACCTTCTCTAACACCGAAAGAAGAGTGCAGCGGGTCCGCAAGGCAGTCAGCTCTCCCGGCGATGCGCGGCAGGATTGGGAGATCCTGGTCGACATGACTAATCGCTTGGGCTATGCCTGCAGCTATGATTCACCGGAAGATATATTTGAGGAGATCCGTAAGGTCACGCCCTCATATGCCGGTATCACTTATGCACGCATTGATCAGACTGGTCTGCACTGGCCCTGTCCCAATGAGGAGCATCCCGGTACGCCGATTCTGCATGCCGAGAAATTCAGCCGCGGGCTGGGTCTCTTCCATGCCATCGAGTTCCAGGAGGCATTTGAACTGCCGGATGAGGAATATCCTTTGATCCTCAGTACCGGCCGCAGCCTGTTCCATTATCATACCGGGACCATGACCAGAAAAGCTGTTGCTCTGGATGTTCATCAACCGGAGAACGTGGTTCAGGTCAGCCCGAACAAGGCAGCCGAGCTGGGCATCATAGACGGCGAAAAGGTTAGACTCACTACCCGTCGGGGTAGTATCGAATTGAAGGCCCAGGTGACCGATATCCTGAATGATCAGGTGGTATTTACCTTCTTCCACTTTAGCGAAGCCTCAGCCAATGTGCTGACCCAGGCGGAAAAACTCGACCCGGTAGCCGGAATTCCGGAATACAAGGTCTGTGCCGCCCGTCTGGAAAAAATCGTCTAGTTTATCCGATTCAAATTGCGGTATTTTTGACCGCACTAACATCACTTCTCTTGACCGCCCCTCATTCGGGGCGGTCCTTTTTATATCATGTCCTGACCTTAGGGAAATTAAGGGTGATCTGCAGATTGACAGATGCATAAAATAACAAAAGAAGGTGTTTGCTGGCGATACATAGAACTATAGCCATAAATACTTATTTAAGGGATTATTGATGATTTGAAAAGTCAATGGCAGACTGGAGATCGTTCTGAAATGCCCATCAATGCTCCGGCAGGAGGTATATATGTCAGGTAATAAGAAAGCTGATGCAGCGCAAAGACTGATTATCTCATCGGCTGCCCCGGCAGTTAAAGAGACTTCGCCCCAAGGGGCCGATCACCACTCGGTATTACAGAGAGCCATGATTCATCCGCAGTCACTGAATCCATCTGACATAATGCAATTGCAAAGAAGTATCGGCAATCGGGGATGCTCGCGTCTTCTAGGCTGCGGCCCGGCTAAACAGCTTCAGCCTGCAGCGGCATCCCCTAAACCCAGAGTGGCTAATCATGCCGGCTGCTTACAAATGGCCGGGAATGGGCCATATAAGCGAGAATTACGTTTGCAAACCAACTATGTGAGGATGGCGGTAAGACATGATCATGACAATGTAAAAAGTGGGGAAGTAGATGACTATGAGGTCATCAGCGTTGGTATAGTCAACCGGCCGCCGACCTATTTAAAAGGAAATCTGATGGAGAACCAGGGTCAGCACAAGGTAGCCTGGCGAGCCATCTGGGGGGCCCTCGAACTTTTCGTTGGCCTGAAGATACCCGATGCCTGGGGAGTCATGCAGCGACTGATCACAGATTATGGCAAGCCGATGCGTAACGACCATCCGGCAGTCTATATTGCCGGGGAGAGGACTTCGCCAGTCACTATCGACAATCTTCTGAAGTCAGCGCACAATTATCTGTGTACCCGCCAATGGGATGACCCCAGCTGGCCATCCAATGATCCTGATCAATTAAAGGGCAAAGGCGAAACGGCATTAAAAAGCCCCTTGGCCATATGGGCTGATGCCGCCGATGACATGCAGGACGCCGAGGTATTATCCATGTTCCAAACGGGAACTAGTTTGGAAAGAAAGATGTCCAAGCTGTTGGATACCACCGGCCGCAGCATCGAAGAAAAACAGGATGCCAGACAGAGAGCAAAAGAGGAACTTAAATTGCATAATCCCGATGCTTATCCGTTGTACAAAAAAGAAATAAACGATTGGCTGCAGACCAAGTAAAAAGCTTGGCAGGTGCAGGTCGGCGGGGAGATGGTACAAGCTGCCTTTACAAGCCAGGGGCAATCCATTATAATAGTAGCGTGAATTTATTAGCGCCCTTTATAGTCCAATAATATAGCCATAAACATTAATAAGGAGGCACATAACTTGAATAAACATATAATTACTATAGTAAAACCCAATTTGAAGAGGGATGCCGCAGAGATCAACTGCCGGGAGTGCGCAACTTCATGCCAGTCTGCGTGCAAGACTTCCTGTACGGTTGGCAACCAGGTTTGCCGCAAACAATAATCACTGGCTTAAAAAGGGGGCAAGAGCCCCCTTTTTTGTTGACTGAGTACGTAAGTCTGCTGACTTGACGTTGGCCTGGGAGGTTGATTGTTTGTTCCGCCTGGCAGCTTATGATTTTAATGCCAATATACATATCTTTAAATACCGGGATCTGCAGATCGTGCTGGACGTCAACAGCGGGGCGGTCCATGTGCTGGATGACCTGGCCGCTGCTTTTATCACCCAAGTGATAAGCAGCCGGGGCGACATCTATATGGCCATGGAGAGATGCATGGTCAATTATTCACAGGACGAAGTCATGGAGACCGTGAATGAGATCATGGCCCTGATGGAAAACGATTCATTGTTCAGCGAAGAAGAAGAGATCAGCCTGGATCTGACCGGTCTGCCCCTGAAAGCCCTCTGTCTTAATGTAGCCCACGTCTGCAATATGAAGTGTGGTTATTGTTTTGCCAGTCAGGGCGACTTTGGCCTTAATCCTTCCCTGATGAGCCTCTCGACCGGTAAACGTGCCCTGGATTTTTTGCTGGAGAACTGCGCTGGGGTTAAGCGCCTGGAGATCGATTTCTTCGGCGGCGAACCCCTGCTCAATGCTGGAATGGTAAGAGATCTGGTGCTGTATGCCCGCGAACTGGAAGCCCAGACTGGTAAGACCTTTAACTTCACGCTTACTACCAATGCTCTGCTGCTGGATGATGAGATGATCGATTTCATAATTGCCCAGGGAATATCGGTAGTGCTCAGTCTGGACGGCAGACCGGAGGTCAATGACCGTTGCCGAACCTTGAATAACGGTGCAGGCAGTTATGACCTGGTTCTGCCTAAGATCAAACGCATAGTCGAGAAAAACCCGGTTAGCTATTATGTAAGGGGTACCTTTACCCGTCACAACCTGGACTTCACTCAGGATCTGCGTCATATCATCGATCTGGGCTTTCCCCAGCTGTCACTGGAACCGGCCATCGGTTCGGCCGCTGATTACGCTATTCAGGCCGCTGACCTGCCTCAGGTATTGGCCGAGTATGACCGCCTGACCGATACCCTGCTGGAATACCATCAGGCGGGACAAGCTGTTCACTTCTTCCATTACAATCTTAATCTGCAGGAAGGCCCCTGTCTGGCCAAGCGGCGCAGCGGTTGCGGTGCTGGCGTGGATTACCTGGCCGTGACCCCGGAAGGAGATATCTATCCCTGTCATCAACTGGTGGGAAATGAAGAGTTCTTGTTGGGGAATGTGGAGGACGGGAATTTGAAGGAAGAAATGCGCCGGACCTTCGCCAGGAATGACGTCGCCCACAAAGATGAATGTATGGCCTGCTGGGCCAGAAACTTTTGCGGTGGCGGTTGTCATGCCAACAACTATCTGCGTAAGGGCGATATTGCAGTACCTGACGATATATCATGCGCCATGCACCGCAAACGGGTCGAAGGGGCCATATATCTTGACCTGAAGAAGAGAATGCAGGAACCATAAGGACTAGCTCTAAATAGGATGGGAAAAAAGTCACAGTGAAAAACAGTCCTTGCGAGTCCCCGATTTATGGGGAATTATTAAATACAGCGGGCGAAATATCAGCCCGCAAAGGAGGAATTCTCAGAGAAAAAGTAGAAATATAAAATGTTTGGTCAAAATAATCATGGGAGAGGAATTATGGTAGCTTATCTAAGATACAACAAGGCTTTGTTTTTTATAACAATAGCGGCAGTGTTCGCAGGAGTATTATTTATCGGAGGTGTTTTACTCACTCGCACACCGGGTTATGCCGTATACATAAATGATGAACAGGTATTCGCCGTTAAAGATAAGGAAGGGGTCGAACAAGCGGCCCAGAAGATACAGCAACAAGCTGAAAAACGGCACCATCAGCAGCTCGTTCTGGCCAGTCCCCTGGACTGCAAGTGGCGTCTGGTTAAGAAGAGCACCTTGGTAGAGCCGGGTGAACTTGAAACTAGACTGGCCGGCAATCTCGATTTCAAAGCCAACGCCGGGGCTATTATCATAAACAAGAAAACCCTGACCTATGTATCCAGTCCGGCAGCCGCCAACCAGGTCCTGGCCCAACTCAAAAAGGATTATTCTCAGGTGGAGAGCGGAGAGAAGATCATCAGTCTGGCCTTTGCCGAGAAGGTCACGGTAAAACCAGCCCGTGTTTCAGTGAAACAGATCATGTCTGAGACTAAGGCTTATGATCTAATCACCACTGGCAGCAAGAATCCCGAAAAATATACGGTAAAAGAAGGGGATTCCCTGTGGATGATCGCCCGCAAGAATGACATGTATGTGGACGATATTAAAAAGGCCAATCATCTGGACAGCGAGAACCTGAGCCTGGGCCAGAAGCTGGTTCTGGTCAAGAGCAAACCCTACATAAATGTGGTCGTGCGGGTAAAGGGAGAAAAAACCGAAGAAATACCTTACCAGACTAAGGTTATTACCGACCAGAAATCACCCAGCCGGGTAGCTATCAGTCAGAACGGCAAAAACGGTGAGAAACATATAGTCTATATTGCCAGCAAACGCAATGGCGTGGTATCCAAACGGGAAATCATCGAGGAGAAAATCCTCAGGGCGGCGGTAGACCGGGTTATCGTCAAGGGTAGCGGCGTCACCATTGCCTCCCGTAGTCTGACCAGTCGGACCGGAGCCATGACCTGGCCGCTTTATGGTGTGATAACCCAGTATTATGGAGGAGGCCATCGTGGTATCGATGTGGGGGTGAGTTACGGTACCCCGATCTATGCTGCTGACGGCGGAGTAGTCTACTTCTCGGGTTATTCCGGAGGGTATGGCTATTGCGTCAAGATTGACCACGGCAATGGTCTGGAGACCAACTATGCGCATTGCTCCAAGTTGGTAGCTAGTTCAGGCCAGATGGTATCCAAAGGGCAGCTAATCGCCTACTCAGGCAACAGCGGACGCAGCACCGGGCCCCACCTGCACTTCGAGGTAACCAGCAACGGGGCGTACACCAATCCGATAAGTTATCTGCGCTAGACATAAAACCCTGACCTAAAAGGGTCGGGGTTTTTTCATATAGTTTTCTTAAGATCTTCACTCCGGTCTAACCGCTTTAATATTATAATAGGAAATTGGAGCTAGTTCCCGGATAGGCGGCAAGGTGAGCATATCCGGGCGGCAATAGTGAACAATATTAGCAGGTTTACTAATAAATGTCATGAAGGAGGTTGGTAATGTGTATGATGTAATAATCATCGGTGGCGGACCGGCGGGGATGACCGCCGCTATTTACACTGGACGTGCCAAGCTTAAGACACTGGTCCTGGAGGCCAACTCCATTGGCGGCAATGCCGGCTGGACAGATCAAATCGATAATTATCCGGGATTTCCTTTCGGTATCAATGGGCCGGAGCTGATGGCTCAGTTTCACAAACAGGCCGAAAGGTTCGGGGCTGAATTCAAGATGGAAGAGGTGAAGGGGATCCAGCCTCTTGGCGAAGAACACAAGGTAATCACAGATAAGGCTGAGTATCAGACCCGTTCGGTGATCATCGCCATGGGGGCCAGAAGGCGCGAGCTCAAGGCCCCTGGTGAAAAGGAATTCCTGGGGAGGGGGGTATCCTACTGCGCGACCTGTGACGGGGCCTTTTTCCAGGGGTTGCCGGTAGCCGTAGTGGGCGGCGGTGATTCAGCGGTAAAGGAAGCGCTGTATCTGGCGGACATTGCCTCCAAAGTATATCTCATTCACCGTCGGGAGGAGTTCAGAGCTAACCAGACTTCGGTGGATAAGATGAAGGCTGACTCCCGCATCGAATTGAAACTAAACAAGATAGTCAAGCGTATAGAGGGTGAGGGGCTTATGCAGCGTGTTATTCTGGAGGACGCAGCAAGCGGACAGGAAGAGGTACTGGAGACCGAAGGCCTGTTCGTCAGCATAGGCCTGGTAGCCGCTGCTGATTTCATCGAGTCCATACTGGAGACCGATGATGGGTATATAAAGACCGATGCCCGGATGGTGACCGGGGTACCCGGCATATTTGCCGCGGGTGATATCAGAGCCAAAATAGGACGCCAGGTGGCAACAGCCGTTGGAGATGGAGCCATGGCAGCAATATCCGTTACAGAATATTTGAAGGAATAGGGCCACTATTTACTTGGACCCCGGCTGATGCCACCATTGTATAATGGGGGGCAGAGGGGAGAGGAGAACCATGCCGGGGATCAGGGTAAATGCCTCATTCAAGTCGGTCAGCATGATTCTGGTCTTGATACTGACGATCACTCTGCTGATCAGTAAGAACAGCCAGGCCGTAATGCGTTTCATGGTTGGCCAGGAGATCAACCTGACCACGACCGCCTTTTATGAGATAAGAACAGATCACTACAATATTAAATATACTGATATAGATGTTGATTGGGTGCCGATGGTAGCACTAGCTGCCGAGGAAGCCTATGGCTCAGTGAGCCAGGTATTTGGCGAGGAGCCCAGTAAACGGACCACTATCGTCATCTATCCGGACAGCAGCAGTCTGGCCCGCAGCTTTGGCTGGGACCGCGACGAAAAGGCTATGGGGGTATACTGGGCCGGGTCCATCCGGGTGCTGTCACCCCGGGAGTGGATGACACCACAGGATTCCACCGACCGATTTGTCCAGGAAGGCCCCATGGCTCATGAATTTATTCATTTGATGGTTGACGAGTTGACTCGCGGCAATTATAATCGCTGGTGGACCGAAGGAGTTGCCCAGTATGTTGAGAAGAGGACTACCGGGTTTGAATTCGCTAGTCCTTTCACTGGCGGGGAGGAGACCAGCTACTACCACCTGGCCAGCCTGGACCGCAATTTTGATAAACTTGACCAAAGTATAGCCTATTGGGAATCATTGCAGGTTATCGAATATATCGCCCAAACCAGCGGGGAGGAAAGTCTTTTTCAAATTATGGCCCAGCTGGGCGACGGCAAGAGTCTGAGCACTGCGATCGAGAAGACGCAGGGAGTCAGCTACCGGACCTGGGAACAGGAATTTTATAGATATCTGGAGAACAATTATTAGGTATGACAACAGCTATCATTGATCAATTGATGGGCGAAACCGCCCCGATAAAAAGTGGCGAGAGGTGTGGACCTTTGAAGGAGACCTTGTGTATCGAGGGAGGACATCCCCTGCACGGATTGGTAAGAGTAAGCGGAGCCAAGAATGCCGGACTGGTCTTGATGGCTGCCAGCATCATGGCCGACGGGGAGACTATATTGGATAATCTCCCCCGCATCCGCGACGTAGAAGTAATGATCGAGATACTAAATGATATTGGAGTGGACACCAGCTGGAATGAGGACGATAGTCTGTCTATCTGCCCACCGGCCGGCAAAGTCAAGAATCATACCTCCTATGATCTCGCTAAACAGATGCGGGCCTCCAATCTATTCCTGGGCTCCATGCTGGGGCGGCAGGGTGAAGCGATAGTGTCCCTTCCCGGCGGCTGTGATATCGGTTCCCGACCGATGGACCTGCATATCAAGGGAGTAGCAGCCCTGGGCACTGAGGTAAAAATCGAGCATGGCTATATATTCGCCAACACCAAGCAGCCGTCCGGAGCCCGAGTATATCTGGACTTTCCCAGTGTAGGGGCTACTGAAAATATCATGATGATAGCCGCCAAGACCCCTGGAACCAGCATTATCGAGAATGCTGCCAAGGAGCCGGAGATCGTAGATCTGGCTAATTTTTTGAATTCAATGGGAGCCCGCATTCGCGGAGCCGGAACCGACCTCATTAAGATCGAAGGGGTATCCAGCCTCAAAGCCGGGCGCTATGCCATCATACCCGACCGGATCGAAGCCGGTACCTATATGGTCGGTGCGGCCATCTCAGGCGGCGAGATTCAAGTAGAGAACATCATCCCCACTCACCTGCATCCGATAATCGCCAAGCTGCAGGAGACCGGCGCCCATATCGAGGAGAACGACCGGGGTCTACTGGTGCGAGCAGGGAATAAAATATCTCCGGTGGATATCAAGACCTTGCCCTATCCGGGCTTCCCCACAGATATGCAATCACAGATGATGGCCCTGTTGTCGTTGGCGCCAGGTTCCAGTATGATCGTGGAAAATGTGTTTGAAAACCGTTTCCAGATCGTCGATGAACTGAAACGGATGGGCGCCAATATCAAGGTAGAAGGGCACACTGCGGTTATTGAAGGCGTCAAGAACCTGTACGGTGCTCAGGTCAAGGCTACCGATCTTCGAGCCGGAGCGGCCCTGGTGCTGGCGGCGCTAACTGCTGAGGGCGAGACCGAGATCGAAGACGCCATCCACATTTTCCGGGGCTATGAAGACATTGTAGAAAAACTCACCACCCTGGGCGCCAAGGTGCATAAGGGCTATATGGAGGGAGAATATACCGACTAGGGGAGAACGAATAGGCGCAGATTGACGCAGAACTTTATATGATCAACGCAGAATGATTTGAAAGAACTTATAATAAGACCACCGTTACCAACTGGTAATGGTGGTTTTTCTATATGACAGGAAGACACATGGTAGATATAAGAAGCGCAATAATTGTGAATTATGAATTCTTAATTTTTAATTAAGGTGTGTACCCTCCGGGTGCAATTACAGTTGTCGCTTGCTATTGCTAAGAAATGCGAAGCATTTCCACATTAATTCATAATTCAAAATTAAAAAATCAAAATTTTGCTTACTCCTTATGTCGCATCATATATCAACTGCGAAATTCGGACTTCTAACAGTCCTGTTACAAAAGATCTGTGTAAATCATAAGAATCTGCGTCAATCTGCGTCTATTCGTACCCCACTTGGAAATAAATTAACAGTATAACAGTGCCCATCCCGCTAAAACTAGCCATAAGTTTTCATAATTTGGAGGGATGGGATGAACGCAAGAATTAGCCGAGCCATGGTTTTCTTTATAATATTTTTCTGTCTGGGAGTCGGGTTGTATCACCTGTTCCAAACCCGTATTACACCGGCTAAGCCGATGGTAACCCAGGAGCAGCAAACGACAGTGGGCAGTATCAGCAAAGTAGCTGCACAGGTGAGTCCATCAGTAGTAGGCATCACTAGTGTCAGCCGCAGCGCCAATCGTTTGGATCCCGGTCAGATCGAGAGCAGCGGATCGGGAGTGATTATCGATAAAACTGGCTACATTGTGACCAACAACCATGTGGTGAGCACCGGTGGTCCGTTGACCGTGACCCTGGCTGACGGCAGCGAAGAGAAAGCCAGGGTCATCGGAAATGATCCCCGCACCGACCTGGCCTTGATCAAGATCGCCGCCTCCGGGAAAATCACTCCGGCCCAGTTCGGGGATTCTGAGAAGCTGGTGGTGGGTGAAGAGGTGGTCGCCATCGGCAATCCACTGGGTCAGCGCTTTGCCCGTTCTGTTACTGCCGGCATTGTCAGCGGATTGAACCGCTTGCTTACCAGTGAAGAAGGCTATGTGTTTCGGCTGATCCAGACCGATGCTGCCATCAATCCCGGCAACAGCGGCGGGGCCCTGGTTAATCTCCAGGGCCAGCTTATCGGCATCAACAGCGCCAAGATATCAGCCGAAGGCTTTGAAGGCATGGGATTTTCAATTCCATCCAACCAGGTGCAGGCAGTAGTCGCTGCACTCAAAAAGGATGGCCGGGTATACCGACCGGTAATGGGGACCGGAATCCTGGGAGAAGTCACCCCGGAGCTGGCCAGTTACTATGATATGCCGGTGGACTATGGAGTCATTGTTATGCCCAGCGCCGGCGGACCAGCTGCCCGGGCCGGCATGCGGGGCTATGATATCATTACTGCAGTTGACGGGCAAAAGGTTATGACAGGAGCGGAGATGCAGGAACAGATATTTGCCCGCAAAATCGGGCAAACGGTAAAGGTCACGGTGGTACGGGCCCCGATCGGTCGCGGCGGCAGTTTCAAAAAAATAAATTTATCGGTAAAACTTGCCCGGGGATAATTAAAGTGATATAGACGAAAAATGAGACAGGAAACCGGGAGCGCCGGGCTCCTGCGCGGCTTAAGACAACAGCCAGGCAGGAGCCTGGCGTTCTGCTTTCATAAAGTCAATGCCATATTGTGCAGAGATAGGCGCCACAAGCGACCAATCCTAGGCTATAATGGAAATAGGCTGCAAAGCATAGAAAAGATGCAAGGTGGTTTAGACCTTGAAATACCGGATCATATCAGTAGGCAAGATACGGGAGCCCTTCTACCAGGCCGGCGTGCAGGAATACCTGAAGCGTCTGACCCCCTATGCCACCATGGAGCTGGTGGAAGGGCTGGAGGAAAAGCTTAGTCCCAAAGCCGGGGACAAGGACATCGCCCGCGCCCTGGACAAGGAAGGCGAGAAGATCCTCAATATGATTAGCGACAACGAGATCCTGGTGGCCCTGGATATCAAAGGCCGGCAACTATCTTCCGAAGCCTTGGCCGAAACCATGCAGAGATGGAACCTGTCCGGCAAGAACCGGGTCAACCTGGTAGTGGGCTCTTCCTTCGGCATCGCCCCGGCGGTGAAAACCCGGGCCGACCATCTCATATCCATCTCCCCCATGACATTTCTGCACCAGATGACCGTACTCATCCTCACCGAACAACTCTATCGGGGATTCAAGATATTAAAGGGCGAACCGTACCATAAGTAACCTATAATAGATTACAATGGTAATAAAATATGGGGAAAGAAGATTGTCCAATCAATATGGAAATAGGACAGCAAGCTGGGAACGCCGGGCTCTAGCCCGGCAGCCAGGCAGGAGCCTGGCGTTCCTGTGGCACGCTGGGTATCCAGGCAAGAGTTGCCACTAGCATCTTGCAATATCTGTGCGGAGGTCATGAGAAGTGATTAATGATGAGAATGCTGGACGAGGCCTTGGCTGGTATTCCCGCGGATATCTTCCACATTATGAGGCCGACAATGCTATTCAATTTGTTACATACCATCTAGCGGACAGTTTACCTGCAACCACATTGGAACGGCTCGAATATGAAATACGTTCCATTCCGGAAAAACAAAAAGCAGCAACACGGAGAGAACGCATAGAACAATTGATGGATGCGGGTCATGGAGCCTGTTATCTAGGTGAGCCGCAAATAGCTAAACTTGTACAAGGCACATTCCTACATTTTAACGAAGAACGTTACCATCTATATGCTTGGGTAATTATGCCGAATCATGTACATGTGCTGTTTCAACCTCTACCCGGGTATTCCGTCAGAAAGATCATAGCATCATGGAAATCGTTTACCGGACGGTGTATTGCTGATCATGTACGAGAGCTGGGAACGCAGGGCTCCCGCCCGGCAGCCAGGCAGGAGCCTGGCGTTCCGATCATCGTTCCGGTATGGCACAGGGAATATTGGGATCGGGTTATTCGTGACGATAAGCACTTTAAGGTTACAGTTGAATATATCAACAATAATCCGGTTAAAGCCGGCCTGGTCGATCGAATCGAATTATGGCCCTGGAGCAGTGTTGTGTATCAAGCAACAACCGGTAACCATCACGAAGAATCAATGGGATAAGACTGCCGATTCAATAAGATGATTGAGGCGAAGCTTAATATATATGAAAACCAATACACCTTGGCGATTGGGGCAGAGACCTTAGTGGAAGAAGTATCTAGGAGGTACCGAGAATTGGAGAACTCTTTTACATGTAGTTTGATCATCCGGGGAACGGAACTCGACTTCGAAAACATATCTCGCGAAATACAGGTTCAACCTTCGAGAATAGGTCGAAAAGGAGAGTCTATAGGCAAGGGTAATCGAGTATTTCCTAATGATTCTTGGAGCTATGAGGTTAAATCGGACGGGGATTTATTGGCTGATGAAACATTGAACCGTTTTTTACTTACGCTTGCTTCTGCGAAGGCATTTCTTCAGTCTCTGCAGCCTGCTTCTGACGTTTGTATCAGGTTCTTTGTTCAATCAGACTATGCCCAGATTGGTTTTGACATTCAACCGAGCACAATTGTTAAATTGGCTGAATTAGGGCTTCGCTTGGAAGTGTCGATATTCTCTTGGGGCGGAGTATACGAAGATTAGCACTTATCGGATTAGACCGTCACGGAGAACCGTATCAAAATAACCTATCGAGTTAAGAAGGCCGGAAAGTATTCTGAACTTTTCACAGTTAGCAGAGCAGACTAATAATTGGGCACAAATGACCCTTGAATTTTGCGTATAAATGCAATAATTCGAGGGTTTTCGCTTTGTTTATTGGTTTTTTTATTCGAAGTAAAAATAAAACACTAAAATCAATAACTGATAATCAGATAGATGGCACATCATGAATGTTTTTTATTGAAGGCCGTTCCAGGAATAGTCTTTTCGATTGGCGATTAACTGCTTGCTGAAATAAATCACCAGGCACAAGCTGATTTAGTGTAAATATAACGTATTTTGACAAAAAGTTCCCTTATCATTGTGTATTATAAGACATATGTTTCAGGAATATATTTCGACCAAAAACTAGGGGGCAAATCAAGTGAAAAATATGGACAAAACAAAGGAGCAGCTCATAGAGGAAATAAATGAAATGAGGCTGAAACTACAAATTGAAATAGATAGTCGCAAGCAAGCCGAAGCCGCATTACGTCAATCAGAAGAAAAATTCTCCAAAGCTTTTCTCTTTGGGCCTGACACATTTATAATCAGCAATCTTAGTAAAGGCTGTTACGTTGATGTCAATGATGCCTTTTTGAAAGCAACGGGTTATACCCGGGAAGAGGTAATAGGCCATTCTTCAGAGTCTCTGGGTATTTGGGCAGATCCGGAAGACAAGGGCCGAATATTTACGCAAGTCAAGGAACGTGGTAGTGTACGGAATATAGAAATCAACTTTCGTATGAAGTCGGGCGAGATCATAACCACACTTCTGTCCGCAACAATAATAGATATTTGTGGTGAAGAACATTTAATTTTTATGATTAAAAACATCAATGAACATAAGCGAATGGAAGATGCATTACGTTTGTCGGAGGAACGTTTCTCCAAGGCCTTTAATGTCAGTCCAATACCAATGACGATCACTACCTTTGAGGAAGGAAGATTTCTTGACTCTAACGATAGCTTTAATGATATGTATGGTTCTAGCCGGGAAAAGTTACAGGATAAAACGTCACTAGACGTATTTTGGCTGGATTCAGATGCTCGTAACCTGGTAACCCAGAGGCTTTTAGAGAACGGTTCGATTCGAAATATGGAAATCACATTTAAAAACAAAACGGGAGAAAAGCGATCAGCGTTATATTCTGCAGAACTTCTCAATGTTATGGGGACCCGCTGTATACTAAGTATTTTTTCAGATATCACTGAACTCAGAAGAATGGAAGTTGAGATAGCCCGCCTGGACCGGCTTAACCTGGTAGGGGAAATGGCAGCCAGCATCGGACATGAAATCAGGAATCCCATGACTACCGTACGCGGTTACCTGCAGATGTTGCGTGAAAATGTGGATTACAAGCGAGAAGCAGAACAGTTTGATTTAATGATCGAAGAACTGGATAGAGCCAATTCAATAATTACAGAATTCCTTTCTTTGGCCAAAAACAAGATGGTAAAACTGCGGCCAGAAAATCTTACTTCAATTATTATGAAGCTATTACCACTGATTCAAACCCGGGCCATTAGCCAAAATCATTACATAAAGCTAGAACTAATTGACCTGCCAGACCTGCTCCTTGATAAGGAGGAAATTCATCAGCTAATATTCAATCTGGTTAACAACGCACTGGAATCAATGTCTTCGGCCGGAAATGTGACCATCAGAACGTTAATTGAAAATGGAGAAGTGGTATTGGCGGTTCAGGATGAAGGTCATGAAATAGACGGCGAATTACTGGATAAGCTGGGTACCCCTTTCCTGACTACCAAGGAGCAAGGTACAGGTTTAGGATTGGCCGTTTGCTATAGAATAGCTGCCCGGCATAATGCCAAAATAGACATCGAGACCAGCCCAACCGGTACCACTTTTTACGTTAGGTTTCCAATTCCAACAAACGCCATTATTACTATGGTCAGTTGACCCAAAATTATATTTTAGGATACTGCCTTATTTCTACGTTAGGTAGGGTGGAAGTAAAGAATTATTATGATATCCTTTAAAACGACGACGATATTAACTGAACCGAAAAACCTTGGCCAAGACTTGAGTATGGACGGAACAGTCTAAATAAGGTGGGTATATATGTTTGATACTGGTTATTTGAGAGAAGTACAGTTTTTAAAGGATAAGCCAGGCTGGACTGAGGATTATCCATTTTCTCTCCCGGTCTTCCGGGGAATGGATTCTATCGATCTTCATCCCCGGGTAACCTGTATAATTGGTGAAAATGGCACCGGCAAATCGACCCTCTTAGAGGCAATAGCTGTTGCCTGGGGCTTTAATCCGGAAGGCGGAACCCGCAACTTCAACTTTGCCACCCGGGCATCGCACTCCGAACTGCACCAGTACCTACGCCTGGTCAAAGGGATCAAAAAGCCTCGGGATGGCTATTTTTTGAGGGCCGAAAGTTTCTATAATGTCGCTACTTACATAGAAGAACTGGATGATGGCGCCGGGGGCCCCGGGCTTATGTATTCATACGGGGATAAATCACTGCATGAGCAATCACATGGCGAAGCCTTCATGTCATTAGTGATGAACCGCTTTGGCGGGCACGGTTTATATATCCTGGACGAACCGGAGGCGGCACTCTCCCCTTTGCGTCAAATGGCGTTGTTATCCAGAATGAATGAACTGATTAAACAAGATTCGCAGTTCATCATCGCCACCCACTCCCCTATTATCATGGGATACCCGGACGCAGATATCTGGCAGCTATCGCCGGAAGGATTCACTAAAGTAGATTATGAGGAAACCGAACACTACAAAATAATGCGGGATTTTATCGTTAATCGAGAGAAAATCGTAAAGATTCTTACGGAATAGATAAGAGTCATATTTATAAATAGTACTTGGCCGGCCAAATATCTTAAAGTGAGGAATGCTTATGACAGATACTCAGGAGGCCATTTTATATGTCATAGCCAGCTTACAAAACCAGAATCAGAGCATTACCCTGGATGCGCTCCGGCAGCCATTCACATTGATGGGGTACGGAGAAGTGGACATCGCAGAACAACTGGGCGGGTTGGCTGAAATGGGGCTGGTGTATCTATCGGTCGACGATCAGTTTCGCTTGACCGAGCTCGGCCAGACTGAGGCGAACCGGATCTATAAAATCAAAGCCCGGGAAGAATTCAGCAGTTTCATTGAACGGGCTTCCGCCAGTCCCGCCTATCTCGATTTTTGCCGTGAACTGTATGGTTACCGGCTGCCCTTGTTCAATATGATGGACCAGGAACAGCTTGATTTCGTCTTCAACTCCATACCCTTGTCCGGCAGCGATATCGTTCTCGATCTCGGCTGCGGTCCCGCCAGCATTTTGAATCATCTGGTTAACAAATATGGCTGCCAGGGAATCGGCATCGATCAGATCGATTGGCCGGAAGCCGCCATGGAAGGCAGCGTTTTCTATATTCAGGGGGATATAGATAGTTTTTTGGATTATCAGATAACTTCCACCGTATGTCTGGCAGTGGACAGCCTATATTTCACCACTGATCTGCCGGCTTTGATCAGCAAACTAAGAAGCATTCCGCAAAACCGGCTGTACCTCTTTTACTCGCAGTATATATTCGATCCCGGGAATAAAGATCAGAGTTTGCTCCATGCCGACCACACCAGGTTAGCGGCAGCTCTGCATCAGGCCGGACTTAGCTATCAGACTATTGATTATAGTACAAATGAACGGATGCTCTATGAAAACGGCTTGAAGATACTGCCGAAGTATCGTGATTTATTTGAAGCTGAAGGCAATATGAGATTATATGAAAAAAACCTGCAAGAATACTCTATGGGAAAAGATCTTTATGACCGCGGAATGGCCAGCAGATTTTTATATGTGGTCTTGATGAATGACTCCAAGATTTTTCGGGTTCTTTAAACCGCCGCCCCTGATGGAACTTCACAGTTAACTTAATAAAGAATGGGCACATCTTCTGCGGCGACGACTTATTTCGGGCATATTATCCATCAGCAGCATAGTATAATTAGCCAGGCGGCGGCGGAATGACCCTTTGCCAAAAGGGATGAGTAAACAACAGCGGGGAGGTTCGGATCAAAAAGAAAGGCGCCAGATCCTAGGCATCTGACACCCAAATAGAGATAAACGGTTAACCAAATAATAGGTGGAGTCTACATCCGGATAAAGACTCTCCTGTCTATAACGGTGCTTTTTCAACCAGCATCAAGGCTATGAGCAGCCCGTAAATAGTCAGGGTTTCGATAAAGGCCAGGCAGATCAGCAAGAGGCGTTTGATCTCACCTGCTGCCTCTGGCAGTCTTGCGATTGATTCGAAGGCTTTACCGCCAAGTATACCCATACCTATTCCGCCGCCGATAGCTGCGATAGATACAGCCAGCCCGGCTCCCAATGCGATTGCCAACATAATTGCCACTCCTTTCCAAACAATTCTAATATTCTGAAAATACCAACCACCCTTTACTTTTCACTGGATTTAGTAATTGGGATAATTTTTGTATAGAGTGGATTCCAGAATACCAAGGTTGTGGGTGATCTTGTTATCAAAGCGGTTTGACAAAAGAATAGGCTGAAAAAGAATTGGGGTTGTTAATCAGTTGTGATAGATCTAAGGGACCTGTTTTTTGGTGAACGTCGTTTTTATTCTCATATAGGCGGTAGGCAACTTCCCACTTTATCTGTTCTTCGTTTCTCTTTTGCCGCAGATACGTTAGAAATCGTTCGTGGCGTTGCCGGGCCATGTTTTCCCAGACTATAAGAGCTACGTAGAGTAAAGCGCAAAGGGCGCCTTTCATAATGAAGTACAGAAACGTATAAAAGAGAAACACTGTCTGTAATTCAGTCACATCATCTCACCCCCTTTCCCGGTGAATTAGAGGCTTTGGCAACTGAATTACGGCATTTTGGTGCTACTGGCTCAGATACATTCTTTTGAAGACGTATATGATGCTTATCATTCCAGAAGTTAATGAGAGCGTTATGGCAAACAACAATATTAAGCTTTTGAGCATCTTCCTCCTTCCTTTCTGGATTTTCATAAGAAGATAGCTGCGTATCATCTTATTTGATAAATATGAAGAAACACTGGTATCGTATGATATTAATTTCAGCGATAGATTGTTACATTCGCTTATAATACGGAAAACTAAGGACATGGTGTGAAAATATTTTTTTATTCGCTGTGCTGAAATAGTTCATGGCCTTGCAGGATTCCGGCCTCGTAAAACGAATATGTAGCAATCATGATGAAAAGCGGCCGGGCCGGAGAGGAAGCAATACATGCATTCGGATCAGCACAAGTCACCCGGCAAGGGTAGATTTATAATACTGGGGATACTATTCATCACCTTGATGATCGCCTATATCGACCGGGTCAATATATCGGTGCTCATCGCCGACCCTGGGTTCATTGCCGATATGGATCTCAAGGCCCAGGCAGCCCGGCAGGGGCTCTTGATGACCCTGTTTCTGCTGGCCTATGCCCTGGGAAATATCATCCTGGGTTATTTTGGAGACCGGCTGGGACCCCGTAAAGCAGTATCAGTCTCCATCGTGCTCTGGTCACTAGCGTTATTCATCGCCGGGAATGCCAGGAATCTGGTGGCCTTGATCGGGGCCCGCATCTTCATGGGGTTTGGTGAGGGATTTCACTGGCCGATGCAGAGTACTTATGTGAAAAACTGGTTTCCGGTGCACGAACGGGCTCGGGCCAACTCGGCCTGGTCCGTTGGATTAATGGTCGGGCCGGCCATAGCCATGCCCTTATGCTCAGCTATTGTGGTCAAATGGGGTTGGGCCAGTTCCTTTATTATTCTGGGTGTTATTGCCCTGGTGGTGCCACTCCCGCTGATCTGGTTCTTCACTACAGACCGACCGCGCGAGCACCGTTGGGTCAGCGATGCCGAGGCGGATTATATCGAGCAGGGTCAGCAGGAGAAACAGGCTGCCCTGACTGAAATCCAACCCGGATCCTATAAGGATCTGCTGCATTCGGGTCGCTTTTGGCTGGTTACCATCGGGTATATGGCGACGGCTTCTATTTGGTGGGGTACCATGACCTGGCTGCCTCAGTACCTCAAAGTGGCCCGGCATTTTTCCTGGTCGCAGATGGGAATGTTCTCATCGCTGCCATATATACTGGGCACAGTAGCGGTCCTGCTCATTGCTTATCTATCTGATAAGCTGGGACGCCGGGGTATATTCTACACCCTGGGCTTGCTGGGGGCAGTAATCTTTCTATATCTGGGGGCCACCACGACATCTAATTTCAGCAGTGCCATCTATATTGCCATCGCCATTTTCTTTTTGGGTTGGGTCATGCCGGTAGCCTGGACCTTGTTGCAGAGCTTGGTAGCGCCAAATCTGGTCGGAGCGGCTGCCGGGCTGATGAATGGGATCGCCAACGGCTTTGCCGCCTTTGCGCCGACCATCATGGGTTACCTGATCGGGCAGACCGGCAGCTACCTGGCCGGCATGGTCTACCTGATGGTGGTAGGTATAATCGGTTCAGCCTGTACGGCTGTTTTTGCCATTAAGCGGTACTAAGCGAAAGTTTAGTTACGCAGCACAGATTAACACAGATTAGATTTGAAGGCCCTCAGGCCCTGTCGTGCGCAGTAGTTTATATGATGCGCAGCAAGGATTTTATTAATTAGCCACAGATGGACACAGATTATATGTACAATGGCATTAATAATATGCGAAGCAATCCCAACGTGTCATTTCCGTGAAAACTCGCATACTTGTCATTGTTATAAAAACCCTCGTCTTTGTCTTTGCGAGG
>JAAYCK010000088.1 GCA_012729835.1 Syntrophomonadaceae bacterium
ATTCTTCAGGATACAAATCAGTGCTATGGCAGACTAAATCATCCCACACCACCGAAGGTTCTCTTTTCAAACCTCCGCGAAACAAGCTTTGAAAATAGGCCACTACCTCATCGCGCCTTAACTCACCCTGGACCATCTGGGTTAACAGCGTCTTCAATGCCCCAGCCCGGATAAATTCATTAACCGCTTCGTTTTCTACTAATGATTTTATCAGGACATTATCGCCGTGAGCTATCGATGCCAGTATCCGGTTGAGATCCTCAGTGATAATATCACCCGTGCTGTCAAAAACAAGATCGTCAGGTATGGAGAAAAATTCTACAATTAAGGGGTAAGCCCTCTTCTCCCGGAATTGGGCTAATAGGTACATGGCGAAGATATGCCCTACATAGTCTTCATCATTGAGTGCATCCGGCAATTGTTTGGAATCTTCAAGGACCTTCAAAAGAGCCGGGATTACCAGCTCTTTATTCGCTACCGCTTCATTTACTGCCTGGTGGGGGAATGGTGCCTTGCAATACTTTAATTCCTCCAGTATCTCTTGAATATTCATTTCCAATCAGTTCCTTTCAAATTATCGGAGGCAGACTCCCTTACGAGATTATTGTAGCTTAGCCAGTACAACCCCAACTTCAGATGTGAACGTAATAAGTTATTCGGAATGCCATATTCTTTAAGGAAAGTAAAGCGGATTAGTCCTGATTTCCAGGCAATCATCCAAGGCTATGCCAGTAAGGAGTTCTATCCATTGACCGGTATATCGCATATATGACAGATTAAAGCGTTCATTCCCAGCATATTCTAGACGAGCGAATCTGCTTTCGAAAAACTCGGAGATTCTATTCGGTCCAGGGCAACGATACCTGGAACAGAAATAGAAGTAGCTCCGATACCATTTGGTATAAATATCCACGATGTAATTAAACTTCTCGTCTTCTGGCGGCGGTTTGATATGCTCCGGTTTCAAGATCGTTTGAATCAAGTTCTCGGCTTTTTCCCCGACCTGCTTTTTGATTTCCTCAGGCACCTGATACTTGGTCCTTTTAGGGGGAACCAGCATCCACACTTTTTTCCTTGCCATAGCTCAGAGTCCTTATTTACAACCGCCTGCAAGGGTTATATTTAAACTCATGGCCAGGAGCACAGTCTCTAGTGTAATGATTGGCTTCCAGGCAGGTTATGAATCTTCATCTGAATGCTGCGGCGGCGATTGTCTCTTTAACACCTCAAGCTGATTTTATTAATCTTCTACCCATAATTATACAAGAATATCTCAATGCAGCTTCTGGTTTATCGATTAGAATGGAGCAGGTCCATTTACCTTTCACCTTCCAAACGAACTGGTTTGGCTGAGCAAGAAATCTCTTTACGCTTGAACCTCGTGGAATCTCTTTCAACCGTTTCTCCAGAAAATTAGTAACTACGGTAGCTGACTTGTTAAGGTCACGATGAGTAGGAGGAATAAGAAGCCCCCGAAATTAAACGCCTTGCTTTGCAAAAAGATAAATAGGAGTCTAGATATGGTGGAGACGGAAGTATTTTTCCGGATGTTCGATAATATCAATAGTTAGATCAACATCCAGGTCCGGCCAGTAAAAATGCCCTTTTTGCGGTTCTTCCACATTACTTACCTGGGCTATTGTGGCATTTTTAAACCATGGAAAACCTTCATAAGACATGAAAAGCTCTTTATCATCCGTTAAGAGCCAAATGCCATGGGCCGATATATTGGTGACCGGTAGTTTAAACTTTTAGTTGCAGGCTTTTAGGCACTCTATTTATAAAGTTCTTTTTCAACTTGATTATTAAGTTCGACCAAATAAGCTTTTAATTCCAGATATCTATTTTCAACCTCAGAAGGCATTTTTTTAGATTGAGGCCAATTTTCACCTACTCCGATAACAAAGACTTGTGGGTATTCATCTTCTATTTTTGCTATCTCTTGTCTTACAACTTCAAATTTTTTACATATTGAATCATCCATAATAATATCTCCTTTTATTGTATGGGCTGAGGTTCTAGCGTCTGGACTATAGGTTTTTTCTGAGGTGGACCCCATTG
>JAAYCK010000089.1 GCA_012729835.1 Syntrophomonadaceae bacterium
ACCTTTTTGCAAAGGCTACATCTTTTCGCACTTTAGTCTTGTTGTTCTGTTTTATCAAGATCTTGGCGCCCCTCTCAGGGCCCCCGCGCTTTCCTTTTGGCGTTGCGCGCAAGGATTATATTATCACGGGTATTCGACAATGTCAACACGATTCTATAATATTTTCTTAATACTTTGTTAACATTCTAAAATTCATGCTGATTGCTTTTGAAGCCTTTACCATAGACTTCAACCGCTTCATTAATAATAATGAAAGCGCCCGAATCAATCTGGAAAACGATCTCCTTTAACCTAGGCACTTCAGTCTTGGCTACGGTAGTGACCACGATCTGTTTGTCTTTGCCCGAATACACTCCCCGAGCAGAAATATAAGTACAGCCACGGTGTAATCCAAACAGGATGCTATCAGCTACTTCTTCCCACTTGTCTGAGATGATCATGGCGGTTCGTTTGACTTGCCAGCCGGCCTGTACATAGTCTACCACCTGAGCCGAAACATATATGGATAATGCCGAAAATAGGGTTAGGGTAAGGTTGGATACCAGCAGTGCAGCCAGGAGCACCAAAACATTGATAAAAAAGTATACCTGACCAATATTATGACCCCGGTACCGTTGAACGATTATGGCTATGACATCCAGACCACCCGATGACCCCTTGCTGCTAAAGATTATGCCAGAGCCTATCCCCGCGATCACCCCACCCATCACCGCATCAAGAAAAAGATCCCCTGTTCCAAATTGTATAGTTTTAAACAAGGCCAGGGATGCTGAAAGCCCGCCGGTACCCACTAAGCTAT
This sequence comes from Syntrophomonadaceae bacterium, assembly GCA_012729835.1. Taxonomy (GTDB): domain Bacteria; phylum Bacillota; class Syntrophomonadia; order Syntrophomonadales; family Syntrophomonadaceae; genus Syntrophomonas_A. The sequence continues at coordinate 800 of JAAYCK010000089.1, forward strand.
AAATGAAGAATCGACGGCTTACCATTTTGTATCCGGCGATAAATATCGGTATGTTAAGCAACAGGTACCAAAGCCAGATATCAATTTTGGTTAGATAATTAATAATGATAGCGATACCGGCGATACCACCATGCAACATATGATGAGGAATCAATACCCCCTGAACTCCCAGGGCCAGAATAGCGCATCCCAGCAATATGCCAACAATATCTTTTATTTCCATCTGCTCTGTAATACTATTTACGCTTTCCCAGACCTTGCCTCGGTTTCTCATGAGTATTTCTCCCATATCAAAATTGAATATACCGCACCGGAATTATTTTGCCCTTCGGGAGAGAAAATAATATATCACTACCGATTTCATTAACCCAAGTATGATTTTAGGTGAAAAGCGACATAATTGGCAACAAGAAAACATACAGTAACAATAGTGTCCCCCCTTATAATAGTTTTTCATATTATGGGGCAGGTACTTTTTGATGGAGGAAGCCATGACAGGAGTGATACTCGCCGGAGGCAAAGGTCTCAGATTGTGGCCGGAGAGCCGCCGACAACGGCCCAAACAATTGTGTAAACTGGTCGGTGACAGCTCTATGCTGGACCTGACTATCGACCGTTTAATAATGGCCGGGGCAAAGCAAGTAGTTATTATCACGGGTGACGACTTGCTTCCGGCAATTGAAGAATTGGTTAGCCAACGCTCGGACTATGGTTCTATCGAAATCCTGAGCGAGCCTCAGGGCAGAAATACTGCTCCAGCAGTCGGTATGGTCCTCAGCAAATACCTGAACGGTGCATCGAATGAAATTCTTGGCATTTTCCCGGCTGATCACCATGTCCTGGACACCGACAGCTTTACGCAGAGTATCAGCCTGGCTAAGAATGCCGCTGAACAAAATTATCTGGTCACCATTGGCATAACCCCTCAAAGACCGGAAACTGGTTTCGGTTATATAGAAAGGTCTCAGTATGAGTTTGCCACCCTGCCCGATGTCTATTCTGTTGATTCCTTTTTGGAGAAACCCGACCAAACTACAGCCGAAAGCTACCTAACCTCCGGGCAACATATGTGGAATTCTGGTATCTATATCGGAAAACGCGATGTGTGGATGAAGGAGTTTGAAGAGCACCTTCCCGATGTTTACCATCACATCATCCAGGGTTGGGAACACTATATTTCATCATATAATGAACTGCCGGATATCAGCCTGGACTATGGTATCGCTGAAAAATCAAAGCTGATGGCGGTAGTGCCTGCCGATTTCGGCTGGTCTGATCTGGGTAGCTGGAACTCACTGGCTGAGATCCATACATCTGATGGATCGGATAACGTCTTTTGCGGACCTGATGTTATGGCGCTGGATAGTAAGAACTGTCTGGTGAAACAGGTGGAGAAAACCGTGGTGTTATTCGGAGTGGATGATCTGCTGCTAGTAGAGACTGAGGATCTCATCCTGGTAGCTCCCCGCCAGAGGGTACAGGATATCCGCACTCTGGTAAAATCTCTGGAAGAGAAGCAGCGCCATGACTTGTTGTAGGGGTTACGCGGAGAAACGATTTAACACAGCGTCATTAATAGACCCTTCAGGGTTCATGGGTTGCACTCTGGAGTGTTGTCCCCGGAGGGGAGATGCCTTCGACAAACACAGATGAACACAGATTTCTCTATTCTATACGTTGAGCAATATGTGTCGACTAATACCCAACCTATAAATGCGCTACTTAGAATACTTATATGAAGAAACCTAATTGCTGCCCGCTGTAAAAATATCTGTGTTCATCTGTGTTTAAATCTGTGTCCATCTGTGGTTAATAAAAACTAATCCTTTAGGAGGATGTATATTTATGAAAAATATTTTTCGGCAGTACGATATTCGGGGTGTTGTTGGAGTCGACCTGGACGACGAAATGATGTTCAATATCGCTCGGGCTTTCGCTACAATGGCCCTGCGCACTGGATATGACACCGTTATTCTGGGTCAGGATAACCGACTTTCTTCACCTCATATGCACGACATTATGCTTGAAGCTCTGCTGCAGAGTGGTGTAGATGTTATAGACCTCGGTGTAGTGATTACACCAGTTTTCTATTTTGCCGCCCGCCACCTGGGTATTAATGCCGGCATTATGATTACTGCCAGTCATAATCCATCGGAATATAACGGCTGCAAGCTGCTATTAGGGAACTCGACTATCTATGGCGAACAAATTCAAGCTATCCGCCAAATGATCAAAAGCAATGACTATACTCATGGCCCTCGTAGCTCCGTTAAACATGTTGATATCAGCGAGGCCTATCTGAATGAGATCATAAATCGCATCAAGCTCAATCGTAAGCTTAAAGTCGCACTCGATTGTGCCAACGGTACCGCCTCCCTATTCGCCCCCGGGATCTTTCGAGCACTAGGGTGCGAGGTGCTTGAACTCTACTGTGATTCCGACCCTACTTTCCCTAACCACCATCCCGATCCGGTGGATCCTGAAAACATGACCGATCTGGTGGAACTGGTTAAGAGCAGCAGAGCCGATCTGGGCATAGGTATGGATGGAGACGGCGACCGCATCGGAGTTGTTGACAACCAAGGCAACATGATCTGGGGAGACCTTTTAATGATCCTCTTCTGGCGGGAAATACTTCCCCACTATCCGGGCAGCGACTGTATTGTTGAAGTCAAGTGCTCGCAAGCGCTGATCGATGAGATAAATAAACTAGGCGGAAAGCCAATCATTTATAAAACCGGCCATTCCCTTATTAAGTCAAAGATGCGGGAGATAGGCGCAGTATTTACCGGAGAGATGTCAGGACATATGTTTTTCGCCGATGAATATTACGGCTTCGATGATGCTGTCTATGCCAGCGCCCGGCTGCTCCGATTGCTTTCCCGTACAAGCAAAAGCCTGTCTGAGTTGCTGGCTGATGTTCCCCAATATTACTCAACTCCCGAACTAAGGATCGCCTGTGCTGATGAACTAAAGTTTGATGTAGTGGAGCAGGTCAGGGAGCACTTTAATAAACTCTATCCCATTATTGATATCGACGGCGCCCGCATCCTATTTCCCGGAGGCTGGGGGCTGGTCCGCGCGTCAAATACTGGTCCTGAATTGATCGTCCGCTGCGAAGGTGCCACCCCGGCAGATTTAGAGAATATAAAGAATGAACTCTTCGCCTATCTGCAAAAAACCGGCTTAAAAAGCCATATCTGGCATGAAGAAATCCTGGTCCAGGTATAAAAGCAAGCTCATCAAGAGAAGATAATAATTGAAATTAAAAACTCGAGCTTTCATAAAAAAGCTGGTATGCTTCGATACGAGCAAAACGGTGATGCTGATAAGGAGTGAGTTGATGACAATACTGAACTTGGGGACTTTCCCTCCTAAACAATGTGGGATAGCAACCTTTTCCATGGATCTTTGTAATAGCCTTCGTCAACAGGGAAACAAGGTTAAAATTATGGCCGTTTCTGATAATAACTATGACTACCACTATCCCCGTGAAGTAATATTTCAATTGAAACAAAACCGCAAACAAGACTATATCAAGGCCGCCAATTATATAAATAGCACTCGTAATATAGATTTATTGATACTTCAGCATGAGTACGGAATTTATGGTGGACGGGACGGGGAATTCATCCTCGAGATGGTAAAAAGGCTTCATAAACCATTTGTTCTGGTAACACACACTGTCCTGCCTCATCCAGAAAAACACCAAAAAGATATCCTTAATCAACTTTGCCAGCGGGCAGCCGGCATAGCTTGCATGACCAGGAAATCAGCTGATTTGCTGATTAATTTATACGAATCTCCTCCTGAATTAGTGAAGGTTATCGCCCATGGCGTCCCTCAGTTCAATGTTCATGAACAAGACTTTCTCAAAGAAAAATACCATCTGCAGGGACGGCATATTATTAGTACTTTTGGTTTAATAGGCCCCGGCAAGGGCTTGGAATTGGGCATCAAGGCCTTAACCCAAGTAGTGGATCGGCATCCCGAGGTTACCTACCTCATCCTGGGGCAAACCCACCCCATGCTCCAAAAGAGCGAGGGCGAAAGATACAGAAATATGCTGGAGGGACTGGTAGAAGAACTTAGCCTCCAGAAGAACGTGCAATTCGTCAACAAGTATCTTTCCGATGACGAACTGGGTGAATATCTGTATATGACCGATATTTATCTCAGTCCGTATCCCAACCGAGATCAAGCTGTGAGCGGCACTATGGCTTTTGCCATGGGTTGTGGCCGGGCCATAGTATCCACCTCCTATGCTTACGCCCAAGAAGTCTTAGCAGGAGGACGGGGCCTGCTAGCTCACGAACCTAACCCCAATGAGCTTTCCCAACTCCTCAACCAAATACTGGACGACCACCAATTGAAAACCAACCTGCAGCAGCGAGCCCTGGAACTGGGCATGGATTGGAGTTGGCCTTCGGTAGGCAGACAGTATACCGACTTATTCAGGATGATCTTGGATGATCACTACATCCGGGAGGAAAACGAAGTCAATTATGCACGATTATAGACATCTGATCAGGATGACCGATAATAACGGCATGATGCAGTTCTCACATTTGGGTGTGCCCGATGCTGGCAGCGGTTATACCTTGGACGACAATGCCCGAGCCCTGATGCTTACCGCAGATAATGAACATATACAAGAACTGGCCGCAGCATATGCGGCTTATCTTTTCCAAGCCCAAGATAAAAACGGTGGCTGGTGTAACCTGCTGTCTAACGGGGTCTATTATTCAACTTACGATTCCGAGGATAGCATCGGTCGCGCGCTTTTGGCCTGTGCGGTAAGTTCCGCAAGTTGCGTTGAAGGCATCCGCGAACTCTGCCATGATATGTTCAAGCGCAATATTCCGCGTGTTTTGAGCTTCACTTCGCCCCGTGCCATAGCCTATTCCCTGCTGGCTTTGTGCAAATACCAGCCGGAAGCCTGGCCGCCTTACTACCAAACCCTGGCCGGACAACTCAGCGGAGAACTGATAGAGCTATACCAGTTGAAGCACAGTCAACGCTGGTACTGGTTCGAGGATTACCTTACCTATTGCAATGGTATACTACCCCAGGCCTTGCTGGCGTTCGCTGGAGTCAGCGACAATAGACAAGTCCTTGCCATCGGCAAGGATTCACTTAACTTCCTTTCTGAGGTGTTGTTCCGTAATGAGCATCTGGATATCGTAGGTAATTGCGGCTGGTATCAACGCGGCGGCAAAATCCCCATCTTTGACCAGCAACCTGTGGATGCCGCCTCAATTATCAGTGTACTCCTGGAGGCTTATGAGCTATTGGGCAATCGCGAATACCTTGACCTGGCCCAGACTGCATACGAATGGTATCATGGGCGCAATCATCATGGATTACCTCTATATAATGAAGTAACCGGTGGTTGTTTCGATGCCTTAACCGAGGAAGGCGTCAATCTCAACCAGGGAGCCGAAGCAGTTGTCTCCCTTTTATTGAGTGACTTAATGATGGAAGAATACCTGGTACAGGAAGAAATAGGACAAACCCTGGAGCAGGCCTGAAAAGATCTAAGCCCTGACGATCCAAAACAAGCGGAACTTGCGTTCCGCTTACTGAAAGATTTAAACTCTAATAGGCAAGGATACAATGAATGCTAAAGATTGCCGCGCTGCGCTCGCAATGACACGACGATGATGTTTTCGCAGCGATGACAACAAAGCTATATTATGCTTGAATCACGACCGGTTCGGGTAGTTTTACGGAAAGCCGGCGGTATCAAGTCCGCCAGGGTAGCTTTGGCTACGCCGATGCTGGTGTCGGCAGCCCCATAGTAGACTAAGATTTCGTCATCGTCCTCCAGGACTTCTTTATCTGTTCCAGCTACTGCGCCGCAGGTGAAAACCACGTTAGGCACCCAGGCACCGGAAAGGCCAATCTCAAAATCTTTTTCCGGTTCAAGGATAGGGTTCGGAGAGCGGTACAATACCTTCTGAGGGTTATTCAAATCAACCAGCAAGACGCCCAGGCGATATACATAGTTGTAATCCACACCATGATAAATCAATAGCCAGCCATAGATGGTTTTTAGCGGCTGCGCCCCGGCCCCGATCTTCAACGAATCCCACATACGCCCCGGACGGGGACCGGCAATAATGGCATGCTTCTCCTTAATGGGAAACTTGAGGTCTTTAAGGTATGTTACCCAGATGCTGGGCTCAATCCGGTGATATATTACATACTGGCCATTGATCTTCTCGGGAAAAAGAATCGCGTCTTTATCCCATATATTTCGGAATGCCAGGCCTTCCCGATGCCATGCCGTATACTTGCCAGCCAGAAAGTCATTGAGCTTTATGGAGGCGGCAGCTATCTGGGCCAGGTTGCCGTCATAGGCAGTATAGAGCATAAATATCTTATCTTCGATGACTATTAGACGGGGATCCTCACAGCCCCGCTTTTCTTCGGGAGTCTCCGGAGAGAATATCGGCTGCGGGAGCCGTTCCAGAACCTTGTAGCCATCGGTTACCGCCAGGCCGATGCGCGAGATATCATCCTTACCCACCGCACGGTAGAAAAGATATACTTTATCCTTGATCCGCAGGCTGCCCGGATTAAGGACGTACCTTGATTCCCATGTGCTTTTTTCCAGGGGCTCCAGGATCGGATTATGTTCACAGCGCTGTAGATGCCGGCTGGGTTCGTTGGTAATCTCCTGTACTACTACATCGACATCCCGTGGCCGGGCCGGCAGCAGGGTATCCAGCAGGTTGTGATGGCTCTTGCCGCTCTGGATAAGCTGCAATACCATCTTTTCTATCTCTGCTGGGTCGTAACCCAGTGCCAGGTAGAGCATCTCGAGAAAATCATGGTTGAACCACCGGTTCTCCACACTGGTAGTCAGTGGGGTGGGTATCTTCAGCCCCCCTTTGAAGCTGTAACTCGCCCAACTCCAGGCAGTACAAGTGAGAAAGGTACCATTTTCCAGAACCTGGGTCAGACCGTAACTCTGCGCCAACAGGTGGAACAGGCGGGCAATGTCTTTCATACCCTTTTTATCAAGGCTTTCAGCCACCCCTGATATCTTTTCCACCAGCCGCCGGTGATGTAGATTCTCGAACAAGCTATGCGCGGAGAAATCATCGCCCCGCTGCAGCCCCAGCAGAGAATTCCTGGCCTTCAACCCAATATTCTTTCTCTGGGAGGTGTTCAACCGGAAAAGCCGAGAATAACTATCTGCTACAGCCAATCGGCGCACCAGGCTGGTGAAATATCTAAGTTTGGGGTATTTGCCACCCTTACCCGGTTCGCAGGAACGGACCAGGATCCGGCCGGTGATCCGATTTAAGTTGCTGATTTTGCCCTGGGTCAAGATCCCCATACGCAAATCACCCGTAAGTATTATGGGCTTGATATCGATCCAGTTGAAGCTCTCTGGTTTGAGATTATCGACCAGCCAGAGCAGATCACGGTCTGTATAATTCCAGCTTTCCACCAGATTGGAATAGGTGACAGCATCTCTCGGGTCCATACGTGATATCAGATCTTCCGGTTTGTATATCCCCATGGGGATCATTAGGTTGACCGGTGGAAACCTCATCAGCATCTCCCGCAGCAGTTCTGTACTGATGGTGTACATACGGTGGGGGGCAAACAGGGCAAAAGTGCTCCGTACGAATTGTTGCAAGCCATCGCGGGTAGACAGGTCGCCGGGCAGCAGCTTATCCAGGGCCAGTTCCAGGTCACCCATAAAGCTTTCTACCCCGGCTACCATATCGGCAGGAGAAGCAGACAGAGGAATGCCCAGACCCTGCTCCATGAAGCTGTTGAAGCGCTCTTCATATTTCCTGCGCAGGCTTTTAAAAATGTCATCCGTTGCGATGATCCGCCTATCCTTCCCGGCGATCTTTTTGGGCACCACCACTGGTTTACCCGGTACATACTCCATGTAACCAAGCGGTATAATGGCTGGCTTCTGTTGGTCACTCTTTTGCAGCCAACGCTCGGTCAACTGAGGTTTCATCAACCAGTATTGATTGGTAAGATGCTGGCGGATGGACTCCATCTTGTGGACCATGAGTTCATCCTTCTCCTCCTGTGGCACCTGTATCATTTTTTCTCCCAGCGAACGCATCTCCAACACATAACTGGCGATACGGCCATTATACAAAGCGGTTAGTGCGGAAAATATATCACTGGTCTCTTCGTCTTCCCCGGCAAAAGCATATTGCATGAAGAGGTCAAAAAGGCAAGATACCCAAAATTCATCGTGTAAACGAAAATCTTCCAGAGAGAGTTGGCTCATGTTTTGTAGTACCTGCCCGGACTCTTCTTGAGCAAAGAGATGGGCGCAATCCTGGCAACCCTGGCCAAAGTTATGGAGGAGTTGGTTGATTGGATAATCAATCAAATCGACCTTTTTTACTTCGCTGCGGGCACCGATATCAGCCACCTTTATGACCAGGCGGTCCTGCATCCAGATGGCACTGTCACGTTTTAGACACTCAAAAACAGTTAAAGCGGTTTCACGGAAGATGCGGTTGCGTGATTCGAGGCTGTGCGGGGGCACTACTCCGCCCATGTTTACTTCACAAATTTTTTTATCCCAGCATAAGGCTCTGGTAAGCAGCCAGAAGTCTATACCTGAGCCGCGGATGGCATCTCCCCAAAACCTGGTTTCATGAGCCAGTTCATCCACCATATCGTGAGATATGGCATATATGCCACCTAGCGGGTCGCTGACGCGACATCCATAAAAGGACTCGAGGATGGGGGTAGCCAGCATATAAGTTATGCTGTCAATTGACAAGTAGCGGCGCAAACTGCCCAGCACCATGTCATAACGTCCCTGGATGGGGCTGAGCAGGCTGTCCAACCAGCCCGGTTCAATACCTGGCCCGTTTTCATTGGCCATATTGGCACTAAAGATCAGTAAATCTGTCTCCAACACCTTGCTGATCTCGATCATCGCCCGGATGCTGTTACCGCGACCGCTGATCCCCTCTGGCAGCAGGAAGGCAATCACTTGATGCTCTAATTGCAGTTTATTTATTACCTCCAGGCACTTGCCCGCCGAATGGTCACCAACACAAACAATAACTTGTCTGTGGCCTATCCAGGAGGACATGACCTGGTCCACCGACTGGAGCAGGTCAGCCAGGGCATCCTCTTCATCGGCAAAAGGTATACCTACTACTGTCTCATAATTAACAAAGTGACTCAAGCGGGGCGCCAGGTCATGCATGGTCTGATCAAAGATGGCTTCGGTATTGGTCTGGGCCAAAGTTTATTATCCCCCTCTTGCTGCAATTATCTTCTCTACATAATTATGTTCAATTGGGGGCTTTTATATTAAAACTGTCCTAAAATAGTCTAAACCAGAGTTTCCATCTCTTCGACCAGCTGGCCGAAATAATCTAGGGCGGCAGTTACCGGCTGCGTAGTACTCAGATCCACTCCGGCATTTTTTAGAATAGCCAAGGGGTAATCTGATCCGCCCGAACTAAGGAAGTGCATATAGCGCTTAACGGCAGGTTCGCCCTCCTTCAGTATCTGCTCCTTCAAAGCAGTGGCAGCTGAAAAACCAGTGGCATACTTGTAGACATAGAAAGCCGAGTAAAAATGCGGTATGCGTGCCCATTCCATGTCGATCTCCGGATCAAGCACAACATCAGGACCGTAATACAGGGCATTGAGCTCCCGGTAGATCTGACACAGTGATTCGGGTGTCAGGGCATCACCGGCCTCTACTGTCTGATGAGTGATCTTTTCAAATTCAGCAAACATGGTTTGCCGGTATACTGTTGCCCTAAACTGCTCCAGGTAATGATTCAGAAGATAGAGCTTCTCTTCGCGGCTGACCGGATTCTGCAGTAGATAATCGATGAGCAGCGATTCATTTACCGTAGAAGCTACCTCGGCCAGGATAATAGGATACTGACTGTAGACATGAGGCTGCTCTTTATGCGAGAAATAACTGTGCAGGGAATGTCCCAGTTCATGAGCCAGGGTAAAAGTATCATCCATTTTATTATCGTAGTTCAGCAATACATAGGGGTGGGTGTCATAGGTTCCCCAGGAATATGCGCCACTGGTCTTGCCTTCATTCTCATAAACATCAATCCAACCGGCATCCATCCCCTTGCGCAAGAGCTCCTGATATTGGCTTCCCAACGGCTGCAGGCCGCTTATCACCATCTCACAGGCCTTTTCATAAGGAGTCTCAGACTTATATTCTTTAACTAGAGGCACATAGATGTCATACATGTGCAGTTCGTCTAAACCCAGCATCCTTTTTCGCAGCTTCATATAACGGTACATGTAATCCATCTTGGCATGTACGGTGTCGATTAGATTATTATAGACTTCCGGGGTTATATTATCTGAGTCAAGGGAACCGGCTAATGCGGAGGGATATTTACGGGCCCGCGCGTAGAAAACATCCTTCTTAACGCTGGAAGCCAGGGTTGCCGACAAGGTGTTCTTGAGCTTGCCATAGGATGAATAGAGACCCTCGAAGGCTGCCTTACGTACCTGACGGTCCTGACTCTCCATCAAACGTCCATAGCGCCCCTTGGTGATCTCTATATCATTTCCCTGCTCATCTTTTATAACGGGAAACTTGATGTCCGCATTATTGAGCATTGTAAAAATATTACCCGAGGCATGGGAGATATCAGCACTCATGGCCAGTAGTCGTTCTTCCTCCAGAGACAAAATGTGCTCCTTCTGACGCCAGAGCTCATCAAACATATGCTGATATATCTTAAGTTCAGCATTGCTGTTAAGATATTCTTGCACGGTTTCTTCGGGTATAGCGGTGAGTTCTGGTGTAATGAAAGAAGTAGCAGCACTGATTTGAACCCCTAAGGTCTCGATACGATCCACCATGGTCTGATAACGCGGGTTGGCGTTGTTTTCATCCCGGCGCATCCGGGCATAGACGTAGAGGGTCTCACTAAGGCGTTCTAGCTGCTCGGAGAGCTTGAACAACGCCAGCATCTCATCGGCTGAATTGCCGATCTTACCCTGATATTTTTCCACCTCGGCACTCAGGGTCTTGATCTTCGCAAAATCTGCTTCCCAAGCGCTTTCTTCGGAATATATGTCTTCCAGCTTCCATTTGAATTCCGGGGCAATCTCTTCACGCTTCTTTATACTTCCGCTCATAAATATCCTCCTTATTTTATAGACGCAGATTAATCTGCGTGCGGTGCAGCCGCCTGCGTCCATTCCTTACCCCTTCAGAATTTTTAAGTTATTGTCCGCCCCCAGATGGGGAACAATCATCACGTACTCAATAATAATATAGAATGCATTCTCTTGCTAGTATTAACCAATATAGCCGGAATAATATATTCCAGAGCGAAAACCATCCCTCTCGTGCAAGCGTAGTGGTGATAAATAATCTGCGAAAGGTTTTTGATCACTCAGAGGCCAACATCTTCAGAATAGCCCCCACATGTGTTATCCTGTTCTTACGAATTTCATATAATAAGGAGAATGCCTGTGTACCGATTGGCTCATATCGGCATCGCCGTGCAGGATATCGATCGTTCCAAACGCTTTTACTGCGAAGTGTTGGGCTGTACTGTGACCGATCATAAGAAAATGCCTGATCTGGAGATCATTACTTTGGACTTGGGCGGCCATGCTCTTGAACTGCTGCACTATTGCCCGGATCCGGTCCAAGAAAGGAAGACCGGCCATTACGATCATATCGCCCTTTCCGTGGAGGACCTTGATGCTGAGATGAACCGGCTCACCACATCTGGCATAGTTTTTACAGCCGATTTTCCGCGCAAGACCTCCTGGGGCCAGAGGATCGCATTTTTTACGGGACCGGACGGTGAACGGATAGAACTGGTGGAAGATGGAGAGCAAACCTATTAAGAAAATAACAAGACGAGAAGAAAGGAGACAATACTTGTGAACGAGGTTAACTACTATGAGTTTACTCCCCAAATGCTGGAACAATTGCCGCGGGGGGCTTTCCTTTCGGTAAGAGCCGGGGATAAGATCAACACTATGACTATCGGGTGGGGGGCCATAGGCTGTATATGGTTCAAGCCCGTTCTGATGGTAATGGTTCGCTATTCACGTTTTACTTATGAACTAATGGAACAGGCCAGTGAATTCTCGGTTTGTGTGCCTATGGACAATAGCTTCAAGAAAGAATTGGGGATTGCCGGCACCAAATCCGGTCGGGACATAGACAAATTCGAGGAACTCAATCTGACTATAGGCCCCGGCCAAGCAACTGACGCTCCGGTAATAGATGGTTGTGGCCTGGTGTACGAATGCCGCACGGTTTTCCGCCAGGAAATGAATCCTGAATATCTGGATCCTGCCATCAAAGCCAAGTACTATGCCGATGACAACTACCATGTTCTCTATTTCGGGGAGATAGTGGCCAGTTATAAGAATAAGTGAAGAGACGGAATGGATGCAGATTTACGCAGATAAAGTATGATTTACAAGATGGGGAGATTTCGTGAAAATGCCACAGATTAGCACTGATTAACACAGATCTTTATAGAATTCATAAAATCTGTTATGGTCAGAAAAAAACGCAGTGATTTTTACTACTGCGTTTTTTGTATTTATTCCCGGCCTAATATCCGGCGCTGCTGGTCGGGCTTACCGGCATGGAGTCGGTTGGCTGTGGGCTGCCGTTGGGATTATTATTAGCCGGATCTACTGGCTTATTGTTTTGGTTTTTTGGCGTGACTGGTTCTGCCGGAACTGTATGATCATCCGGTACATCCTGTTCGCTATCGCTGGAATCGCCGGTGCCAGTCACCGTATCGTCTGTACCCGAATTATCTTTTGGTTTACCGAGGCTATTGCCGGTACCTGTAGTTAAATCACCCCCGCCGCCAAAATCATCATCTAGAGTGGCATCTTCCGCCATGGGGGCATCTGCATCGACCCCTTCTTCTGTAACAGTGTCAGAAGTCGAAGTTTTCACCTCACCTTGCTCTTTAACCCATTTGGGGGGATCCTGGGCAACATCGAACTTTTCACCTAAGAACATCTTGTCAATAATTCCGTCCGCTATTTGTTCATTGGCCAGCCAATAGCTGGCTCCGCTGGATGGTTCGGTCCAGGCACATCCCGGCAGGGTCTGGGTGGCTATAGTGACATTATCGAAATCCTGAGCCATCTTTACCATGAACATCATATCGCTCATCGGTATATTGGTTTTGACACTCTCGCTTATCTGCGGCAGCAGCTTGGGCAGCTTAAATATGGTTTTGGTTTTAAACATCTCGGCAACCAGGGCTTTGACGAATTTCTGCTGTCTACCGGTGCGGCCGATATCAGCTGTCGGGCCTCCGCGGTATCTGACATAGCGCAGAGCATCTTGACCATCCAGCCGCTGAACCCCCCCCTTAAGATTGATACTCAAACGCGGATCCGGGTCCCAGTGGTTCATATCCCCCTCGACATTAATGTCCACACCGCCCAGAGTATCAACTATATCGGCAAACCCTTCAAAATTGGTAACCATATAATAATCGACCCGGGTGCCTAACAGATCGGAAACACTTTCACAGGCAGCTTCCGGACCATCCAGAATATTTACGCTGTTGATCTTATTATAGCGACCATTAGAAACCTCGACCCGGGTATCTCGAGGTATCCAGACCATAGCCACCTTTTTATTCTTGGCATCAATGCTGGCCATTATCATAGTATCGCTGCGCGCATTTTCTTCTAATCCGCGAGCATCCACTCCCATTAGTAGCACATTGATCGGTTTGCCACGGGAAGCCCTTTGTTCCAGTGAAGCGCCACCGAAGTCACCATCCAAATAACGCCCGATAAGGGCTCCGCCCGCAAAAGTTATCACAAAGACTGCCACCAGCAGTCCCAAGGTTTTTAAACTGAAGATCTTCATTGCATAATGCCTCTTTCTTATTCGGAGTTTTTTCAATCCATACATGGGGGAAAGCCCCATAATCCTGTTAAATTATAGTCCCGAGGCCTGTTTCTGTCTACTATATATTTCATGGGTTAGTGATACAACTTGCCCAATAAAGCCCTTTTACACTTGCTGGTTGAGCACAATTCATATATATTGGCATTAATAATGAAATGAGGAATAATGCCAATGCGTAATAATCTATTAAAGATGATAGCTCGATCCCTGGTTAATTTTTGGCAGAGTCCAATGACTGCCGGCAACAACTATACACCAATGGAAAGGAGCAATAATTCCATGGATGATTCAATCCGTGAGATTCTCAGCAAATCCCGTACCATTGCAGTAGTCGGTCTATCCAATAATCCCAGTCGATACAGCAACCTGGTAGCAAAGTATCTGAAAGATCAC
>JAAYCK010000090.1 GCA_012729835.1 Syntrophomonadaceae bacterium
ACCTTTTTGCAAAGGCTACATCTTTTCGCACTTTAGTCTTGTTGTTCTGTTTTATCAAGATCTTGGCGCCCCTCTCAGGGCCCCCGCGCTTTCCTTTTGGCGTTGCGCGCAAGGATTATATTATCACCTACGCCGAGGAGTGTCAACCCTTTAAGCCCGATTTTTTAAGATTTCTGGCATATTATAATCCCTTCCTTATATCAATTAAGCACTTGATATCCCTGGCAACAGATTTGTTCATCAGAAAAGGGTTTGACTATTAATATCGCCAAACCCTTTGGTCGATGAGCAGCGTTTTTTTAGCCACAGATGAATACAGATGGACACAGATTATATGTACAATGGCATTTATAGTGTTTTATTTTTTATCGAGCGAAGTAAAATAAAGGCATGTGGGGGAAGATTGCTTCGCTGCGCTCGCAATGACCCTATAGAACTGTTTTACTGCGAACGTTAAGTTTATAAGCATTAACCATATAATCTGTGTGAATCTGTGGCAATAAATCGTATTCCTGACCCAGCTCTGGTTCGGCATCTTATGTCTACTACTATGCTACCATTCAAAAAATCTGTGTCCATCTGTGCCAATCTGTGACTAAAAAAATGAAAAACGGCTTGATGGGGAAACCACCAAACCGTTTCGTGATCACTTGTTATATTAGGCTTTGGGTTTTTTAGTCCGCTCGATCAGAATGGCGCAGTCCGGACAGACCATCTCGCAGATCTTGCAGGCGATACATCCGTCTTCTTCGATAGGCTCTACAGTAGGAGTACCATAAACCCCCAGTTTATCTGACCATTTCAGAACGGCATTGGGGCACTTCTCCTTGCAGAGTCCGCAACCCTTGCAGTAAGCAGGGAAGATGTGGAAAATTGCCTTTTCCAATGGAGTTGTGACAGCTTCGAGCTTAATAGTTGTCATATTAACACACCCCTTCTTTGGACAGGGATTCTTCGCCCAATTTCTTGCCAATTTCCATTGCTTTAAAATTAAGTTCTCTAAGTTTAGGATCTTTTTCGAATTTATAACCCAGTTTGTGCTCCAGGGCAGCTTTGGCTGCCTCAAAAGTGACCACATTGGTGAGCCCGATCACTGCTCCCATTATTATAATGTTAAAAACCCGGGGATGTAATTCATTATTGGCAGTATCTATAGCTGGTATTGCTATTATTTTTTTAGCTTCTTTGGGGAAATCCTCCGGAGGGACTGCAAATCCGCAATCATACACAAAAAGGGTATTTTTATCGGAATATTCTGCGGTACGTCCTACTGCCCGCTCACTAAGGGCAATGACTACGTCGGCTTTATTGAATTTAGGAGCTCCTATCCTTCTATCACTGACTTGAATAAAGGCGATGGATACTCCGCCGCGCTGTTCCAATCCGAAATTGGGAATATATATGGTTTGTTTTCCTGCTTCATAAGCTGCTTCGGCGATGATCTCGGCTACTGATTGAACTCCTTGCCCGCCTTCACCTGCCAGGGCTATCTTGATCAGCGACATCTATTTATCCCCCTTTCCGAACGGGCTCTTGAGTTCTCCGACCGGGAAATAAGGCTCCATCTCATCCTCCAAGAAGCGCCAGGTCTGCTGGGCATTGGTGCGCCAGTTAGTAGGGCAAGTTGATAGCACTTCAACAAAGGAGAACCCATTGCCTTCTATCTGATTACGCAGGGCATTTCTAATAAAGCGTTTCAACTGATTGTATTTGGATACTGTAGCCCGGGCCACATAGGCACTGTCCGGGGTTAACTGGGCGATAAACTCGGGTCCCTTGGTGGGGTAACCGGTTTGTTCCGGATCACGCCCATAAGGGGAGGTTTCCGTTTTCTGTCCCGGCAGGGTGGTGGGGGCCATCTGCCCGCCGGTCATGCCGTAGTTGGTGTTATTGACCAGTATCAGGGTGACCTTCTCATTGCGCACAGCGGCATTGAGCAGATGTTGGGATCCAATGGAATATCCGCCGCCGTCTCCCATGTACCCTACTGTAATAAGCTCAGGGCGTGAGCGTTTGATGCCTACCATAACCGGGGTAGTACGTCCGTGATGGGTCTGGGTGCTGTCACAGGCGAAGAAGTTCCAGGCTAACAGTGAACAGCCTATATCGCAGCCAAAGATGGTTTTATCCTGAATCCCCAGTTCGTCAATATTCTCGCCCAGGGCCTTTAATACTATGCCATGCCCGCAACCGGGGCAGAACTTGTGTGGTTTGGATGGTAAATACCATGATTTCGGTGTTAGCGGATGTACCGGCTCTAACATTGCCATGAACTGACCTCCTTTTTCAAATGACTCCTGTAATAAAAAACCATCGGTTCTATAACATAGATTTGATCTTGCTCATAATGTCGTAATCTATAATTCCAACACCAGGCATAAACAGGGTTTCCATAGGTACGGTTTCCCCGTATATCTCCTGGCGTACCAGCCGGAAAAGCTGACCATAAGCCGATTCGGCAATAAGCAGTTTTTTAGCCCCGCTCTTCTGGATGCAGTTCTTCAATTCCTGAGCTGGGAAGGGCCGCAAAGTTATAGGTCTGAAGCACCCCACTTTAAGACCCTGAGCTCTAAGCGCGGTAACCGCATCATCAGCGGCCCGGGATACCACACCATGAGATACTATTATAATCTCGGCGTCATCACATTCGCGTTCCTGGTATTCCGTCAGTTCCGGTGAGATAGCCTCGTATTCAGCGGATATTTTCATGACCACTTCATAGAGTTCCTCTTCCAGGCTATATATGTTGCACAGGTGCTTGGGTTCACGATCCTCACCGATATGTCCGGGCAGTCCGATTAAGGGATAGGGTTCTACCATTTTAATACCCTTGTCTTCCGGGCTGTATAATTCCAAAGGTTCACGCATCTTGGCCTGGTAGCCATCACCTAAAATAAAGGTAGGAAAGCGATAGGTCCAGGCCGTGTTGAATCCCTTGATGATATAATCATAGATTTCCTGATGGGTTGCAGTTGAATAGACGATACGATGCCCTTCACCGTTGCCACCAAAGGTAGTGAGGGTCACCTCCTGCTGGGAATAAACCACGGTTCCTGATGAAGGACCACCGCGCTGTTGAATAATAGCCAGCAACGGAAGACGCATACCTTCAGCCATACCAAAGGGTTCCTGCATCAGAACATTACCGGGTCCGGCGGTGGCAGTAAAAGCCTTTTTGCCGCTTTGTACCGACCCGCATACAGTAAATCCGGCGGAAATCTCGTCTTCGGTCTGCAAGAAGCCTCTGTCATATTTAGGCGCCATACGAGTCCAATAATGCATTATCTCATTCTGCGGCGTAATGGGATAACCAAACATTACTTCGGCTCCCGCAGCGAGAGCAGCCCAAGCTGCCGTCTCATTTCCGGTCATGAAAGCTTTTTTGGCTTCACTAAAAACCTTTTCCATTGATAATTGAAACACCTCCTATTTGACTTACCACATAGCGGCAGGCATAAATCGATGAATGAATTTTACTGGGATTCCTGATACCTCTACCCCTATGGATCCTTGTAGTTTTTCATCCACAGTTATAAAGTCCACCGGGATATTTAACTCCCGAGCTACGTGCATTATTTCAGCATTCCCGTCTTCAATAATATCTATAGTAGTCTCATCACCCAGGTGGGTATTGGCTACAATCGCGTCCACCCGGCCAAGATCCAATATATATTCCCGGATGCGTTCCCGGTTACCGGTCAAGGGCCGACTATAGTTGATTACCGCCAGGACCTTGAGTTCCTTAGACTCATTAGCGCCCTCCACCAAGTTGAGGGTACGCGCGCCATAGACCCCATAGCCTATATCAAGTATTATGTCTCCGCTTCGCCGGAGTGCCCAGCGGGCTTGAGGATTAAGCATAGCTCCAGTCTCACCGAGACCGAAAGCATCCTCCCTGCTGAAGCTGATTAATTGAAGTCCCATTCCCTCTAACTGAGGTTTCAACGAGCGCAGGGTATAAAATGGTTCAACTGTATCCAGATCCACCAGGGTAACGGTTCTTCCCTGACCCAACAGTTCCAGCGCACGGTTAATGGATATCTCACTTTTCCCGCTGGCATACTCACCAACGTAGGCCTCCAGCACTCGTTCACCTTCCAAAATTGGAGCGAACACCTCCTAGCTGAATCTAACTAACTTTAAATAGTATAAAACATTAGCAAATTATGCGTCAATGTTTATCATAATCAGCGATAATGTTACGCACATTTAACCCAAAAATAACATTATTCGTCTAAATTCCCCGGTAATGAAGCCATTAATAAAGAGGGATTAAAGTATATCATATACGTTTATTCACCCGTAATGCACTACTAATTTTGTTAATTTTGTATTAAGAAATAATGAAGTAAACAAAAATAAATTAGCCATAACCGGATAAAAACCAGTTAAGGCTATATAGTACTCGATTTCAGACCTCTGAGTTTTTAAGCCAATAGTCGCTTGGCTAAATCGGAAATTAGCCGATAGGTCTTTTAATTCGGTTTTTATATCCCGCTTACTACAGCAGCAGTTGAAAACAGATGAGGAGGAACACCCCGGGGATACCCAGAAATCCTGCTATCAGTACAGTGATGATATTGATAGGAAGGGAAAAGTCATAATAAGCTCCGAAGTAGTTGACCGCCAGCAGCAATATGATCCCGATAAGGGAGTTGAAAATCAGCTTCCATAACAGCTTGATAGGCTTGACCAGGATCTGCCCGATGAAAAAGAGTACCACCAGTAATACGACAGCCGCAATAATAATATTGATTGTCTCCATATTATTCCTCCTCGCTTAACGACTTTTTTGTTTGATTTGCCTGATCAGGTAATTATATCTTAACTCAGCAGATTTCAAGGCATAGATTGCACAGTCAATTAATTCCGGTTCTTCCATGACGGAAAAGAGATTCTGGGCTTCCAGCAGTTCCCGGTGAGCCTGCTCGAGCATTTCTACTTCCGGCATGGTCGCCTCTGGCCGCAGAGGCTGGAAATACTTTTGTATTACCCGGCGGGTCTTACTGCAAAAAGTGCCGGACTCGACCAACATCTCTTCGCCAGATAACTTCAACCCGGGTGTATCTTTCTCCATAAAAAAACCTCCTGGCATTTTTTACTATTCTGGTTCTATACCGCAATAGTATGCCAACAGGCTTAGTTTTATGAATTCAGAATTTATGATTTTTTAAAACTCTCGCCGCCCCTCCAGGGCACGGCGCAGGGTTATCTCATCAGCATATTCTATGTTACCGCCTACCGGCAATCCATGAGCCGGCCTGGTGACTCTTACCCCGAATTTATTGGTCACTCCCGCCAAATAACGGGACATGATCTCGCCATCAATATCTGGATTAAGGGCTAAAACCACTTCACGGACGGCTCCACCCGCCAGCCGATCAGAGAATAGCTTCAGGTTCAGCCCATCCAGGGCATTATCATCCATGACATGAAAATCCTTGTTCAATACGAAATAGCGCCCCCGGTACCCGGTACGCTCAATTGCCATTACATCGCTGGTCTCCCCCACCACACAGATGGTACTGCTATCCCGCTGATCATCCTCACATATATTACAGCGCTCAGTGTCACAAAGCATACCGCATTCGATGCAGGGCTTGATTCTGTCCCGAGCTTCCAGGATGGCTGCCGCCAGATTACGGGCTTCAGCCTCCGGCATTTTCAATATATAAAGGGCCAGACGCTGTGCTGTCTTAGGCCCGATGGTGGGCAGCTTCTGCAGATTATCGATCAGATTTTCCAGGGACAGGGCAAGCCTCACTGGCGCTACCTCCCGTTTCCAAAGTTTATGGTTTATAAGCCGGGTATGTTGAATCCGCCGGTGATCTTGGCCATTTCACTGGATACCATATCCTGCGATTGCCGGATGGCTTCGTTGACCGCCGCCATCACCAGATCCTCCAGCATCTCGATATCTTCAGGATCAACTACTTCCGGTTTGATCTTTATCTTTAGTAGCTCTTGTTTGCCGTTGACCGTCGCGCTTACTGCTCCGCCGCCGGAAGAAGCTTCAACTTCTCTTTCCTTGAGCTCTTCCTGCATTTTTATGATCTTTTCCTGTACCTGTTTGGCCTGCTTGATCATGTTGTTCATGTTTCCGCCGCCGGGATTGAATTTCATTGTTTTTCCCCCTTCAATCTTTTATTTGGACCATATCCTGGCCAAAGAATTCGATAGCCTTTTTAACCACTATATCATTATACTGCTCATCCTCAAGTAAGATAAATTCCAGCTCTATTGTTTTTTGATACAAATCACGCAGGACCCCTTCTAATATTTCTCGGTTGGCTTTCTCCTGCATCTTTTCCTTGTGAAAATTGAAGCCCTTCTTATAGCCTATATACATGGTATTCTCTTTTATACCCAGCAAACTTCCCTGGGCCAACAGCGCATAGGTCGGTACTCTCTTCTCCTTGACCCCGGCCAGGATGCGGTTCCAGGCCGGATCCGCTTCTCCCTTGGCTGCGGCAGCCTTGCTTTTCCCCGGTTGCGGGTTGGCTGCAGGTACAGCCTTCTTCTCCCGTGGAGCAGCTGAAGCTGCCGGCTTGGCCGCGGCAGGAATCTGGCCGGAAAATAGCTCCGCCAGTTCGAGGAAGGCCATCTCCAGAAGAAACCGGTTACCTTCACTGAATCTCAGCTTTTCTGCGGTTTCCATCATGATCCGCAAAGCCGACAAAATCATATCGCGCTTGGCTTCCCGGCTCTGGCGCTGCAACTGGGGCAGGGCTGCCTTCTGAACCACCATGAGCTGGGCCTTTTCGCCCATCACTGAATACAGTAAAAGATCCCGCAGGTAGAATGCCGTCTCCCGCACCAGATGTTGAGCCTCTTTCCCCTGGCTCATAGCCAAATCCAGGCTGGCAATTATCCCCGGTATATCCTTTGCCAGCAGGGCATCGACCAGCTCTGCCAGATAGAGTTCATCGACCAGGCCCAAGACATCCAGTACATCATCTTTGCTAATGTCTTGTCCTTTGTATGAATATACCTGATCCAGAGTGCTCAGGGCATCACGCATACCGCCATTAGCCCGCCGGGCGATCAAGAGCAACGCTTCTTCATCCAGTTTAATAGAATTAGTGACGGCCGCCTGCTGAAGACGATTGGTAATCTCATCCCCGGTCAACCGGCGGAAATGATAGGTCTGGCATCGGGAACGAATGGTTTCGGGTATCTTATGTGGTTCGGTAGTGGCCAAAATAAATATGACTGAATCCGGGGGTTCTTCCAGGGTTTTTAATAATGCATTAAAGGCTTCGGTGGTCAGCATGTGGACCTCATCGATGATATAAACCTTCTTTTTACCCTGAGCAGGCAGCACCCGGACCTTTTCACGCAGATCGCGCATCTCATCAATTCCGCGGTTGGAGGCAGCATCGATTTCGATGACGTCCATAAAATTACCGTTATTTATATCCCGGCAGCTGGAACATTGGTTGCATGGTTCGCCAGCTTCCTGCTGCTCGCAGTTTACAGAACGGGCTACGATCTTGGCGATGCTGGTCTTGCCGGTGCCGCGTGGGCCAGAAAAGAGATAAGCATGGGACAGCCGCCCCTCCTTGATGGCGTTGCACAGGGCAGCAACCGTCTTCTCCTGCCCCACCACTTGCTCAAATCGCTGGGGGCGCCAGGCTCGGTACAAGGCCAGATAAGCCACGACTATGCCTCCTCTTCATTTATCATAATTCTATGGTGTAGCTAATAAAAATAGCAGGACTTATTCACCTGCTATTTTACTACATTTATGCAATTTAAAAAATATTGCCGTGCACCTGGCTTCGAAAATACCTTCCAAGCGATACTTGAACAGTTAACTCCATCCAGGCCACCCTGCGTCACACGGGATAGACCCCTTAGTGCTGCTTCCTCCCGGACCTGACACGGTTCAGAATGTCCCGTTGCACAGGACCCAGACTTCTCAGCCACTTATTCAAGCCAGACCTTACAAGATAGACCCTCATGCCAGGAATTCAACCCTGCTGTAGCGGGTTGCAGGTTACAGGGCACCGCTAATTCCCCGTCTAGCACGGCACAATTATTGTACAATCTTTTAGGCCCCTTGGCAAGCTACTCAGTACCCTTAAAACCCAGGAAGATGTTTGAACTTTTTTCTAATAATAGTTAGCATAAAACTATGAATTATTAAGGAGTTGAGTTAATGGTTATGCAACCCAAGCCCCGCTCTGAATCAACTGTCACCATGACCCAGATCGTTCTGCCCTATCATGCCAATGTCGCAGGAAATATGCATGGCGGTGAAGTGATGAAACTGATGGATTCGGCCGCCGGTGTGGTCGCCGCCCGTCACTGCTTGTCTAATGTAGTAACGGCCAGTGTTACCCAGCTTTCATTTATTGAGCCTATCTTCGTCGGGGATCTGGTCATCTGCACCGCTGAACTGACTTATACCGGCAAGACCTCAATGGAGGTTTATGTCTGTGTCAAGGCCGAGGATTTGGAGCGGGGAATTATCAAGAGTGTTTCGGAAGGCTATTTCTTCATGGTCGCCCTGGATCGCAACGGTCGTCCCCGGGAGATACCTCCACTACTCGTGGAGAATGAAGAACAGCAACTTTGTCATGATGCTGCTCAAGCCAGAATTAGTCAGGCCAAGCAAAATAAAAACAGGGAAGGAAAATGTTGATTCCCTCCCTGCCCGTATATTTATATCCAGTATGTAGCTATAATTGTCCTGCAATCTTTTCCAGTACCTCCGCCCGGCTGCTCAGTTCCTCCAGACGGGCGGTTATCTGCTGGGTGGCCGCCGCCTGCTCCTGAGTAGCATCCAGAGCGATGGTGGATTTCTGCACGGTCTCTGCGATCTTGCCTTCAATCGTTTTGGTCATATTACGGATAAGCTCGGCGGTGCTGCGGGAGTCATCCGATAGCTTGCGGATCTCCTCGGCTACCACACCGAATCCCCGGCCAGCTTCCCCGGCCCGGGCTGCTTCGATCGCTGCATTCAAACCCAGCATCTTGGTCTGAGCAGCGATATTGCCAATTGCATCCAGTACTTGGTTGATCTCGGCAGAAACCTTGCCGATGGCTAGTATTTGCTCGCGCAGATCTGCTGTACTGATGCTGATCTCACCGGCAGCGGTCGCCGTCTGTTCAGTAGCCTGGGCTACTTCGCTCAACCCGGCTTTAAAGCTTTCAACGGTTTCCTTTACCGCAGTTGCATTGTCGCGAGCCAAAGCTAAACCATAGGTGCCTATTACAAGGCTTGGATCATCATCATCAAAGACCGGAATACAGGAGACTTTTAAGGGGGTTCCATAAAATGAGGCTGGTAGCTCCATGGCAAACGGCTTCTTGCTCTCCATGACATTATCAGCCGCTCCGCCCTTTTTGACTTCTAGTCCGGCCTTGGCAAAGGGCACTTCATAATTATGCTCATGGACCATTAAGAATTTGTCCCGATCGGTGCTGTAAAACCCCATGGGCATGTCCATAAATAAATCGGCAACCATTGGTACAATTCTGTTAAATTCCTCTAAAAATTTACTTCCCATAACCATTCCCCCATTATTTCGATCTACTCATATAACTTGGCAGGTTGTTTGGTAATATAGAGTTGAGATACCTGGTAGCCTCTATAACAATATTATCACATATTTTAGAAAATTAAGACCTTTTTACTTCTAATTATGACAAAATACCAAACCATCTTGGGTATATCTGGTAAATTGTTATCTTGGGCCATCTTTGCTAGTTTGTGTTATGCCCAATTAAACCACTGTTCCTCATTCGATAATAACCGGGCTTTGATCACATAGAACCAAGCCGTCACGCAGTTCGACGATGCGGTCAGTCCGGTTGGCCAGCAGGCTGTCATGGGTGACCATAATGAAGGTAGTGTGCAGGTCGCGGTTAATCTCCCGCATTAAAGCAAACACGTTTTCTCCGCTTTTTGAATCCAGATTACCGGTCGGTTCGTCGGCGAGTACCAAACGGGGCTGGTTGATCAAGGCCCGAGCCACTGCTGCCCGCTGCTGCTCACCGCCAGATATGGCGTT
The DNA here is from genome assembly GCA_012729835.1 of Syntrophomonadaceae bacterium. Lineage (GTDB taxonomy): Bacteria > Bacillota > Syntrophomonadia > Syntrophomonadales > Syntrophomonadaceae > Syntrophomonas_A. The sequence goes on from JAAYCK010000090.1 coordinate 10,020, forward strand.
GGCCCGGTTGTCCCGCCGATGGGCGAGCCCCACCCGCTCCAATAATTCTTCCGCTTGTTTAACTACCGGGCTGCCCGCCCGACCATGATATATCAGGTAAGGAATCAGTACATTTTCAAATACAGTAAACTGAGGCAGCAGAAAGTGAAATTGGAATATAAAGCCCAGCGTCTGGTTGCGAAAATAAGCCAGCTCATCTTCTCCCAGACTGTATAGATCCGTGCCGTCTATGATCACTTTGCCGGCAGTAGGGCGATCCAGCGCACCGATGATATTAAGCAGGGTACTCTTGCCGGAACCAGATCTGCCTACCAGAGCAAGAAATTCTCCGGTATTGATATCGATGTCGATCCCGTGTAATACCCGGCTTGGAATCGGTTGTCCATACTCCTTGATTAGCCCTTGCCCCTGCAACATTATCTCAGCCATTGCGGATCACCTCGATTGGATTCATGCGGGCTACCCGTCGGGCGGGCAAGAAGGCCGCGAATACAGATGCCAGGATAGTCAAGGTCATAACTATCGCCAGGGTGGCAGGTTTCAGCAGCAAGGATAATTGGTAACCCTCACTGCCAAAAAGTATAAAGAGGCGGGCCAAACCGAGCCCGAGTAAGGTTCCGGCCAGCGCTCCCCCGGTGCCTAACAAGGCTCCCTGTATTATGAATACCCGCTCAATACTGCGGGTACGAATCCCGATTGCTTTTAATATGCCTATTTCCCTGGTTTTCTGTACCGCATTGATAGCCAGCACCGAACTGATGCCGAGGGTTACTGCTAATAATACAAAAAGCTGTATGGTATAGCTGGAATTACTCTGACTACGGAGGGCTGTAAGCAGTGATGCATTGGTTTCCTGCCAGCTCTCGACCTGGTATCCCGGCAAACGATTTGCCCAGGTCCTGGCCAGCTCCTCAGCTTGAAAAACATCCTTCACCTGAATCTCTATCTCGGTGACCCGATCCTGTAATCCCAGCAAATAGGCCACCCGGTTGCGTTCCATAATAACCCATCGTTTGTTGAGGTTTTGCACACCCAGGTCAAATATGCCTCCAACCAGGACCGACACCGGTTGCTTGCCGGGTATCTCCATAGTCAGGGTGTTACCCGGCTGTAAATCCAGCTGCTCAGCCAATTCAGAACCAACCAGCAGGGTACCGGGTGCGAGTTCCGGGCTGCCGGCTATGATCTTGTCGCTCACTTGATAGATTTTATCAGCTTCCTCAAGTTTCATGCCGCGCAATGCTACGCTCCCCGAAGCAGAACCGCTGCGAAGCAGGGCTGGACCATCTAACACTGGAACTACAGCAGTAAATTGGGGTTCTTCTTTTAAGGTATTGGTCAATTCTATCCATTCTACCACCGGGCGGCTACCCCGGCGCTGGATCTGTATAGGGAAAAAGCCATCTGGCTCAGCAGGATTCCGGAGAGGCTCGGCCACCTCACGGGTAATGATGATATGTGGTGAATTGCCGACCGTTTTCTTAATCAGGTCAGCTTGCAGTCCATCAATCAAAGCAGAGAGAAAAACCATCACACCTACTCCGACAGCTATACCCAGCAGAATTAAAATGGTCTGGTTGCGGTTTTCCAACAGAAAGCGGGAAGCTAACTGCAGCTCGAAGCGAAAGCCCCGCATTATGATTTGTCCCCACCAGCGCTATATTTTGGTTTGACTCGCTGTCCCTCTACTAGCTCGCCCGGCTGCAGGACTACATCTCCCTTATTAAGACCTTGCTTGACCAAGGCTCCCCGGCTGCTACGGGTACCCAGGGTCAGATTACGGAAATGGGCTTGATTATCCTCTATAACCCATACGCCGGTTTTTCCGTCAACGGCAGTCACCCACTTCTCTTCTAGAATTACTCCAGCTACCGGATGTACAGCTGTCAATTGCACTGTCACCAGTGAACCGGGTTTAAGCGCTGCATCTCCATTATTTATTAATATACGTGCTCCTATAGTACCCTGCGCTGGGTCAGCAGCAGGTTCTACGCGGCTTACCTGGCCGCTGCAGGTGATATCCGGCGTTTGCGGCAGCCAAATCTCTGCTTTCATCCCTGATATAATCAACTCTTTATACTGCTGGTCAGGATTGATTATTACCTCGAGTTTCTCTTCAGCCCCCAAACGAACTAATTGCTGGCCTAGCGTAATCCGCTCCCCAACTTCTGCCTGGATCTCCAGTACCGTGCCAGCAAATGGCGCCCGCAGCGAACAATTCTCCAGCTTAAGGCGGTTTTGCTCACAGACCAGTTCTTTTGCATGTAACTGGTTCTCCAAAAGGGCCAGATTACTGCCGCCACTGGTATAGGATTCCAGCAGCAATTTGCTGGCGGCAACTTTTTCACGAACCTTGGCAGCCTGACGTTCAGCATCCTCTAGCTCCTGCCGGCTGGCTGCCCCAGCCTCATGCAGGGCTGTAATTCTTTTTAATGCTTCTTCAGCTGCCGCCAGATCCTGCTGGTCTTCGACCAGGTCCCGGCGTGCATCCTGATATGACAGGGTTTGAGCTTTAGCTAGGCTTAAGCGGGCATTCTGCAGGTCACTCTTCGCCTGCTCCATATCCAGGCGGGCACTGGCATCATCGAGGTTTACCAGCAGATCACCTTGCTTAACTTTTTGCCCTTCAGCTACTGGTATGTTGGTGATTAATCCACCCTGTGCGGCCGAGATCTGGCTTTCCCGAGCCGGGACTACCTCTCCGCTTATCTGGAGCAGCGGCCGGTAGCTTTGTTCAGATATGCGCAGGGCTGCGACCTCGGTCGACCTGGTTAAGTGAAATACCAGATAAACCATCAGCACAGCCGCCACTCCCAATTGCACTGGTCGCTGACGGAGCCAGTTCATTCGGCTCTCTCCCCTCTTCCTCATATGTTAGAGATGCTGTGTCAAATTATAGCATCTGTCGCTGTGATTCGCCCAACAGTTTTCGGGGTGTTAGCCATATATTGATTGAATAGGTGCTCGCCCACGGGTTCCAGAGCAAGGCCTTTCACTGTACTTCTATGACTACGATAATCATCTATTTGAAATCCATGCTGGTTCACTGACTGTCAGGCTGGAATGTCATAAGAAATAGCCCGGTATGTAAACATATCACTTAATAAACTGTATCATTAAATATTTTCTCAAACTGCTTTTCTGCCTCTAATAGAGCGTTAACCATGTCCGGATCAAACTGCGATCCGCTGCCCTCCAAAATAATAGCCAGCGATTTTTCATGTGAAAATGCCTCCTTGTACGGCCGCTGACTGCGCAGAGCGTCATATACATCGACTACTGCCATGATGCGGGCAGCCAGCGGTATCTGTTCTCCGACCAGACCGTCTGGATATCCGGTGCCATCCCAGCGCTCGTGATGCCAGCGGCTGATGGCAATGCCCATCTTAACCAGGTTATTATTAGGGTATTTCTCATGAACGCTCTGCAGGGTATCACTGCCGATATAGGTATGTTTCTTCATCACTTGGAATTCTTCGGGGGTCAGACGATCCGGTTTCAGAAGTATAGCATCAGGAATGCCCACCTTGCCGATATCATGAAGAGCACAGGCATAGTGACTGTTTTTACTTAGCATGTCCTCGGATAAATCGTGATATCTGCCATTGAGGCTCAGGTGTCCTACCATTACTTGAAAAAAGGCTTGCACCCGCTCCAGATGCTGACCGGTATCGTCGTCGCGAGATTCAGCCAGTTTGGCTAACGCCATAATGGTGGCCAACTGCGAATCGGCGATTTCCTTTACCTGGTTGGATACACGCTTCTCGAGCAAAGTATTGTAACTCTCTAACTCCTTCTGCATCCGGTGCATCTTGATATGGGTGGCTACCCGGGCCAGCACCTCTTCGAACTGGAACGGTTTATTCACATAATCCACTCCCCCTAATTTAAAAGCTTTCACTTTATCCCAGGGTTCAGTAAGGGCGCTGATAAATATGACGGGAATGTCCTTCAACTCCGGATCGGCCTTTAATAGGCGGCAAGCCTCGTATCCGTCTATCCCCGGCATGTTGATATCCAGCATGAACAGATCCGGAGGGTTCTTGGCAGCTGCCCGGATGGCCATGCCAGCTGCAGGAAAGGCATAAACCTGGTATCCGCCATCCCGGAGCATGTTATCCAACAGTCCCAAGTTGGCAGGGATATCGTCAACAATCGTTATGCTGGGCCTGGCCAATTGGTTATTCCTCATCCTTACCGCCTCCTCCAATCTTGCTAACCTGACCAAATCATCCCGCTTAAGAATCTAATTCTTCGAGTTGGCTGAGAACCTTCATCAGTCCCACGTAATCATAATTCTCAGTCATTTTATACATCTGCCGAGCCAACCTGCTGTCTATACTAGCAACGGCTTGAATTAAATCCTTTAATTTTCGCGTATCGCCGTTTTCAACCGCAGCTTTCAATCGTTCCAGCAGTTCGAGATTTAAAACCTGCCCCTCCAGCTTTTCTTCTCCCAACTCCTCCCGAGCTTCATCTAATGACTCTTCTTCATACTCAAATTGAACGCCAGTAAGTAGTTGGATCTCATCCAGGAGATCGTTTTGCCGAAAAGGCTTACGCATAAAGGCATCGGCTCCTACCCTGAGCGCTTCCGCTTCGCTCTCTTCCAAGACACTGGCCGATATGGCGATTATTGATACATTTTGACCGCCATCACTCTGTCTGATCCTGGCTATTGCTTCATAACCATCCATACCCGGCATCATCAGATCCATCAGGATCAGATCCGGCTGCCAGGCTTCATGCAAGCTAACCCCTTCCACCCCGTCAGCTGCCTCGCTAACTTTAAACCCAATCCTTCCCAGTAATTGCGTGAGCAGTTCGCGGTTGGTCTCCCGATCGTCCACCACTAACACTTTCCATTCCTTACCGTCGGCTGCTATCGACTTTACGCTTTTTTCCGCACTTCTCTCGACCACCATACTTCCCTGGGTTGATCTGCCCTTAAAAGTAAAACGGAACCTACTCCCTTCATTGACCTTGCTTTCCACCAGCTCCAATTCCCCACCTAGCAGTTCGGCATAATTCTTACTTATAGCCAGGCCTAATCCAGTGCCGCCTTCCGGGGCATTATCTTCGTGGGCCTGCTCAAATGCCCCAAATATTTTCCCACGTTTGTCTTCCGGGATACCTTTGCCGGTATCTTCGACCTCAATGATATTAAGGAACTCGTCCCCATCTTCTAAGAGAAGATCGGTTAAATCGTCCAACATAGGCGCCTGGGTTACTCGTACCTTTATTTGTCCCTGCTCGGTAAACTTCACCGCATTACCTATCAGGTTTACCAGGACCTGCCGGACCTTACCCTCATCGAAAACCATTATCGGTGCTTTTAGATTTCTGCGTTCTACCGAGAAAATGATACACCGCTCTGCCACCCGCAGGCGGAACATGTTCTCTATATCCTTCAACAGGCGCTTAAAATCGCAGATGGTTTCGTGCAGGCTGCTATGACCTGCCTCCAGCCTGGCCATTTCCAGGATGTCATTGATAATCCTCAGCAGATGGGTGCCGCTGCCTTCGATTATATCCAGGCGATGTTGTTGATCACTGGAAAATCCGGCGTCCCGTTTCATGAGCTGGGTATAGCCCAGGATGGCATTTAGCGGCGTCCTTATTTCATGGCTCATACTGGCCAAAAACATGGTCTTTACCTTATAGGCTGCCTCCGCCGCCTCTTTGGCTGCGGTTAGTTCTTCTTCCAGTGCTTTGCGTTCAGTCAGATCCACGAAACTCTCCAGGAGATAATCCCGGCCACTCAGGCGCAGCCGGGTCACATCCTTGAGGATAGGCAGAGCAGTGCCGTCCTTGCGCAGCAGGATATGTTCCGAACGGTTTATCGGCTGGTGCAAATCCAGAATCGGGCAAGCACCCGCCTCGGCGGGGCATAATAGATGATGACAGGTCTTTCCCCTGATGTCATCCAAAGTACCGCCAAACATCGCCAGCGCTGCTGGGTTAGCGTCCACCACACGGCTATCCGCTGCATCTATGAGCACTATGCCTGCCTGAACCGTATCGAATATCACCCGAGCCTGCTCCTGACTCTCCTGTAAAGCCAGTTCGGTCCGTCGCATCGAAAACGCCCTCCAGATGTTGTTGACAAAATAGCTCATCACTTCAGTATCCAAAGCAGTATAATCATTTTTCTTATTGGCTACTACAGCCAGAGCAGTCACCTCTCCGGAGGCTGTCAATACCGGTACCACCATAGCCCGTTCAATAGCCAGATGCCCGGATGGCAGATCCCCAGCATAAGCGGAGAAGTCATTGATAGTAGCCATCGCTTTGGCCCCGGTGCAATTCTTCCAGGGTTCCTTATTAGAAAAGAACATATGCCCTTGATCCGGAGGGTTAGCTCCGTACGGGGCTGATTCCGGCGGGTTGAAGGCGACCAGTTCCTCGTGTATACCTATTGCATTATGTATAGTGACAGCCCCCAGCGTACTGTTTGTTAAATATAGCAGCTTCTCCAGCGCCAGTTTTATCAGATGAGACTTTTGCATAATTCAAAAATAACGCTTTAAAAAGGGTAACCAAATCTATCTACCGCAAATAGCAATACAGTTATTACCATATTAGCACAGTCGTAATGGTCAAATTATGATGGTTGCTAAAA
>JAAYCK010000091.1 GCA_012729835.1 Syntrophomonadaceae bacterium
AGCTATTTCCCGCCTAATGTCTCGCATTACGTCTTCAAGCGGACGCTTTCTTCCCTCTTTTATTGCCACACTGCCCTCATCAAGCAGACGATAAAGCTCGAGTTTGCCGGTGAGCATCTCGTAGGTTTCAATGCTCATAACAGCTAAATCTCCTTGCCCATTTTTAGTAATATAAACAGGCTCCCTGCTTTCATGGCAGAATGTTGAGATCTCATTGTAGTTGTTTCTTAAGTCCGTGCTCGATTTAATGTTTGGCATAAAATCAGCCCCTTCGCTTAACCTAAAGATATTATACAAGAATTTCTTTAGATCATCAAGGAATACTTCCTCTTACAATCCCAGCCTTTGAGAAATGCTTGAGTTATTGCCGGTTAACCGTTATGACTAAGTGATCCTCGACAATTTACTTAACCGCCTGACGTGTTAATAACGGTAAGTGACTCCGAAAGTACCTCGGGGGTACTCCCACTTAATTATGCCCTTGTTTTTACACATGACCCGGCAGGTTCCACATTCCAGGCATCCGGCGTAATCGAAGCTTATCTCACCGTTTTTGTCCAGTTTGTATAAAACAGCCGGGCATACTACCAGGCAGGGCTTTTCCAAGCAGCGGGCACAGATGGTTTTGTCTATTACAATGTGTGCTGCCTCCTCATCTACATTGAATTTGTTCAAGCCAAGAAGCTGCGGCGCATCCAATTTTTCTATCTTCATATCGATCTGTACCCCCTTAACCCATCCTTGAGCAGCTGCCATAAGGAAAGCTGGTTTTGCTTGAGCAATCCTTTGATCTCCTTCCTTAGGCTGCGGGGGACCTGTCCGTCGACGGTAAACAGCCGGGTGAAGACATCTGCAGCCAGTCCCGGATAGCTGGTATATATCCTGGGTATCTCCAATAGATCCTTGTATCCTTCGACGGCTTTCATGGCGGGAATCAAACCAATATTGTTTAACTCCTGCATATAAGCGGGTCCCACTCGAACCGGATCTTGGCTGTCTATAACCGCCCGGGCAGCAGCGATTCCACTCAATATGGCCAGATCAATACCTCTTATGGAACTGCCGGTATTGATTACAAAGCCAGCGGCATCTCCTATCATCAGAAAACCATCCCGGTACAGTTTGCCGGGTATACCGCGGAATCCATCTTCACTGACCAGATGAGCAGCGTATTCCACCGTTTCTCCTCCTTCCAGAAGAGGATAAATGGACGGGTGCATTTTAAAGTTCTGAAAAATCTGGTGTACTGATTGACCATGTCGGGCGACTTCCTCGGGCATAAACACACAGCCCAGAGAAATGCTGTCCTGATTGGTGTAGAGAAAGCCTCCCCCATGAATACCCTCGGTACAGCCCAGGATCATGCGGGCGGCTCCTTCTTCATTATTAAGGTTAAAGCGCGCCTGGATAATCTCAGCGGGGAGTTCAATCGTCTCCTTGACCCCAATCCCTGCACTGGCAGCAGAAATATCCTTTATCAGCCCGGCCTTTTGCCCCATCAAGGAGTTGACTCCGTCAGCAGCAATGACCACATCAGCATACATTTCATCCTCGCCGGCTATTACTCCTGCGATTTTTCCGTCCTTTACCAGCAGTTCATCAACCTTGATGCCACAAGCTACCATAGCTCCGGTTTCTTCTGCTTTAGAGGCAAACCATTCATCAAAGCGGGCCCGCAAAATACTATAGGCATGCGGTACCTGACCGGCTTCATTAAAGGCGGGATTATGGTAATCAATATTTATTGACCGATCACCGTCCAGCAGCATAATCTGCTCATGGGTTACTCTTCTTTCCAGGGCAGCTTCCTGGGTAAGCCCCTCTTCCACCATTTCCAGTGCATAGGTATACAGCCTTCCTCCGGTGACATTTTTAGCTCCAGGAGAATCAGCCCGTTCAATAACCAGCACTTCTTTGCCTTCTTTGGCCAGCGTATAAGCACAGGCAGAGCCTGCTGGCCCGGCCCCGATTATTATGGCATCGAATTTTTCCGTATCACTCATCTTTTCACCACCTCCAACTAATAC
>JAAYCK010000092.1 GCA_012729835.1 Syntrophomonadaceae bacterium
AAGGCTATCTCATTGCGTGTTTGTTTGTTTTTCATTAGCTCCTGGAGCTCATATCCGTCCCATTCCTTTTTCAGGTATCCCGTCAGGTATTCTTTGCTCTGCTCTAAGGTCCATACCTCATCTCCACTTATATCATAAATGCTTGCGTTTCTTCCTGCAATGAAAAGCGTTTAAAGTCTTCTATGGCTTTCTTTTGGTTTAAGGAAATCGAGCCTAGAATTATCTCGGCGTTATTTTACCATAGCAGCTATTTCATGACAAGAGAACCGTCCCCTTGTCTTATCCCCTTGTCTTTTGTGTAGCGACAATTATGGCGATCGTGATATGATAAGAAGATGAGAGATAGCATGAATGAAATATATTGGAATTTTGTCAGCTAACTGGGTCATTAAGCGGAAAGGCTTTTAAATTGTGCAATGAACGGAAGGGGGGGAGGCCTGGTGTTGCAATATGCCAGGTGGTGAGCAGATGCGAAAAGTAATAGGAGTCGACACAGAAAAGTGTACAAATTGCTATGCGTGTATTACGGTGTGTCCTGTCAAATACTGCATTACGGCAAAAGATGATGCGGTATTAATTAATGATGATTTGTGTTTGGGGTGCGGGTCCTGCATAAAAGCCTGCACTCACGGAGCTCGCTATGGTATCGATGATTTTTTACGCTTTATCGAAAATGTTCGCAAAGAGAAAGTAGTTGCCATTGTAGCGCCGGCCATAGCCGCCAGCTTTCCCGAGTACTTAAAAATTAACGGTTGGCTGAAAAGCCTGGGGGTGGAAGCCTTTTTTGATACCAGTTTTGGGGCCGAATTAACTGTCAAATCATATCTCGATTACATAAAAGCGGCCAATCCCAAAACCGTTATTGCCCAGCCCTGCCCGGCTATAGTAACATACATCCAAATCTATAAACCGGAACTCATTCCTTACCTGGCGCCCGCGGACAGTCCCATGATGCATACCATAAAGATGATAAAAGAGTTTTATCCGGCCTATAAGAATCATAAGATAGTAGCTATTTCGCCATGTTATGCCAAGAGGAGAGAATTTGACGAAGTAGGTCTGGGTGATTATAACGTTACCTTTAATTCAATACATCAGTATATGGTGGACAATAACATCAGCCTGAACACTTTCCCGGCCGTTGATTACGAAAATCCGCCGGCAGAAAGAGCCGTACTGTTTTCCACACCAGGTGGGTTGTTAAGAACAGTAGCCCGGGAACTCAATCTGCAGGACATTACATCTAGAAAGATCGAAGGACCGGAAATTATTTATCATTACCTGAAAGATTATGATAAAGCCATTGCCAAAAACATTCAGCCCCTCCTGGTGGACTGCTTGAATTGTGAGTTCGGATGCAACACAGGGCCTGGCACATTAACTAGAGAGATGACGACTGACGAGATAGAGAACCGGATCGAAAGCAGGAGTCAAAAACATATTCGGCAGTACAACAAACTTGCCGGGAAAAAGAAACTCGATCGAGCTATAAATGATTATTATAAGGCCAATCTCTATAACAGAAAGTATCAGGATCTGTCGAGGAATTATCATATACAGCCTCCCAATAAGGAAGAACTGGACAAGATTTATCAAAGCATGGGGAAGGAAGTAAAAGAGGACTTTAAAAACTGTTCCTCATGCGGATACTTTTCCTGCGAGAATATGGCCGTCGCCATCTACAACAATTTAAACTCTTCGGAAAATTGCCACCATCATCTGCAGAAGTTATTGAAAGTCGAGCATGAACGAATGCTGCAAGAGGCAGCCGCCGCGGAAGAACAAAAGAGGAAAGCGGAAGAGGCCGTACATGCTCAGCAGGCTATTATGCTTGACGGTAAAAAGAAGGAAGAGATTTATAATAACGCGGCGATTCAGTTGAAGGAATTGGAGAAATATAAAATTGAACTGCAGAAAATAATTGATAACTATGCGTATATTCTGGAAGATCAAGTCCACGAGCTGGTTCTGGTTAATGAGGATATGAAAAATTCGTCAAAGGAACTGCAAACCCTGAATGATATAGTAAAAAGCATTTCCGAAATTGCCACTCAAACCAATCTGTTATCTTTAAATGCCGCTATAGAAGCAGCCCGGGCCGGCGAAATGGGCCGGGGGTTCGCTGTAGTTGCGGATGAAGTGAAAAAGCTAGCCGAGAACTCGTTAGCCGAAGCTAAAAAGATCAAACCCTTTTCGGATAAATCGTTAAACATGTTCCGGGTTCTCGAGGAAAAGGTGGATTCTATAAAAGAAAGCACCGAAAATCAAAGACTGACATTCAAAGATGTCCCTGCGATGCTTGAACAAATCAGCAATGCGGCGGACAGAATCCGTGAATTGTTTGCTCTGCTGACTTAATAATAAATGTTGTCGGTCGAAGATTCTTATTCCTCGCCTGTACGAATTATACAGATATGCCGGTCTTGATTGGACCGGCTTTTTTATTATTTATCTCAGTGAAAACCCCCGGTTATTGAGGGGAGGTGTCGGGTCCGAGATGTATTTGATAAACAGTCTGAGATTAAATTATAAGAGGAGATCCTTCGAATTGTCCCCTTGTCAAAGCAGATGCGGGAGCAGCTACGGTGGATAACGCTTTAATAATCATCTTGTTATTTCAATTCCAAGCTAAGCTGCCGGACCGTTTTCTTAGCGGATATTAATGAATTATTCCACATCAGGTCAATCACTCTTAAGACGTGCTCTTCCAGATAATCCTGTTCTGAGGGATAATAGACCTCCCTGGTATCAGCATCGAAACCCCGGGCATCCCACCTCATAAAGTATGCATTCAGTTGGTTCCCCAGTTCCTGCAGGGCCGGCACCTTTTCATTGAGCACCAGAAAATTGCCCCTACTGGCGGCCTCCAGCACGGTCAGCCCGAAGGACTCTGAAAAGGAAGGACAAAAAAATAGATTGGAGAGCACAAATAAATCTAAAACGCCGGTGCGGGGAAATCCTGCGGGATAACCCAGATCGGAGGTGAAAATTATATCATCATCATGTAGATTTAAGGCCCTTCCCAGTTTTATCAGCATTCCCTTGTATATTTCAGGATGGATATCACTGGATGGAAAATCGCAAAAGACTACCTTTATGCTGTATCCTAGCGACCTTTTAATAGCCGCGGCAAAAGCCACTACCTTGTCAAACCTCTTGCCAGGCGACAGTCGGGCTGGATAGACCATAAGAATATCAGGTCTAAGCAGATCGCACCTATTTGATAGTATCCTTACATCTTGGCTAAGGTATTGGAGAATATCAAACTTAGCTGTCACTGGACATCTTCCTTCATTAAATGCTAACTAATCTGGATCGAACTCAAATCCCACAAAGCCAGCGATTTATCCCAAGGTGGATTCTCAATGATAATCCATAGAGGCGGGGGAAAACTGAAAGGCTCTGCCTGCAGATTTAGCCAGCGCCAGTCACCGGTCTTGATGTCATTGTTGCTATGATCGGTGAAGGTTGTGGTCAGAAGGTATTTGGACCCGCTGTTCTTAAAATTCTTTATAACCGACCAGATCAGTTCAAAGGACAGATGCACCAGGCAGTCCCGGCAAATGATCAGGTCAACCGCCGGCAACACATCGCTGGAGATATCGAGACATTTAAACATTCTTTGTTCATTGGTATATCGATTAGCATTCTTTTCAATAAGCTCCGGAACGATATCAACTCCGATATATCTTTCTATCTCCAGATTCAAATGCCCCATCCAGTTGAAATCACCACAGGCTGCATCCAGTACGGTTTCTATCTCAAATCTTTCAATTAGTTCTGGCAGCGCCCGAGCGATCTCCAGCGTGGCATCCACCCGGGAACCGGGGCCGGAAACTGATTCGTAGTCCCCCCACAGGTTGCCCTTATATATCTGGCTAAAAACATCTTTCATGATGGCTACTCCTTTCTTAGCGGCTAAATGGGCTAGGTAGGTTTCCAATGATTGTTTTCCTCCATCATTATTGATATGTGCTCTCCTGGAATTATGTGATAAATGGCATCCGGCAGCGGTTGATCGCCCCCCTCTGCTTGGAAACACCAATAAATAACCGGAATATCTAATTCACCTTCTATAAACGTTTTTCATAAAATATTTATACCGTGAAGATCAAACCGATGGGAGGCTAATCCTTGAGAGTCGCACTGCTAACCATGTTTAACGGCCTTAGCCCTACCTATTCCCTGGTAAACGTTGTCGCAGAACACCTGAGGATGCTGCTGGATGCCGAAATCCCGACCAGGATACTGGTATGTGAGGACTGTCCCGATGACCAGAGATACGGGATATTTACCGACGAGCGACTACAGTGGGTAAAGGTTACCAACCGACTGAATGGCCAACAGATACACTGGCGAGATTATTCCAAACCTGAAGGTAGCGTTCATGATTCCTTTTTCGAAGAAGCTGAGGTAATTGCCGAAGACCTGGTGAAAAGGCTTGCTGATGTCGATGTGTGTATAATGCACGATATCCACTATCAGGGCTGGCACCTGGTTCATAATGTGGCGATCAGAAAGGCTCAGGAGAGATTACCCAATTTGCGCTTTATCGCTGTAACCCACTCTATCCCGGTCAAAAGACCTCCCAAGCTAAAGTGGCCTTTTTCCGCCCGCTACTCTCCCATGCCCAAGACCATCTATACCTATCCTACCCAATCGGGCATACCCGCCCTGGCCCGGCAGTATAACGTCCCCGAAGGCCGATGCAGTGTGATCAACAATAGCCTGGATCTATTGGCCAGTATGAGTGATGACGTTAAAGCAATCCATAAACAATTCGACCTGCTCAGCCCGGACATTCTCATCATCTATCCCGGCCGGCTGACTACCGGCAAGGCCTTGGAAAAAGTGGCGGCCCTGGCCGGGGCCATTACCAATAAAACCGAACAAGTTGTTAAAATAGTCTTCTGTGATTTCCCATCCATGGATATAGAACCCGAAGTTTATAAGAACAGCATTCGGAAAACCGGACTTGACTATGGCATTGATGAAGCAATGATTGCTTTCACCAGCGATTTAGGGTATCCTAATGGATTTCCCCGTCAAGCCGTGCTGGAGCTATTTACCCTTTCCAACCTGTTTGTATGCCCCTCCTTCTCCGAATCCTTCGGGCTTACGGTATTGGAAGCTGCCAGCCGGGGCAACTTTATAATACTTAATCAGGCGGTTCCGGCTCTCGAAGAATTGGGCAAAAGGCTCAACTCCTATTTCATGCGCTGGCCCGCCCGCAACTTTGGTTTCGATACCAGGGAAACCTATAATCCTTCCGAACAGGCCTACCTGGAAGAACATGCCGCCAAGGTAGTCAATCTCATGCGGGATAACCCGGTGGTTCATGCCAAGACAGTGACCCGGCAGCGCTTTAATCCATCATGGGTATGGCATAATCATTTGGAACCGCTGTTAGATAAATAGATTTAATGCCATTTATCTAATATCAAGACGAAAAGGCTGCTCTGCAAGCAGCCTTTTCGTTATCCTTTGTTGTTCTACACTTGTAAAAAAATGTGTGCATGAGCAGCAACATATATGGTTTGCCCGGCAAAGGCACTTACATCGATAATGAATGTATACGTTGTAAAATAATCAGCCGGGTCAGTAACGGTATGCTGATAGGGAAACCCGCCGGGATTGCTGTCAGTTGGGGCAACATTGCTTACATAAAGATGCACCTGGCTCATAACATAGGGAGGGATCGTTAAAAAGGTGACCAACAGGTTATTGCCGTCGCGCTGGAGAGTAACTGTCCCTACCGGTATATAATTGTGTCCTAGGCCGAGGGTAACCGATTTTTCAGTTTCCGCAGCGCCTAAAGTCGTATACTGAGCATTTCCCATCCCGAAGGAAGTCCCCACTGACCAGGCAGAACCTGCGTCTACCGATGTTGTTGTAGTTGATGATTCTGTGGTAGATGTGGTCGTGGTTGATGTCGTTGTGGTAGTGGTTGTAGTAGACGTGGTCGACTCCGTGGTTGATGTAGTAGACTCAGTTGTCGACGTGGTCGACTCCGTGGTTGATGTAGTAGATTCGGTAGTTGACGTAGTTGATTCTGTGGTTGAGGTAGTAGATTCGGTAGTTGACGTAGTTGATTCTGTGGTTGAGGTAGTAGACTCGGTAGTCGACGTAGTTGATTCTGTGGTCGATGTGGTCGATGCAGTGGTGGTGGTTGTAGTCGATCCGGTAGTGGTGGAACTTGGTGGAATGTCCAGGGTATCCTCAATCTTGAACTGTAACAGTATCTGCTTATCGATAACAGCTCTCAGAATGTCGTTCACAGATTTGTTGATACTGATAATTTCCTCGATGGTTGGCGGCACTGATGTGGTCTGTCCGGCCAGGGTACCCAGGACAAACTGGATCTTTTCGGCTTCACTGTTGATTATATGCGCCAGCCCTAGCTCTTCAAAAGCAATTGAGCCAACAAGAGGTTTACCACTTGTTCACGATCTAAGTTGATAGTTGGTGCAATGTCAGGAATATTCGGGAAGGACATTAAGTTTCCTCCTTTCATTTTAATAAGCGACACTCTGTCTGCACTATTCTTCCTCATAACAAATAAGGGTGCTGAGTTAAACAGCATTCAAGTAGCATCTGACTAGCAGAATATACAAGGCTAATTCTCTTACGTTTGAGAATAAGGAGAAGTCATGATGGCTGCCTTATTCCGGTTTACCGGATGCGATAGCCGTAATACCTACATTGGTAATCGAAGCACATTCAATGCCATAGGCAAAAACATCTACCACCTCGACCGTATACAGGCAGCATCCTGGGCAGCTATTGCACTGACACCAGAAGAACCCGAAGGGATCACTGAAATCAAATACTCCAGACACATCGGTGGGAACGGATAATCCATCAAGAAAAACATCCGCTTCTTTTGCATAGGTCCAGGTCGCCAGCGCGGTTTTCGCACCATTATTACAGCACCTGCTCAATTGGAAAACTAGTCTGAGGGTATATCCGGATAAGAAGTTGGCTCTGAAATTGATCAGACTGGAGAAATCAATCTTTATGTCCGGGTGATCCAGCCCGTTGGTATCCAGAGTAACGCTGCCCAGAATCAGGCCGGAACCTCCATCGGATACGCTAAGCGTGCGTGCTGCCATGCCATCTATCACACCTATACCGCCAAGGGGTATGCTGGCCCCCTGTCCGTTTCCGCAACTCAAAACGCTTACCGGAAAGCGTTCGGGTTTAGGAGGATATGGGGGACGCCATTTTTCATCGTTCTTGTTCTCCCCATAGCAATCCTTATAATATCCCATTCGTAACAACCTCCTTTACATTTCATAAAAAACAGAACTGAATTATTCAGCCCCCCTTCTTTTACTGGTTCTTCTAGTAAACAGGCTTCCGGATTATCTTATTCACATTTCCTTATTTTTGTTATTTTGGTTATTGTGTTTTTAATATTCATATTTTTGCTTTATAAAAAGCCAAGCCCTTGCTTTCCCATTGGCACTCCCTAATTAATGTCAATATAACCCTCGCAGCTATTTGGCATCGTTTATTAATCCATTAGTACAAGCTTCTAAAGCCTCGCCTAATCCCATTTTTTTGTGCATTAAGAGTAACAGCTATTTTATATAAAGGAACCTTCTTGTTATAAACAACCGCATTTCATCGCCACATTGGTTTATAACCTGGTCAGAGATGCCTCCATCAAAGAAATTAAGGCCGCCGGTATGGAAGGGTATTATGCGGATCATGACAAGGCTCTATATTTTGTAAACGGTGACGGGGTTCCCTGGACGGCTTCATATATTCAGTCCAAGGGAGATCCTATTGCTGACTTGAACGAGGACCTGGCTGCTGAGCAGAAGGCCCGGGCAACTTACGAGTATCTGATTCAGCTATCTGATGATCCCGGGGTTACTAAAACCCTTCGGTGGCTAAGGGAGCGCGAAATCGTCCATTATCAAAGGTTCGGTGAAACCCTGGATCATATTTACGATTATTATTCCAAGGATCATTATTACTTCATGGATGGCAAATGACTATTTAATTGCCGAAAGCAGGTTTGAATCAGGAATAGCTATGTAATCCACTCATTAGATAGTTCACTCCGAAGAAGGTAAACAAGACTATTATAAATCCTACAATAACAAGAATATCAGCCTTTTTTCCCTTCCACCCTTGACGGCGATGGAGATGCAGGTATATTGCATATATGATCCAGGTAATCATGGCCCAGGTTTCTTTGGGATCCCAACTCCAGTAAGTTCCCCATGCCTGTTCTGCCCAAACAGCACCTAAGACTATCGATAAAGAAAGCATGGCAAAACTGCCCGCAACCAAATTATAAATTGAGGACGATGTCTTAGGTTCCATTTCCCCGGCAAGGTTCATAATAGCAAGGCTGGCCGCTAAAGCAAAGCCGCCATACGCTATGACTGCCGTCAACACATGAACCCCCAACCAGGGGCTTTTCAAGGCTGGCATAAGTGGACCTGATCCGTTATAATTCCCCGGAATCTGGATAGCAGCGGCAAATAATAGAAGAGCAGCAATCAGCATAACGAATCCGCCGGCACTTCTAATGTCATCCTTAATAACCATAAAACGATATATCACCACCATAACCAAGGCAAAACTAAGGAGAAACTCGTATCCTGTGGCCAAAGGTAGCCGGCGGTTGACGATGATCATCGCAACTAACGCAGCCAGGTTAAGAACCGATCCTATTAGTGAAAGAATCGAGTATGCTCGGGCCGCCGAAACCTTTTTCAAATCAACAAAATTGAAGACGGCTGCTAAAATGTATATGAACATTGTGATTAATACCAGGGCTTTTATTTGAATCCACCTCCGCTTTTAAATACTCCTTAATGATTGTCTTCCGCCAAAATATCTTTGCTGCCGTCTTCTCCAGCCATATTTGTAGGCTTTAGCAGTTGAGAAATAAATAACGCCAAGAATACGCCCACCACAAGCATTACTCCACCGATACACGTAAACGACAGACCGGGATCCGTTTTGGCATTAATAACACTGTATAGCTTTATTGCCTTGAATTTAACGATAGTATCTCGATCTATTTTAACTGGTTCTCCGAGACGGGCTACTCCCACCCCCAACAAGTTCTTATCTTCATAGACCGAGAACATTACCCGAGGATTATCAGGACGCAATGTCTTGGTTTCCATACCATACTGGGGATTATAATTGGGTATATATTTATACACCCTCACAATTCGAGATGTCCCAGGAGGTTTTATAGTTTCCCCTTCCTTAATGGTTTTCCCAATCTTCTTCCCGCCATTTTCGGCTTGAGTTACTACCAGATACCCAAAGCTTTCCTGATAAAGCTTGACCCCCTCATATTTCAAAGGATGGTTGACACTGATGCTGGCCTTAACTAAAGGTTTAATTTCTGAGATTATATTTATCCCTGAATAATACTGCGCAGGCGAGCCATCGGGATTGAACTTGATTTCGAATTTATTTAATTTCAGTTTAAATGCTGACTTACTGCTAATTAATTTTGATACTGATATGGTGTCCCCTTCTTTAATTATTATCTGGGCGGTTTGTCCATAAATGGAATTAATGCCTCCGCCGATGAGAACTAGAATTATTCCAGTATGCAGCAACAGGGTTCCTCCCTGTTTCGTCGAAAGCCACTTAATGATCTGTTTCTTATGGATCCGATTGATAAACCTTTTGCTCTGGCTGGCGGTACATAAGAACATATTTATAAATAAAAATAAGATAAGTAATCTAAACAAAGTAGTTCGCGGAAATCCATCAGGGAAAATTCCGGTGCCAATAGCCGATACGAGGCTAATCAATCCCAGAAGAATCAAGCCCGTTTTCATGGAAGAACATTTTTGGTATATCTGCTTAATGAATTTAAACATAACCTCCTGGTCCCTTGTATAAAACTGGGGTGCATAGTATATCACACATTTTAAAAAATCCTGGTTAGATTTTCCTAGCGTGGTTTTTAACGATGTTGCATTAAGCTTTTTTTGCTTTTTAGGCTTTTATACTTTAATCATCTAGTATAGCTTGGACCCGATTGGTGACTTTAATGTATTTTACTACCTCGTTAATTAAAAGACCGGTCAGTAATCCTGTAGGTATTGAAAAAGCCAGCATGGCCGGTAAGTACAGAAAGATTCCGGCGAAATGCAGTACAAAAGTCGCCATGATCAACTGACCAATATTATGAGCTATAGCCCCTAAAATGCTGATGCCTACCATGCCGAATTTTTTTAAAACCCGAAGCACCAGGGCCATGACAACCGCTGCGGTCACCGCTCCGGCAAAACTCATAAAAAACCCCATGCCGAACAGAGTCCCGGCCAGCAAAGATCCAAGGATCGTCCGCATTACTGTAATCTCCATGGCCGTTCTAAAATCAAATACCACAAGAGCAACTAAGGTAATAATATTTGCCAAGCCCAACTTTACCCCTGGAATTGGTACCGGATTAGGGAACAGACTTTCCAGATAATGAAGTACAGCCGCTTGAGCGACCAGCATAGCGATTATCGCCAACTTTTTTGTTGATGCGGTTTTGGGGGTTGATGCCATTTTCCAGTCTCCTTCACCAGCTATTATATTGCCCAGGCAGGAGATAATCCGCATCTTTTCGGATTTTTTGAAGCTTCGATATTTCTTCGCCTGCTTCTCTAATGCTGCTGATATCTGTTTTAATATCAAAACCTTTGGCGGCTATTTCATAGACGATCTGTAAATATTCCGGCAGTTCAAAGTGATAATGGGCAAGGATTTCTGGTTTACCGAGCAGATCCTTTACCTTGCCGCTAAAAGCCAACGAACCGCTGTCCAGAATAGCTATCTTATCTGTTAAGGTCATAATTTCTTTGAGACTATGCGAAACCATCACTGTGGTTTCATGTCTTTCCTGACGTTTCTTGATAATATCCAGTATCATATTTCGGCCAACCGAATCCATACCAGCCATAGGTTCATCAAGAATGAGTATTTCAGGTTGAATAGCCAACATTCCGGCTACAGCTACTCTTCTGCGCATACCCCCGCTCAAAGCGGCGGGGGGCAGTTGAGTGATATTTTCCTGTGTGAGCCCTACCTGTTGCAGCGCTTCATTAACCCTTTCGTTTACAGCCGATTCAGGTAGTTTCAAGTTTCTCGGGCCATAGGCCACTTCATCATAAACCGAGATTTGGAATATCTGGTGTTCGGGGTACTGGAAAACCAGACCTGCCTTTTTCCAGAGATCCCTGCTCAACCTCGAATTGGATGCGTCTTTCCCGCATACAATGACGGACCCTTGTTGGGGACGAATAAGTCCGTTTAAATGCTGGATCAAGGTAGACTTACCGGAACCGTTGGGTCCGAACAAGCCAAGAAATTCGCCCCGTTCTAAAGACAAAGTGATATCCTTCAATGCTTCAACTTCATAAGGAGAACCTTCAGCGTATATGTGAGAAAGATGATTGATTTCTATAATTCCAGGCATATGTGTTCCACCAACTCAGGTATTGATTTGATACTTTCGGGTACCGGAAATTTATTTGATTCCAAATGATCGATCAACTGGTAAAGGGACGGCGCGTCGAGCCCCAGTTCCTTAATCTTTGCATTCGCATGCACTTTCCGGGGGACCCCTTCCAGACAAATTGATCCCTGATCCAGAACGATCAGCCGGTCAGCCTGCAATAGATCTTCGGGATTGTGGCTGATAAGAATAATGGTTATTCCTTCCTGTTTATTCAGTTTATAAATCTGGTCGAGCAGTGCCCTTCGGCTTTGCGGATCCAGCATGGAAGTGGGCTCATCCAGAACCAGATATTCAGGCAGCATAGCCAGGACAGACGAAAGAGCCGCCATTTGTTTTTGCCCGCCTGACAGCAGATGCGGCGCATGATGTCGCTTTCCCTCTAAACCGCAAACCTGCAAGGCCCAGTCTACCCGGCGCCTGATTTCTTCTAAAGGCAGTTCCATGTTTTCCGGGCCAAATGCAATTTCCTCCTCCACTATTGGACATACCAGCTGGTTATCCGGGTTTTGGAAGACCATGCCCACCAGCCTGCGTACTTCAGGCAGGTTTACCGGATCGGCAGTATCTATTCCGTTGATATATACCCTCCCTTTGGTTGGTTTCAGAAGGCCGTTAAACAATCTAGCCAGAGTGGACTTCCCGGAACCGTTCATGCCCAGCAGCCCTACATATTCTCCCTTACTAATCGAAAGGTTGATATCCTTCAGTGCCTCAATCTTCTCCATTGCAAAAACATTGTATTGTTTTGTAACGTTAATTACCTCAATACCTTCTGACACATTAGTGACCTCACTTCATAAGAATGCTGACCGGTATAACAGCCAATACTATAACACTTACAGATACCAGTGCTAGAACATCCTGCCCTTTCATTTTTAAACTGTTCATGCGAAGTTGATTGGGATGCGAAGTATAGCACCGGCTGTCCATCGCTTCACCCAGATCTCCGGCCCGGCTGAGCGAGGCTTCAAACAAAGGAATTACAATGGCAGCATAACTCTTGATCTTAACCATCAACTCCGGCGAATCAAATTGGGATCCTCTCGATTTCTGAGCGTTTCTAATAATGCTCGCTTCCTCGAACAGAGTAGGAAGAAAGCGAAATGAAATACTTAGGATTGTGGCAAAGTTATGGACGGGAATATTAATTTTCTCCAAAGGCCGCAGGATGCATTCAATACCAATCGACAGTTTCATGGGTGTGGTAGTCATCAGCAGGATCAGGGAGCCCATGAACAAAATGATCAGCCTCAGGATATTTATAGATCCCAGGGCTAACCCTTCTCTGGTCATAGTGATTGTTCCAATTGTTAAAACAGCTTTTCCTGGTGTGAGAAATGCCTGGAAAAGCAGAGTGATAAGCAGAAGAGTCTTAATTTGATATATAGCCTTGAAAATAAATTTCGGATTCAAGCGGGCCGATACGATGGCTGTCACCATCAGCAACAATAAGCAAAGCAAATAATATAAGTTAACGCTGGCCATGACGGAAATCACCGCCAATATACAGCATATTATTTTCGTTCTGGGATCCAATCTGTGGATCAGGGAATCGCCATATACATATTGCCCTAACTTCATTCCAGTCATATTTAAAAACTCCTATTGAAAAATCCCCGGTAAGTCACCGATCCAATGAGTTCTATACCTTAAAAGATTTCCCAAAAAAGCCTCTATCAATCCGGCACATCGATTACAACTATGGTATCCGATGGAACACAGATTGCCATATCACCAGGCTGTGACAGCCATCCGGTTTTTACACAAATCTTGTTCGGGCAATCAGCATGCAGAACCCTTATCCGTCCCTTTTCCGCTAGAATAGTGATTTTAATGCCATTCTTTAAGGTAATGTATTTCGGGTTCTTTACTTTATTGAGGTCGACTTTTTGAATAATTTGCCCGTTGCGAATTATCTCAGCTACAAGGTCTTGTTTGCTATTATGATGACCGTTCCACAGCCATATTAACGCAATGATAATTCCAAGCACTAATACGAGAATCAAGTCTGCTTTTTTAATACTTCGCAGTGTTTTCATATCCGGTCTCCTCACACTTGTTCTGTATGCCATAGGACTAAAATATTAAATTGGCAAAGAATCAGTTTATTCTTTGCCAATTTAAATGATTATTAGATTATATTATCTTTACTTATTCAGATACCTGGCAGCGTCTTTCGCCGCGAAACGTCCGGAGTTTACAGCCCAACCCTGTGTAGTACCCGGGATAAGAGCTATATCATACGTGTCTCCGGTCCATCCGCCAGTATCATTTCCTCCGGCATAAAGCCCGGGAATAACCTTGCCGTTTTTATCCAACACCTGTGCCTGCGGAGTGACTTCCAGCCCATCGTTTGTACAGAAATAGCCGCATTTGATTTTAAACGCATAGTAGGGGCCATCCCCGATCGGGAGTAAATATTGTGCGTCTTTACCAAACTCTAAATCTTTCCCTGCCTTGCTATAACCATTGTATTTATTAATTGTAGCTTTAAGCGTAGCTTTGTCGACCTTGATCTTATCTGCCAACCCATCAATCGTATCGGCAACAAAAATATTTCCTTTGTTCATTTTAGCAATTTTGTCAATTTGATTAAGCAAATCAGGCAAAGGAGTGAAGGGTTTATAATATGGCTGTCCGGCTGGAGCACCTTTGGTTACGAAACTATCCAAGTCGGCTTTAGTCATGATCTGATAAACCGCTTTCTGCTGCATATGAGCATTACCATACATGCAAGGATCTAGCGAGTTCATTTGTTCAGATATAAAACGTTTGCCATCCTGGTTTACCCTCAACAATGGTTGTACCATTGCATAGTAAAGTTCGGTTCCGTATTTATCGCCATCCATTAAAGCGCCAAAATACTGAATAACACCGGTAAGTTTTTTATCGGAAGCGCCTACAGCCAAAGCCATTTTAATACCGTCGCCATTGGTGGAACCCGGCAATCCTGTATATATAATCTGGTTTGGATCCACTTTGGCGTATTTTTTTATCATTTCGGCATTGCTGCTGTATCCCCCGGTAGCTATGATCACAACCGGAGCGTTTATTGTTAAAGTGCCTCCGTCTTTTGCTTTTGCCTTAATACCAGCAATTTTGCCATCTTTCATAATTAATTCTTGACCGGGTGTATCCGTCATGATTTTCACACCTAATTTTTCCGCGTTATCGGCAAGTGTTTTGGTAAATTGCTTGCCCATACCCTCATAAGTGTGGTGTGTTTTGTAACCCATGCCCTGAACTACATTAAATTTTATCCCAAGCTTCTGCAGCCACGAAATGGTATCAGCCGAATCATTATAAAATCTAGCAAGCAATCCGGAATCTGCCTTCCAATGATTATATTGTTGCGCCTTATTAAGAACTTCTGTTAGATCATAAGTTGGAATGCCTTGGCTTTTGGCGTAATCATCATTAAGCCCGGCTATCCCTTCAGCCATATTAGTAGTTCCGCCCAATATTGAGTTTTTCTCAAGAAGAATAACTTTACACCCTAGCTGACGCGCCTGGACTGCCGCAGCCATACCCGTAGCGCCAGAACCAACTACGACCACATCTGTGCTCATTGTTTTCCCACTGGCGTTACCAGTCGACTTGTCCGATTCGTCAGAACTTCCACAACCGGGCAACAAAATAGCAACCAGCAAAATCATCATTGTTGCTAAGGCAAGCCTTTTCCGTCCAGCCAAACCTTTAAACATACTATCACCCTTTCTGCATAATGTAGGTAAAAACTCTGTATAACCTCTAACCCCTTTTTCACATAATTCATGCGCTCGGTGTTATCAATACTACTTTGGTTCCTTATTCAAGTTTTTATGCTTAATTCTTTTTCCAACTTGAATCTAAATCGCTATACCAACTGAACTCATGACACTGAACGCACATTATCTCAGATTGCTGATGCATGCTATGACACATATTGCAGTCCTGGACGCCATTGTGATTAGCGTGAGGGTTACTCTCGGCAAAAGCCGTCTCGCTCGTGGCAGTATCGAACGTATCTCCCTTGGGTGAGCCAGTACCTGCGTCGGAATGACATTGAAAACACATTTCCCTGGTTCCGAAATTATGCTTTTCCATCGGTGTTTTATAATCTCCGGTAATATATTTTAACCCTTCATTAATTTTCGCCGATATGGACGCCTGGTGGCAGTCATGACATGTTACATCGGCCTTTTCATGTTTATTGGCCAAAAGGTTGCTGTCAATCCATGAAGTATAATAAGACTCCATGTTATGACAACTTGCACAAAAAGCAGGTTTTTCGCTAGCTTTGAACAACCCCGCACCTATTCCCCCGCCAACAATAATTAGTACAGCAATTACAATAAGAACGGTTTTGCCGGTTAAAAACTTTTTCCTTTCTTTATCCTCTAGATCGCTCATATATAACACTCCCTTGCTTTCGAAGGTTACCACGATCAAACCAAGTGCTTATTTCTAATACGTTGCTTATATGTATCAGGAGGGTTAAACAGGTGTAAAAATCGGCGGGGGGGTTGGTCCCATCATCTCGGTCATTTGCTCTTGCACGTCTATTCTATTCCAATCAAATTAGTTAATCATCATTGAAATTTTTGTAATTGCGACATATATTTCTTATCATATAAACTCTATTTTCGTCGCTTCTCCTATCTAAGGCTGAACTGCAAAAAATCAATTTATAATAATGCAGAATCAAAATAAATTGTGCAGAAAGAAAACCTGATTCTCTGACCCATATCGCTTGACTTCTGCATATATAAGCAGTAATATTGTGCAGAACCACGAGCTTTTGGGCAGAAAGGAGCCAAGTCGTTGAGAGAGTTTGATTATACGACCGTTCCCAATGAACTGATGAACCATGAATTGATGAATCTGGTATCTGCAATTCATGAGTATAAAGGAAAACAAGAACTGTTTATCGAGGCGAAGCCTGATGTACTGGAGGCGATGCTCGAAATAGCGATTATCCAAAGCACTGGAGCTTCCAATAGAATCGAAGGCATCTATACTTCTGATGAGCGCTTGGATGCCCTGGTAAAGTTCAAGGCGCAGCCGCGTAACCGGTCCGAGCGTGAAATTGCAGGTTACCTGGAGGTTCTGAGCACGATCCACGAAAGCTATGACTATGTGGTGCCGCGTACAAATGTAATTCTTCAGTTGCATAGAGACCTCTACCAGTTCAATCCGGTTTCCAGCGGCGGCAGATTTAAAAACTCAGATAATATTATAGCTGAAATAGATTCCAGCGGCCACAGCATGGTTCGCTTTCAGCCTTTGTCAGCATTTGAAACTCCCGAGGCGGTTGACCGACTGACCAGCACCTTTATTGAAGCAATCAATGCCGGAAAATATGATCCGTTACTGCTCATACCCATGTTCGTTTTGGATTTTCTATGTATTCACCCTTTTAATGATGGAAATGGGCGAATGAGCCGCTTGCTGACATTGCTTCTCTTGTACCGTTCAGGTTACATAGTGGGCAAATATATCAGCATTGAGACGATTGTTGAAAAAACAAAAGAAACCTACTATGAGGTATTACTGGAGAGCTCAAGCGGCTGGTATGAGGGAGGAAACGATTACTTTCCATTTGTTAAGTACTACCTGGAGGTTATTTTAAGCGCCTATAAAGAGTTCTCTTCTCGTGTAGAATTGATGCAAAATCGCAGTCTATCCAAGCCGGAACGTATCCGGGTACTTTTTGACAACACCCTGCAAAAACTGTCAAAACGCATGATTCTGGAAAAATGTCCGGACATCAGCACATCAACTGTTGAGATAACTCTGGCATCGTTGTTGAAAGAGGGATATATCCTGAAGACTGGTGCTGGCAAGAATACTGCATATATCCGCAATATGGAGCAGCCCGACCAATATACTGCCCCAGGTAGTGAGACACACGGAGACAAAAAATAAGCTAAACTAAGAACATGGAAAAGAGAAATCGTTACACAGCTGAATTCAAGGCCAATGTTGTGCTGGAACTTCTCCGCGAAGAATCGACCCTGAACCAGGTGGCCGCCAAGTACCAGTTGAATCCGCAAATGCTCAGCCAGTGGAAGATCGACTTTATCAAGAATGCCTCTATGGTCTTCGAACGCAACAAAGACGAGGCCGGGAAACTTAGAAAAGAGATGGAGGAAAAAGAATCCCGTTATCAACAGATCATTGGTCAGCAATCCTATGAGATTGACTGGCTCAAAAAAAAATCTGGCCTCAAGTAGTACGGTCGAAACTCGCAAAGCCATGGCGGACCCAGGCAATTATAGCATCA
Source organism: Syntrophomonadaceae bacterium (assembly GCA_012729835.1). Taxonomy (GTDB): domain Bacteria; phylum Bacillota; class Syntrophomonadia; order Syntrophomonadales; family Syntrophomonadaceae; genus Syntrophomonas_A. Next base: position 17,763 of record JAAYCK010000092.1, read on the forward strand.
GCCTAACCAGGCAGGCCTATCTGCTGACCGTTAATCGGAGCAGCCTTTACCGGCAGCCAACAAATAGATGGTCACAGACAGACCTTGATGATATGCGGCTAATCGATGAAATCTATACTAAATGCCCCTTTTACGGATACCGCAGGATTACCGCCGAAATGCAAGCCAAGGGGCGGCAGATAAATCGCAAACGAGTCCGCAGACTTATGGGTATAATGGGAATTCAGGGAATCAGCCCTGGTCCCAACCTCAGTAAGCGCTTGCATGCCCAATATCTGCACCCATATCTGCTGAGAAATCTTAAGGTTGACCATCCGGATCAGGTATGGGCCGTAGATATCACATACATACGTCTTCGCCAGGGATTCATGTATCTATTCGTTATCGAACTCCTTCAAACAGAAGGGATCAAGATCTCCATGGACGGAAAGGGTCGAGCCCTGGATAACATTTTTGTCGAGCGCTTCTTCCGGACGCTCAAGTACGAAAACATCTATCTCAATGAGTATGAAACCCCGAAATCTCTGCGTAAAGGGCTAAACAAATACATCCAGTTCTACAATGAACAGCGGCTCCATGGGTCGCTTGGATATAGATACCCCGTTGACTTCTA
>JAAYCK010000093.1 GCA_012729835.1 Syntrophomonadaceae bacterium
ACCAGCTAGAGCTATTTGCTGAGGCCTGCCTCGATGAAGTGGTCCAGGCCAAGAGACGTACCGGGGCTTCCGCAATAAAAGTCCTTTGTGCCGGATGCTCTACCGGGGAGGAAGCCTATACCCTGGCCATTATAATTCGGGAGATGCTGGATGATTTCAGCCGATGGAACGTTCTGATCAAGGCCATAGATATTGATGAAAATGTGCTGGCCAAGGCCAGACGGGGATTATATGATAAACGGTCGGTCAAGGATGTACCTCCGGCTTACCTGAAACGTTATTTCAACCAGTCCGAGCCTGGAGAGTACATGATCAAGCCTGAAGCTAAAGAACTGGTCTTGTTTGAACACATTAACCTCATGGACAGAAAGGCTTTGCGCTCAGAAGAAGGGTATGATTTTGTCTTTTGCCGGAATGTCCTGATTTATTTTGATGAAGTCTCACGCAAACAAGTAGTGGACAAGTTTTATGGGCTGCTTAATCCAGGAGGATTTATATTTCTGGGGCATTCGGAGTCACTCAGCCGAATCAGCAGCGCCTTTAAAATCAGAAGAATCAACGACCATTTGGTTTACCAGCGCTAGGTGCAGAGGAGGGATATGATGAGTGGCAAGGTTTTAATTGTTGATGATTCGGAAATGATAAGGAACTTTCACAGCTATATCGTGAAGAGTCTTGGCCTGGAAATAATCACTGCAGTGGACGGAGCTGATGCCATGGAAAAGATCTATGGTAGTGACGATGAACTGTTGATATGCATCACTGATATCAATATGCCGCATATGGATGGGTACACCCTGATAGAGCGCCTGCGCGAAGATGAGGCTTATGAGGATATTCCCATAATAATAATATCCACTGAAGATGAGATGAAAGACAAACAGAGGGGATTTGAAGCTGGAGCCAACCTGTACCTCGTAAAACCCACCGAACCGGATGAACTTTTATTAAATATTCGTATGCTCCTGGGTAAATAGAGAAAGGTGGTTGGAACCTTGATATTTACGTTCCAAACCGATGACCTGGAGATCCTGCAGGGAATAGTGGAGGAATCCAGTGAACACCTGAACGGCATAGAAGAAGGGATCCTGCGGCTCGAAAACGACTTTGAACCGGAACTGCTTGACTCCATATTTCGAGCCATGCATTCGGTCAAGGGGGTTGCCAGTTTCGTCGACTTTGTGCCAATCAAGGACACTGCGCACAGCCTGGAATCTTTTCTTACTGATCTGAAAAAAGGCTTATACCCTTGCAGCGCAGAGGTGACCGATCTTCTCCTCAGGGGAGTGGATACTCTTAACCTGCTACTCCAGCAGCTGGCAGTATACCTGCAGGAACTGGAACTGCAGCCGGGCCAGGAGAGTTTTGAGATGACGGTCGAAGAGCATTCGTTCCCCGAATTGATCAAACAGGTGGACGACCTCCGCAAAGTACTCACATCTGGAGGGGAACCGGCGATACCGGTATCTGAGATTGCTGAGCACTGCCCGGAGGAAGCCACCAATCAGCAGGCGGCTGTCGAGAAACTGATGAAACTTGAGCTGTCGCCCTTATTTGACCAGATGCTGCTGGACTTTATGGAAGAAACTAGTGAACACCTGGAAGATATCGAAGCCAAATGTGTCCTTATGGAAAAGAGCTCCGATCCCGAGGTGTTGAATGCCATCATGCGGGGTTTTCACAGCATAAAAGGCGGGGCCGGGGTCATAAGCAGCATGCATGAAGAAGGTGTTCAGGACGCATTGGTACAGACGATAAAGAATCTGACCCACGGCTGCGAATCGCTGCTCCAAACCTTCCGGAATCAAGCCATCAAACCGGGTACCGAGGTGATCGATCTTATCCTGACAGTAGTAGACAAGGTGGTTTTTTTGACTGCTAATCTGCAAAACGAAGAAGCGATCGATCCCGATGTGGAATATTTGCTGGAACGCATAAAAAAGATGGCTCCGGAAGCCAATGAATCAGGGATAGAAAACCCGGCTCAGGGTGGTTCATCGGCATTGCCCCAGCAGATGGCGGCTTTCATGAATATCAGCGGTCAGGCTATGGAATCGATCAAGGGTCTGATCGACACCATTGAGCCTGACACACCCATCAACAAGAAGCGCATCAAACAGTATTCCCGTGCCCTGAAGAGTATCGAGTCTACTGCCCGCTACCTGGAATACGAAGAGCTGGTGCAGGAGGTAGCACAGACCCTGACCTATCTGTCTGGTTTCGTACCGGGAGTCGATGTGGTCAGCGAAGACTTGACCAATAAGCTAAATAAGAGCTTCGAACAGATGAAGCATCTGCTTGAACTCAAACTGAACCACGTTAAATCGATGCTGGAAAACGTTCCGCTGGAATATGGCGAAAAACGACTGGGTGAGATCCTGCTGGAGGAAAATAAGCTGACCCCGGAACAACTGCAGAAGGCATTAGACCAACAGAAAAAGCTGGGCGATATTTTGCTTCTTGATGGATCGGTTAAGGCTCAGGATGTGGACCTGGCACTGGCTAAACAGGCTGCAGCCCGGGAGAAGACCCGCGAAGTGACCAGTGATGGGAAAACTGCAGCGGAGGCCGCCGGTCAGTCTATCAGAGTAAGTCAGGAAAAGCTGGACAGGTTGATGAACATGATCGGCGAACTGATTATTTCCAAGAACCAGATCCATCACCTGGCTCAGACCATCGCCAACGAGGCTGTTATACCAGGGATGGCACGGGAAGCCAAAGCAGTTGCCGGAGAACTGGCCCGTATATCTGATGAACTACAGGATGCCATCATGTCAGCCCGTATGGTGCCCCTTAAGGTTCTGTTTCAGCGATATCCTCGGACTATTCGCGACACTTCGCGCAAGGCCGGCAAACAGGTCGAGCTGATAATCGAAGGCGAAGATATCGAGCTGGATAAGACGGTGATTGAAGCTATCAATGACCCGCTGGTGCATATGCTGAGGAACGCTGTCGACCATGGCCTGGAATCACCGGATGAACGCAGAAGGCTTGGCAAGCCGGCAACCGGAACCGTCAGACTCCGCGCCTATTATCAAGGTACCTATGCGGTAATCGAGATCAGCGATGATGGTAAGGGACTCAATCCCGACGAAATTAAGTTTAAGGCCGTAAAAAAAGGTTTGATACGTTCCAGTCAGATCGAGGAGATGAGTAATGACGAAGCCCTGCAATTGATTTTCTCTCCGGGTTTTTCCACCCGTGATGAGGTCAGCGAATTATCCGGGCGGGGTGTAGGGATGGATGTTGTTAAAACTAATACTGAAAAGATCGGCGGGTTGATCAACCTCGACAGCAAAGTCGGGGAAGGAACCACCTTTTCTTTGAAGATACCGCTTTCCATGTCCATAATACGTGGGTTGATGGTTGAATCCCGCGGTCACCATTTTGTTATACCACTTGACTCTATCGAAGAAACGGTAAAGATAACCCGGACCGGTATCCGGTCTTACAAGCAGCGGATGGTAGCCGATGTGAGAGGCGAGATCCTGCCGCTTTATGAGTTAGGAGAGGTACTGAACCTGGAGAACGAAGGAATAGACAGGCAGACTGCTGACAAGGTACCGGTAGTAGTCATCAACAGTGATGGATATAAATACGGTCTGATCATTGATGCCTTCCAAAAAGAACAGGAATTCGTGGTAAAAGCGCTGGCTGAAGAGATGGCTACTCTTAAGATATACAACGGGGCCAGCATACTTGGTGACGGCAGTGTGGTTCTGATACTTAATTGCACCCAGTTGCTGTGAGAAAAATCAAGGTTGATGAGGAGGGATTAGATGGCCACCACTATAGTGATAGCCAATCGCAAAGGGGGCAGCGGCAAGACCACCACCAGTGTGAATATGGCTGCCGGATTGGCTAAACGTGGCCGGCGGGTGCTGGTGGTCGATGTTGATTCTCAGGCCCAGGCTACTACCAGTTGCGGTATTATTCCTGCACAGCAGACCATCAGTGTCTATGAATTGCTGCAAGGGGTAGCTGCTGGGCAGTCTATGTCAACTGGCCTGAGAAAAACAATTATCAAAAATGGACACCCCTTTGATCTTCTCCCATCACGGGCAGATTTGTCGGCATTGGAAATAGAGGTATCCCACCATGATAATGCTCAATTCCTGCTTCGCGACCTGCTGTTGATAGTGGATAATGACTATGATTATATCCTGATCGATTCAGCTCCGTCGCTGGGTTTGATAACTGTCAACAGCCTGGTGGCGGCACAGCAACTGATAATTCCGGTCGAGGCCAACTTCCTGTCCATGGACGGACTGGCCCAGATGATACAGATCCTCTATCGCATCAACCTGGAGCTTAACCCGGATTTGCGGTTATTGGGGATCGTTCCGGTCAAATGTGATCTTCGTACCAATCTCGCCCGTAGCGTATTGGATGAAATCAAAAAGAATTTTGGTGCGGACAAACTGCTGCCTCCCGTCAGGAATGACATAAAACTGGCCGAGGCCCCCAGCTTTGGCCAGACAATATCCGAATATGCCCCCGCCTGCCGGGGAGCCAAAGATTATGATGCCCTGTCCGCAGCAGTCCTGCGTAAAGGCGGTGATAATCATGGCGGCAAATAAACATCTGGGCAAAGGGTTGGACATCTTGCTGTCAGCAACTGCTCAGCCACTCATCAAAAAAGATGAAGAAATAGATATCCTTCATGCAGAGAGGATCTTTTCAGAAGGCCTCAAGGCGGACGAGGAAGGCAACCTTTATGAAGCCTATTATCAGTACCGGAGCCTGATTAATTACCTGGAGACAAGGCTGACCTTGCCTGATAAAGAGGTTTGCCTGCTGGCTTCTCAGGCCTTCAATAATGCTGCGATCATACTCTATGAGGCTGGACGCGGGCAGGAAGCGACAGGGTACCTGCGCCGGGCTTGTGATATATGTCCCGATAACCAAGTTGCCAGGGAAAACCTTGAGCTTATCACTCAATAAAGCATACAGCGGGGGGAGACTATGATAATTGGAATCGACCTGGGAACCACCAATTCACTGGTAGCCTTCATCAACAATGAAGGAAAGCCGGAAATTGTTATCAATGAGCGGGGCCACCGCCTGACCCCTTCGGTTGTCTACTTTAAGGATGATAGCGAAGTAATGGTAGGTGAGATCGCCCGTTCACAATTGGTGTTAAAATCCGATGTGACTGTCAGCACCATCAAACGACATATGGGTTCTAACTACCAGGTGAGCATTCGCGGGCGTACCTATACGCCGACCGAGATATCAGCCCTTATACTCCGTAAACTGGTGAAATATGCTGAAGAGTCCCTGGGGGATAAGGTGGAAGCAGCAGTAGTAACGGTTCCGGCCTATTTTAACGACAATCAGAGGCAGGCCACTCTGATGGCCGGCGAGATCGCAGGTATCAGGATAGCCAAGCTGCTGAACGAACCGACGGCAGCTGCTCTGGCCAGCGGTCTCAAGTTGGATGCCAGGCAAAACGTATTGGTTCTGGACATCGGCGGCGGGACTTTTGATATAACCTTGATGGAGTATCAGGAAGACTCCTGCCGGGTGATCGGCAGCGGCGGTTCTACCAGCCTGGGAGGGCTTGATTTCGACTGTCGTATAGTTGCCCACGTACTGGAAAGCTTTCGCCTGGCTACCGGCATCGACCTTAACCAGGACCCCATTGCCATGCAACAGGTGCATATTAGTGTAGAGAAGGCCAAGGTCGATCTTTCCAATATCAATGAATGTTCGATACTGGTGCCTTATATTACTATGGGTGCCGCCGGTCCCCTGCATCTCAACCAGACCCTTGAACGCGATGAGTTCAACAGTATATGCCAGGGCCTTTTTGAAGAGATCAGCAAACTAATAGGACAAACCCTGGCCAAAGCAAACATCGAAAATTCCTGGGTTGATGTCATCGTTCTTGCGGGTGGGGCCTCACGTATGCCCGGTTTCCGCAGCCTGGTATCTGATATGTTTCCGGGCATGGAGATCAGATCAGAAATCAATCCTGATGAGATAGTGGCATTGGGTGCCGCCTTGGAGGCTGGAATGCTTTCCGGCGAACTGGTTAATATAGATCTTTGCGACGTGACCAGTCATACACTCGGTATACAGGATGACGCAGGGAGTTTTGTTCCCCTTATCCCCGCCGGTACCCCGTATCCAGTTGAGAAATCGCAGCTTTTCACGACTGTAGAGGATGAGCAGGAGGAGGTGATCATTGATATCCTGCAGCGTGATGAACTTGATGAAGCATACATATCGCTCGGTAAGTTCCATCTGGCCGGCATACGTAAGGGACCTGCCGGAGAACCCACCATAGATGTGAGTTTCGATATTGATGGCAATGGCATTCTTAATGTTTCAGCCCTGGACATCGATACCGGCATTCAGAATCAGGTCAGTATAACTGATCTAGGTTATACAGGCGTAAACAAAATTCTTGCCCGCCGGGGCAAGGCATTGACAGTGATATAAAACAATTAGGGTAAGGAGTGAATTGTATGGCCAAGAAACTCGAGAAACCAGGCAGTATGGAGATGGTCGAGAAAACCGGCATTACCGTTAAGAGAGAAAGTGATGAGGACATAGTCCGCAAGAGAGAGATGGCCAGGAAAATGGCTCAAGAAAAGGCTCGCGCCCGTACCATGGCCAAACAGCAGGCGATGGCGGAGCGTATTGCATCAGCTTCCGAACAACTTCTGGCTGGAATAGAAGAATCTAATGCGGCCGCAGTAGAGTTCAGCCGTTTAATGGACAGCCTGGCCTCAAGCGGGCAACAGGTGGGTAGCAGCAGCGAGGAAATGCGGGCAGCGGCAGTGCAGGTAAACCGGTCGGCCCTGGAACTGCAAAAGAGTTTTGAAATACTTGCTATTAAGGCGGAAAATGGGGCCACCCTTTCACAGGAATCTGTCGATGCTATGAACAGAATGATGGGGGCTTTAAAGGAAGCCGGTGACCGTAATGCACAATCTGGTGCCAGGATAGAGGAACTGGAGGTTCAGTCCCGCAAGATAGGGGATATAGTACAGGCGGTGGTCATGATTGCCGATCAGACCAATTTATTGGCCTTAAATGCAGCGATTGAAGCAGCCAGAGCTGGTGAGCATGGCCGGGGTTTTGCGGTGGTTGCGGACGAAGTTCGCAATCTGGCTGAGATATCTGAGCGTTCTGCCCGGGATATTCGGGGAGTGGTAGAAGAAATCAGAACTGGCGTAGACGAGGTAGTAAAGGATATTAACCAGGTAGTTGAGGAATTCAACAGTATGCAGGTTAAGTTAGAGTCAACCAATGAAAATTTTGCTAAGATGGGTAAATTGTTTGTAAATTACTCGGATATTCTTACAGCTTGTAAATCGCTGGTTAACGACCTGCATAAGAAATCAGATGATTTTCTGGGTGTTTCAGAGTCAATTGCTTCAGCTTCGGAACAGATGATGGCTGCAACTGAAGAATCCTCCAAAGGGGTGGCAGAACAGAACAAGGCTATGGCCGAGGTCAATGTAGCTACTCAGGAGTTGACCGAGATGGCCGAAGAGCTTAAAAACTCCACTAACATCAGTAAATCCGCGGAAGAGGTGGCAGCTACCGCGGAAGAGCTCTCTGCCAATATTGAGGAACTTAGTACCTCCGCCGGTCAGGTGGCTGCCGCACTGACTCAGATGTCCCAAGGTGCTAAATCGGTGCAAGAGGAGGCCACCAGGGCTGCACTTATTGCAGATGAATGCAAGGATGGCTCCGATACCCTATTTATGCAGGCCAAGGAAGCAGGTCAAATCAACGACAATGTTAAAGAATTATTATTGCATTGCCGGGAAGATGCCCGTGACGTCTGGGGCAGGTTAAGGGAATGCATCAAGTCCTACGACACCACCAATGAAGCGGTGGAAAAGCTGCAGGACAAGATACGGCGTATTGAGAAGATCGTGGATACTATCGAAAATGTCTCAATTCAGACCAATATGCTGGCAGTAAACGGATTTGTGGAAGCGGCTACAGCCGGAGAACATGGCCGTGGCTTCTCAGTAGTAGCCGGCGACATCAGGAACCTGGCCACCGAATCGGCGGAGAACGCTGACAAGATCAAGGACTTGGTGCGCGATGTCCAATTGCAAATGGGCAAGGTAGCCGTAGAAATCAATCAGTCCGAGATGGCATCCCGCAAGGCGGATGAGCAAGCCGCAGGGGCTGCCGTTAAAAATGGTGAGGTGGAAAAGGAATTACAAGATATTGGAGGCATCAGAACCGAAGTACTCACCCACATGCAAGAGAGCAAGAAAGCCATCGAGGAAGACCAAAAGGAATCCAAGCGGGTCTTGGAAATGATTAATGAATCCCAGGACCAGGTAGAGGAAGCCGCCCAGGTGGCCCAGGAACAGGCCAAAGCCATCGAGGAACTGGCCAATTCTATCGAAGAGATCGCATCTATCGCTGACGAAATGCAGATCAACTAATCCAGGGGAGGATTGATTTGTATGCAAGGAGGGATTTCATATGGAAGTTGATAGCGTATTCTCTTCAGATGAGATGCAACTGGTTACCTTTGTTCTGGGCCAGGAGAACTTTGGTGTTGATATCATGAATGTACAGGAGATAATCAGGATCCCGGCCATAACGGTGATTCCGCAGGCCCCTGCCTATGTAGAGGGAGTCACCAACCTGCGGGGGGACATCCTGCCGGTCATCGATACCCGTTCCCGTTTCGGCATGGAAAAGATGGACCGCAGTGTATCAAGCCGGGTCATTGTCATCGATGTGCGCGGCAAGAAAGTGGGGCTCAGCGTTGACGCCGTATCCGAGGTTCTACGGGTGGAAAGCGACCGGATCGAGAAGGCGCCGGCCATGGTTTCCGGCCTGGATGCCAGCAATATTACCGGTGTGGTAAAGGTAAACGATGGTAAAAATTTGGTTATGATCCTGGATGCTCCTACACTCTGCAATATAGATACAAGTGAAAAGAACGAAAGAGGAGCAAGGCACGGGAGTAAGGAAACTGCCGCGCGGCAGGAGGATAGAAAAATGGAAGAAGTACAGTTGGTATCCTTCCTGCTAGATAACGAGGAATTTGCCCTGGAAATTGAAAACGTCAGGGAGATCATTCGCTACCCTGAGGTGGTCAAGGTGCCGAATATGCCGGCCTATGTCAAAGGAGTCATTTCTCTCAGGGAGAACCTGATGCCCATCATCGACCTGCGCTTGAAGCTGGATACCGGCTCCGATGCGATAACCGACAGCACCAGGGTAATGGTGGTTGATGTCAACAACACCCGCATCGGATTGGTGGTCGACCGGGTTTATGAGGTAACCCGGATTCCGAAAGACACCATTTTCCCGCCGCCGCAGGCTCTCAACGTGGATGCTTCGGAAAAGCTCCAGGGTATTGCCCGGGTGGACGGGGGCAAGCGTATCATCATGCTGATTGACCCCAATAGTATAATCACTCAGGAGGAACTGGAGGATATCGGCACTATGGACACGGCCATCGATACTGACTTTCCTGAAGAAGAAAGCACATTCATCGATAGCCTCGACGAAGAACAGATGGTGGTCTTTAAGCTGAACAACGAGCAATTTGGAGTTCGCATCACCCAGGTACAGGAGATAAACCGGCTTACCAAGATAACGAAAGTTCCCCGGGCGCCGCGTTTTGTAGAAGGTGTAATTAACCTGCGAGGCGTAGTGATCCCGCTGATCGACTTGAGAAAACGTTTTGAGATCGCAGCCAAGGATTATAACGAGTTCACCCGCATTATCGTAAGCGATATCAATAATAAAAAGATCGGGATAGTTGTTGATGAAGTACTAGAGGTGCTGCGCATCCCCGCCATTTATCTTGAAAAGGCGCCGGATATTCTTCTGGAAAATGAGGCTGCCAGCTTCATGGACGGGATCGCCAAACTCCGTGATCGTATGATCATGATGCTGAATCTGGAGAACATCCTTTTAGACCGGGAGTGGCAGAAACTGGCGGCGCTTGGTGGGAACGAACCAGTACCGGCCAAAAAGGAGACTGCCGTAAAAGAGCCACCGGTCAAAGAAAAACCCAAACTGAAAAAACAAAAATAGATCAGAGTAACAAATCCGGAAGAGGTCTGGCAATGAACATCATGTTTTAAGGTAACTTACTCCGAATCAGTTAGGGGCGAGTATCATGATAAGAGTATTGATTGCCGATGATTCGGCGATGATGCGCAAGCTGCTGAAAAGAATACTGGAAGCCGACGGTGAGATAGAGGTGGTGGCTTCGGCTCGTGATGGTTTGGACGTGGTGGATAAGGCCCGGGAACATCATCCCGACGTCGTCACCATGGATGTCAATATGCCCGGATTGGATGGCATTTCTGCCCTGCAATACATAGTAAACGAAAAGATCTGCCCGGTGGTCATGGTGTCATCGCTTACCCAGGAGGGGGCGGTGACTACCTTTGAGGCCTTGGAACTGGGGGCTTTTGATTTCGTAGGCAAACCTGGCGGGACCGTATCCAGCAACATAGAAGCAGTAGCGCCGGAACTGATTGGCAAGGTAAAGGCTGCCGCCCGCTTGAAAAGAAGCCGGCGCGGTATCCAGATGCTGACCAGAACCCGGCAGGAGACATCCCGTCCAGCAGTGAATGCCCGGCCCCAAAGTAACCGGAACCTCAAGGCAGTAGCTATGGGGATATCTACGGGCGGGCCCAAGATGATCTATGAAGTATTGCCATTGATACCGCCGGATATTAATGCAGTGATGTTTCTGGTGCAGCACATGCCGTCCAATTTCACGGCTACTTATGTCAATCGCCTGAATAATGCCTGCAAATTGGAAGTGGTTGAGGCCCAGGCCGGGATGAAGGTGCAAGCCGGGACGGTATATGTCGGTACCGGCGGTAAACACATCAACCTGGTCAAAAGTGCTACCGGGGACGTCATGATCCGCCTTACCAGTAAACCGGACCACCTGTTTATCCCTTCAGTAGGGGTAATGATGGAATCAGTGCTGGAAATCTATCAACGCAAGACCATAGGCGTTATCATGACCGGAATGGGTAATGACGGCGCTGATGCTATGGTCAAGATCCGCCAGGCCGGTGGTGTCACGATCGCAGAATCAGAGGAGAGTGCCATCGTCTGGGGGATGCCCGGGGACACGGTAAAAAAAGGCGGTGCCGAAAAAGTGGTTCCCATCTGGAACATAGCTGATGAGATTGTAAAAGCGGTCAACAAATAGGTCAACGATTTAACACAGATGGACACAGATTTGAACGGACAGTACAGATAATAATACAGTTTACGATGCATATATCTCAGCTTATTCGCACTAATTGGCTGGTTGTGTGGAGATCAGGTGTCATGGAAATAAACCGCAGGTGTCCATCTGTGCTTATTAAACTACTGGAGGGGTTTACATGAAGGGACTCAAAGCTGACGGGACTCCGATCAGAGTGATGGCGGTCGATGATTCGCCGGTTACCCGTAAAATGGTAAGAAAAGCCTTGGAACCTGAAGGGTTCGAGATAGTAGCCGAAGCTGGTAACGGCAAGGAAGCGGTCGAGATATATGCCAGCACCCTGCCCGATGTGATCACCATGGACGTAACCATGCCGATCATGGATGGTCTGGAGGCAGCAGGCAATATAAAAAAGGTCAATCCAGCCCAGAAGATAATCATGCTGTCGGCGATGGGTGATAGCGATATCAAGGCTGATGCCCAGTCACGCGGAATAACCGACTTCTGTACCAAACCCTTCAAGCCCCAGGAGATGGTGGACAAGGTTCGGGAAGTCTTTAACAGGTAAGGAGTGGAGCCAATGAGTATAGTGCAGATAGCTCCCTTTGTGGCAGCTACGGTCAAGGTTTTCAAGGATATGCTCGAAACGGATATTGTCAAGGGACAGCCGGAACCTGAAGGAGACAGCTTTATATCCCGTGGTTTTTCCGTAATGGTTGGTTTGACCGGCGGTTGGGAAGGTTGGTTTCTGCTCGATATGAGCCAGGAGACAGCCTGTATCTTTGCCAGGGCCATGACGGGAGAAGATTATGATACAGTTGAGAATGAAGAAGTCCTTTATGCCGGGGCCGAGATAGCCAATATTATCAGCGGCAATGCAATAACGACCATAAACAATTTACAGCCAGGGCTGAATATCCGTCTGGCTCCGCCCAGTGTTTTTGCCGGACAGGGGATGAGCATGTTCAATGCTCGCCTGAGTTCAAGTTCAGTTTTGATGGAGAGTGCCGCCGGGCCTGTTAAAATCAACGTAGCCGCGAAGGAGGGGAAATAGATGGACGTTAAGTATGTTAACCCCTTTATATCCGGCTTAATAAATACCTTTCAGATGCTTAATATGGCCAGCATAAAGCGGACTGGCCTGGCAAAACGGGAAAAGCTCAAGACGGATAATGAGGTCAATATCATTATCGGTATGGTGGGAGACCTTAAGGGTAATGTTGTGCTTTCACTCCCGGAAAGCACCGCCCGCAACATCGCTTCAACCATGATGGGAGGCATGCCGGTCCCCGAACTGGATATGATGCCCAAGAGCGCACTATGCGAACTTACCAATATGGTCACTGGCAACAGTATTAGCCAGCTGGAGCAGATGGGAGTGGCGGTCAACATTACGCCACCTATGCTGATCAATGGCAAGAACATGGTGACCATGATCAGCCAGGTGGAGACTCTGGTTATCGCCTTCAGCTGCAACGAAGGGCCATTGGAGATGAATATCGCGACTGAATGAAGACACTTATTCGAAATGTGCCAGGCGTTTGTAGAGTGCGCTGCGGGAGATTCCCAGATATCTGGCCGTAGCCGCCTTGTTGCCACCGTTTTTAGCAAGAGCCTTTTGTATTATGACATTGGAGATCTCGTTCAGGGGCATTCCTTCTGGAATGGAATCGAAGGATGCCTCCTGCTCCTGAATGGGATTTTTATCTTGCCACCAATAATCATTATTGGTGATGATAGTCAGATGCTGGCTGTCTACAACCTGTACGTCTTCACTCACTACTATCCATTCGATAAGATTGCGCAGTTCTCTGATATTGCCCGGCCAGCGATAATTGATGAGAATTCGGGCAGCTTCCGGAGTGAATCCCTGAAAGGATTTGTTATTCTGGCCAGAGAACTTCTGCAGGAACTTATTGGCCACTGGCAGGATTATCTCCTGGCGTTCGCGCAGGGGCGGCAGATAGATGCTGCCCACCTTGAGGCGGTAATATAGATCCTGGCGGAAAGAGCCGCGTTCAACAGCGGTTTTAAGGTTCTGGTTGCTGGCTCCAATGATTCGCACATCACTTTTTATCAAGTTTAGGCCGCCGACCCGGTAGAATTCCTTTTCCTGGATCAGGCGCAGGAGCTTGGCTTGAATATTTAGCGGTATCTCCGAGATCTCATCCAGAAACAAGGTGCCGCCCTGGGCCAGATCTACCTTGCCCTTACTGCCGCGAATATGACTGCCGGAAAAGCTCCCTCCTTCATAGCCCATAAGTTCACTCTCAAACAATGTATCCGGAATGGCTGCACAATTGAGAGCCACGAAGGGGGCATCCAGGTTTTCATCGCCATAATGGATATATCTAGCCACCAACTCTTTGCCGGTCCCGGTCTCGCCTTCGATCAAGACCGGTATATTACGGCTAAGGTGCAATTTGCGGGCTAGAGCCATGACTTTGCGCAAGGCTCGGGAATAAACCATCATTTCACCGCAGCAGCCATACTGCTGCGAATAGTCTTGAGGTGATTCTGTGGCTGTATCCAGCTCTCCCTCTTCAGAGCTAGCAATAAGCGTGACCGGAGATATTGTACCATTTGTTCCGATTCTATGTTCTACCCGCTGGAGGGTTTTGACCAGTTCTTCGATATTCAGGGGTTTGAGCAAATAGTCGAAAGCACCGGCCCTTAGCGCCAGTATACTGCTGTCCATGTCGCCATAGGCGGTAAACATTACCATGGCCAGGTCTTGATAGTTGGGGAGATCTGCTGCCTTGCGCATTAAATCCAGACCGGACATGCCTGGCATGCGATTATCGGTAAGCAGCAGGTCGGCCGAAGAGTTCTCCAGTATTTGAAGAGCGTCGACGGCGCTGCCGGACTGTAGCACTTGATGGCCCAGCTTGCCCAAAAAATCAGCCAGATTGAGACGGCTTCTTTCCTCATCATCTACCAGCAGGATCTTCATTATTGATCCCCTTTCATGTTAGATAGTATCAGTGATTGCGGACAGTTCTAAGTGAAAAATGGCTCCACCCTGCGGACCGTTGAGAGCCCTGACCTGTCCCCCCAGTGCGTTCATGATCGACTGCACCACCGAGAGGCCCAGCCCCATTCCCTGATAAGAGGACTTGGTAGTAACAAATGGTTCGAATATCAGGTCAAGCAATTCAGTATCGATACCTATACCGTTGTCGGACACCTCCAAAAAGCAGTGGCTCTCTGCTGTAAAGGTGCGGCAGTTGATATTCTTGGGCTCTCTACCACTGAGGTCCAGTGACTGCATGGCATTGACCAGAAGGTTCACCATGACCTCATCCAGACGGTTTAAATTGCCCCTCATTTTAGGGATGTTCGGATCCAGGTCGGTGATGACAAAAATGCCATGTGCGGCCAACTGCCGCCCCAGGAGTTTTAAGGCTCTGCCCACGACTTCATTCCAAGTGCATGGTTCCAGTTCCGGCTTGTTGCTGAGGTGGGCAAAGGATCGCATGTGGTTGATTATTTCATCGATGCGGCTTAATTCTACAGATATGTCCGCCAACTTGGTGAAGATCTCGCTATTGCTCAACGGCAATTCATTGTGGTGGCAATAGAGCATGCCGTCTACCAGCACCCGGATAGAGTTGAGGGGTTGTGCGATTTCGTGTACCATACCGCCGGAAAGGGCGGAAAGGGAATTAAGACGCTGCAATTGGGCAGTTTGCTGCTTGAGCCTTTTTCTCTCCTGATTAAGGCGGTCCTGTTCGGTAATGTCGGCAAAAATCACAAAGGTGCCGCGGTAAGAAGGATTGTCGGTTTTAATCTCACTGACAAAAGCAGCAGCAGGAAAGCTATGGCCGTCCTTATGGCGCCCCGGAACCAGTCCCTGCCAGGTATTGTTAAAATCAAGGCATTTTCTTACTTCTGCCACAATACTTGTATTATCGGCCTCTGGCGTTCCCAGGATCCGGTATTCCTGATTAATGATCTCATCATAGCTGTAACCGGTAATGGTGGTGAAAGCTTGATTTACCCAGGTTATTCTGCCCTGGGTTATGCGCATCATTCCTTCGGAGATGTTATCTAAGATCCTGATCGCCATTTCGAGACGGCGGGAAGAATACTTGCGTTCCAGAGCATATGCGAAGGTTTCTGCCAGCATTTTCAGCAGTGCGATATCACGACGAGACCAGACGATCGTATGTTGCACCTGATCAAAACCCAGAAAACCGATTAAGCGACCCTGGGAGGACATGGGTACAGCCAACAGCGACTGGATATCCTGTTCCAGCAGGATTCTTTTTTCCAGCGGGTGATCATCGCTCATAGATAGAACCGATGGAATGTAGAGATGATCTGATTCTTGCAACTGTTCTATCCACCACTTAAAATCGGTCAACGGCATATTCTGCAGCTTGTTTTTATATGACTCGATCCCTTCGGCACACCATTCATGGGTATTGTCCATCACCTTTTTACGATTACGGATGGTGAATACGTATGCCCGATCCGCCTTCATAAATTCGCCGATACACTGAAGCGATCTCTCAATCTCATGATCGATCTCGTCAATATCAAGATTGATAAAACAGTTGGAGATGTTACCGAGCATATCTTCAAATGCGGCCTTATAGCGGAGACTTTCCTGCAGACGCAGCTGCTTGGAGATATCGGTGATGAATACCATGTAACAGATGGCTTTATCGCCGGGAAAACGCATGGCTTGCAGATAATAACTGATAGGGAGATGAGACCCGTCCCGACAGATCAATTGATTTTCCAACTGGGTTCGGGTGTTATAATCCGGTTCGGTGTCAGGATCTAAATTAAAGATTTCAGATTCGCCCGCTACGATAAGATCAAGCCAATTAAGTTGTTTGAGTTCGGCCGGGGCATAGCCGGAAAGGTTTTCAAATGTGGTATTAAAAGCGATGAGCTTGCCGTCAGCCTCGCAAGCTGCGACCGGATTGGCAGAGTTCATGATGATATCGGCCAGGAACCGGATCAAACTGCTCGGTTCCTGACCTTTCATGGAATCCTGACCGTATTGTTCGGTCCAGTATTCTAAAAACATGATCATCACCTTCATGCGCGTTATTATTCAAACTAAGGTAATAAAAAGGCACCATGATGATTCATGGCGCCCTAAGTAGCTGTTCATAAGGATCTGCTGGTACTTATTTACCTGGGCACCGTATAGGACGGTACCCTTAAGATTCTATAAGTCTACAGGAAAATCCTTCATATATTAAAATTTTCACTAATTCGACAACCATTCTTCCAATTCTGAACTACGATTGGCATCCCATCCCACAAAGCTCTTCTCAATAACGCCCTTTTCATTTATAAGATAATCGCTTGGAATATACTGAATATTGTATTTGCTGAAAACCTCACCCTGCGGATCGAGCAGGACCTTCACCGGCATGGGATGCTGTTTGAAGAAGGACTTCAGAGCATTGGCATCATCCGATGTAACCAGAATCAACTGGAATTTCTGCTGCTGCCATCCGGCGAGTTTCGGCTGCAACTGCAGCACTTCATCTACGCAGGAAGGTCAGGTCAGGGAAAAGAATACCAGTGCGGTTTTACTTCCCGTTATATCGGCCGGGATCTGCATGTTTTTACCTGTATGGAGCTCGGCCAGAGCAAAGCCTGGGGCGGTTTCAGCATTCTGCTGTTCGACCTCATTATTTTCTTCACTAACAGGCGGATTGATGCTATTGCCAGTATTAGATGGGGGCGGCGTATTACAGCCGGTAAAACTAAACAGGGGCAATAAGATGAGAAAAATGACCAGTAATATTTTGCCAGATAACTTCATAAAACAAACCTCCTTTATATTTTTGAATCCCAAGGTTTCAATAAATTTTCCTCGTTAAATGCCGGAGTCAGTCGCGGTATGCGGGTGAATGTAATGGCCTCACTGGGGCAACTGGTGCTGCAGCGCATGCAGCGTATACATTCAGGGTCATTCGGGTTACCGGGTACCTGAATTTCCATGGGGCAGCGATTGCTGCAAATGCCGCACGAAGTGCAGCGTGCATGGTCGATTTCGAAACGCCAAAGGCTGATTCGGTTGAATAGAGCGTAGAATGCGCCCAGCGGGCAGATGATTCGGCAAAATGGCCGATAATACGAGATGGAAGCCGCGATTAGCAGTAGTAGCAGAGTCAATTTCCAGTAATAGAGAGCCCCCAGCAGTGAGCGTAATTGGCTATTGCCCAGCCCTAAGGGTAATCCAGCCTCCAGCGTCCCTGCTGGGCACAGGTACTTACAAAAATAAGGTTCACCAATACCCGCAGAATTGATCCATATGACCGGGAGCAGCAAGGTAAGGATCAAGACCGGATATTTCAGCCATTTTAGCAGTGAGGGCAGATGCCGTGTGCGAAACGGGATAGTGTTCAGCAATTCCTGGAAGAGTCCGAAGGGACAAAGCCAGCCACAGGCCAGACGACCGCTGGCGGCTCCCATCATCGTGAGTATACCAAAGACATAAAGAGAAAGCTGATGCTTATAGGAAGCCAGCATAAACTGGGCTGAACCTACCGGGCAAGAGCCCAGTGCTCCAGGGCAGGAATAACAGTTCAGAACCGGGACACAGACTGCTTTGCCTTTTCCCTGATAGATGGATAGCGTTGCAAAGCCTTTGAGGTAAGCATTATTCAGCAAAGTTGAAGTTAGTTGGACGATCCGGCGTTTTTCCAAAGTCTACCGCTCCTTGGGGATTACCCGATGCCAATGCATTCAAGACATATACGGATACCCTTTAAAAGAATCTCTCCAGCTTCTCCGCGCCACAGGCCAATACCTGCCAGCAGACTTCCCGATAATAAGATAATAATCGCGGGCAAACGGTTTTTCATAGAGAAAACTCCTCAATTTGGCTTCATTGATCTAAGCATAACAGGGGACGGGATGGATCGCAATGGATATAATAAGCGTAATTTGAGTATCGGTGTATTATTATAAGATCTATTTTATATACTTGTTGCAGGAAAAAATAATGGTTGTAGTGAATATAGTTTCTAAAGGTCAAACCTTTTGTCATATAAATAGAAAAAACATTTTAAGGAGGGGTTTTTATGGGTTACGGTGATAGCATGGCTACTATAATGGCGATGGGTATGGCCGTTGTTGCTGTTTTGATGCTTATTGGGTTGGTATTATACTGTCTTAAATCGATCGGTCTCTATACCCTGGCAAAAAATCGGGGGATAGAAAATCCGTGGTTGGCCTGGATCCCAATTGCTGATCTTTATATCATGGGAATGCTGGTAGGAGAGATGGACCTCTTCGGCATCCATATCGATAACCTTGGCTTATGGCTGCCTGTTGTGGTGGTAGGTGGATCTGTACTAAGTTGGATCCCTGTTCTGGGCACGCTTATTTCCATTGCGATGCTGATTTTTATGGTGGTATTTATTTATAAGCTTTTCGAGATGTACTCGGAAAATGCAGTTCTTTTTACTATCCTTTCCGTGTTGCTAGGGCTGTTTGCGGTCTTCGTCTTTGTGATTAGAAATAACGAAATGCAGGCAAGCGCCGCAGTAACTGCAGCAACGATGGATGAAACAACGGTGACAACTCCGGATGAACCGATGGCCAAGGAATAGCGGTCAGCCGGAGGAGGCGCCATCAGCCCCGGAAGCAACAAAAGCCGATTAACCTGAATAAAAGTAAGAAATACCCCTCCTGCAATCAAGGAGGGGTATTTCTTACGAGCATTAGACAGTGTATGTGCCTCATTTTATTCCATCAATTTCATTCTGAATCTTTTTATGCTTTCTTAGGATAATGAACCCTGCAATTATAATTGCCAAGACAATAGCTACCAACCAAATACTGAAAAGTGCCAATATAGTAGAAATGAACAAATTAATAATGGTCAATATGATAAAAAGAATTTTGTAATAAGTAAGCTCCCTATGTTGTCTGGCTAGAAATACCAAGCCGACAAACGTGAATAGCAACATGCCAAGCAAACCAAAAACCAAAACAAACATATAGAGTATTCCGTCCTGCGCATCGGAAGGTCCATAAATACTGTAACAAATATTAAAGACCACAGATAATATCAAGGGTATGAACGGAAAAAGCCGATATAGTATCATAAGAAAAATTCCTCCCATCAAGACATTTATCGATGAGCAGCGCGATTGATATAAGATAGCAATTACCTGATTTCATCTAATTCGGGGGAATAGGCTACTAACCAACTGCCATCCACTTTCCTAAGTTGATATGTCCTATCGAATAAACCATCTGGGCCCTTTCCATTGATGGTGACGTTCATTACATTCCCTTCGAGCAGTTCCCGTTTTGTTACCTTATCAGTATCGTTATGCATCCCGATAGAACTCCAATTACTCATAGGATAGCAAAGCTTACCCCCGACCACCTTGTATAAATTCATAAATGTCTCGACTGCCTCAGGGGACCAGGCTTGGCTCAAATAAGCTTTCATTTTATCAGCTGAATCCAGTTCCGCCGTAAACAGTATATACATATTTCCCGTTTCGCTATCTTCAACTACGGAAGCCGGTTCAAGCTTATTAAACGCTTCCAAGGGCAAAGCATCGGCCCTTTGAATAAGCGCAATTATTTCACCATCAGTAGGACTGGAAATCTCCGGCGGTTTCACAGATTCTGACTGCACCGGGCTGGAAGGGTTATGACTGCAACCAGGCATGACCGGTAGGCTAGCTATAAGGAATAACATAATCAGAAAAACCTGGTTTTCTTTACCTATAATTATCCCCATTTAACTTAATACGCTTATTTCCAATATTTCCGATCCAGACTGCGGTATTGCAGAGCCTCGGCCAGGTGCGGCATATTAATGGATTCAGAGTGGTCCAGATCGGCGATGGTGCGGGCTACTTTGAGTACCCGGTCATGGCCACGGGCGCTCATATTCAGTTTATCAAAGGCTTGCTTCAAAAGACTTTCTGATTCGCTATCCAGCACACAGAACCTTCGAACATCCGAAGAGCGCATCTCAGAGTTGAGATTGACCTTGTACCGGGAAAACCTGCGATATTGTATTTCCCGGGCCTCCTGGACTTTGCTGCGTATGACTTCCGAGCTTTCGGTGTTGCTATTCCCTCGTAATTGTTCGAAATTGACCCGGGGTACCTCTACCTGCAGATCCATTCTGTCCAGTAGAGGCCCGCTGATGCGCCCGAGATACTTCTGGATCTGCGGAGGGCTGCAATGGCATTCCAGGTCGGAACCATAGAATCCGCAGGGGCAGGGATTACAGGAAGCCACCAAGGAGAAATTGGCCGGATAGGTCGAAGTAGCCTGCGCCCGGGCTACTGTCACCACTTTATCCTCCAAGGGCTGGCGCAAAGCCTCCAGAACATCACGACTGAATTCAGGAAACTCGTCCATAAAAAGAACCCCGTTTTGAGCCAGACTGATTTCCCCGGGACGGGGAATACGACCTCCGCCGATGATGCTGGCACTTGAGGCGTTTTTGTGCGGAGCGCGGAAGGGCCTGGTATTGACCAGAGGATAATCGGGATTCAGCAAATTGGCTACAGAATATATCCTCGTCGTTTCGAGAACCTCTTCACGACTCATTTCCGGCAGTATGCTCGGCAGACGGCGTGCCAACATGGTCTTGCCCCCACCAGGAGGACCGATCAGCAATATGTTGTGCATGCCGGCAGCCGCGACCTGCAAGGCGCGTTTAGCCATCTCCTGTCCCCGCACATCTCCAAAATCGGGTTGAAGAGCAGGTGGGCTGTACGTTTCTGAGCCGCTTGCCATTACCGAAGTTAAGGTATCCTGACCTTCCAGGAAGGAACAAATCTCAGCCAGACTATTGCTGGCCAGCGACCGAACCTCGGTCACCAGACCGGCCTCTCTGCTATTGGCGCTGGGAATAACAATGGTTTGTTCACCAGCTAAATTCATCAATGCCAGTACCATCGGCAAAATACCAGGAACTTGCCGCAGGCTGCCATCAAGTGATAACTCACCGGCAAAATAGTAGTTGTAGCCAAGCGACATACTTACTTGCCCCGATGCTATCAATATGCCAAGGGCAATGGGCAGGTCGAAGTGAGTACCTTCCTTTTTTATGTCGGCGGGGGCCAGGTTTACGACAATTCTATGGTTGGGGAATTGATAGCCATTGTTTTTTATGGCGGATTTTACTCGTTCCCGGGCTTCCTTCAAAGCTGCCTGAGCCAGGCCTACAATGTCAAAAACTGGTAACCCGGACTGAATGTCTATCTCCACTTTTACGGGCATTGCGTCGATTCCGGTTATGACCAGAGTATTAAGTGATGCCAGCATATTATCCCGCCTATAACATAATAAGGAATTATTCGTTGTAAAGGGATAACATACCTCTTTTATTAAATAAACATATTAATTATTAGAAAATAACCGACAATGTATTACTGATACCATATAAACTATTTGCTGGGAAAGGAAGAATAGAATAACATTGATATATAAAAACAGAAAATGGATCGGCACAAACAAGATCTGAGAAACGAGGTATTATAGATGAACCAAAATGTTGGTATATTATTAATACATGGCTTTGCCACTGGTTTTATAACGACCTGGCTGGGCTTGTTGCTGGTCAATATCAGACCAAAACTGAAAGAAATAATGTTTGTCGGCTTTTGTTATGCGATTATCAATATTGTGGTCAGAAGTATAGATATTACTATGGGTATTCAGTTTTGTCTACTGACCATATTGTTGGTTACTATTGTAATGTTGAATTGGAACCTTGGCTTTTTAAGGTCGCTGCTGATAGTTATATTAGGCACAATTGTTATGGCACTCGGCGAAAACCTATCTATGTCCTTAATTTATCGTTTGACTCCCCTTACCTGGGAGTACGAACAAGCCCATCCTCTGGTAAGTCTTGTCTTGCCTACTCCACAGATAGTAATAGCCTTGATTATTATCTGGTTTTGCCTGAAAACCAGGAAATATATCTTTGATTTTAGTAGCTTGGATTATTCTATACCCAACGAAAAGAGAGTAAGGGTAATAGTGGTGCTGGCCAGTACCATGCTATTTCTACTGCTTATCCAAATAGTATTTAACATCCTCTACGGCCTTTCTGCTCAATATATTATGCCGAATGTTTCTACCCAAGGGCTGAGCATTCTACCTACCATGGCTATGGTATGTGCTTTTTTAATTATGGTTCTTATTATCCAACAGTTATTTATCCTTCTGGGTAAGGAAAGCAAATATATTACTCAGACCGCCTATGTGCAAACTCTTGATGAATTGTATACTGCCACCCAGGCTGAGGCCCATGATCGGATAAACCATCTGCAAACACTATATGGGTTTGTACAATTGGGTAATTTAGATGAAACCCGTGCATATTTAGAAGAGCTGATCGGTGAAATCATTGTGACCAGAAACTTTATGTCTACCGGTCATCCGGCGTTGTCAGCCCTGTTATATATCAAGAGTGGTTTAGCCACTTCACGTGGCATCCAACTTGATATCACGGCTGATACCCGCGTCGATAAACTGGCTATTCCTCCTCACGAGCTAAACCGTATTCTGGGTAATCTCATTAACAATGCCTTTGATTCGGTTGCTATGCTTCCCCGTGAAGACAGAAAAGTTTTTGTACATATAACAAAAAACGACAAAAAATACCAGATACGCATTGCGAATTGTGGTAACCTTACTCCAGAAGCACAGCAAAAGATCTTTGAACGCGGATTCAGCACTAAACGGGATGGTCACCGGGGGCTTGGATTATTCATTGTTCGGCAATTAGTTGAGAAACATCGGGGGCAGGTCGAGGTGGACAATCCTGACGGCATGGTGGTATTTACGGTTTATCTGCCGGAGTCATCGCAGGGGAGTGAAGCAATTGAACAGCCTGGCTCGAAATCTCGGTCGTTTAATAGCGGCGAATTCAACATCACATCATGATGAAGATGTCCTTCGTTATGGTCTTGAGGTGTTCTTGGGCGGGTTTCTGCAGTTTCTGTTATTGATCGTAATTGGTTGGTCCCTGAGATTACTACCAGAACTGCTGACGGTTTTAGTTTCCTTTTCTTTATTCCGCCGACTGGCAGGCGGAGCTCACTGTAATACCTATTTAGTCTGTACAATAGCCGGTTTGATTAGCTTCCCGATCCTGGCCTACCTATGTCATGTCATTAGCTATCAGTATTTTGAGGCTTACTTGTTGATCGTTGCATCATTCAGTCTGGTGACTGTCTATTTTAAGGCACCATTAGATACAGAGACCAAGCCGGTAAAAGATTCGCAAAAACGCTTACGTTTAAAGATCAGTGCGGCCTGCTTAGTTGTTTTTTTACTCATTGCTGCCCAATATTGTCATTGGGTAGGACAAGATCTTATAGCTATTGCGATACTTCTCGGCATCTTCTACCAAACCTTGACCATGACCCGCTTGGGCGCTATTTACATGCGCTTTTACGATTTCATTCTCAGTAATCGGTGGGTAAATAATTTAGGGAAGGAGGAAACGTAATGTTGACTAAAATTAAGGGTCTGATGTTCACCTCGCTTGCCATGGTATTCGTCTTCATCGCCGCATCGAACTTGAACGTATGCTGCCCAGTTTACCATTATCAGCCTGAACTGCCAAACAAGAATTAGAGCCATTTTCAGCAAATAACTTACTACATATATGTTCTATTATTCAGAATCATAATAAACCCGTGAGAGACACAAGCAAACGTCTATCACGGGTTTTTTTATGGGGAGAGCTGGCTATCAAATTTATTAATTGTCATTTTGAATAGTTTTCAATACTGGATGGCATGCTAATCCTGAAACGACTAAGAAAGGAGTTTTATTATGATTGGAACCATAGTCCGTTTTGTAGTCTCAGCTCTAGTCCTGATGCTGGTTGGGTACCTTCTCCCCGGCATAACTGTATCCGGCTTTGTGGGGGCCTTGATAGCTGCTATCGTGATAGCCATTCTGGGATATTTAGTGGAACTGGTCCTGGGAGACAGGGTATCACCTCGTTCACGCGGCATTGTAGGTTTTGTGACCGCTGCTGTTGTTATCTACTTAGCCCAGTATATAGTTCCTAACTACCTTTCGGTTTCCATACTGGGCAGTTTGCTGGCTGCATTTGTAATTGGACTGGTTGATGCCTTTGTTCCTACCGAGATCCGCTAAGGCTGGTTGGGACATAAAGAAAAGCCCCTTTGACCGCTTGATAAGGGAATTAACCTTCTAGGGTGGTAAAAAGCTCGTAAGGCGCTGCATTTACGCAATGCCGGACGAGCTTTTATTTTGCGATACGTGCTTGAAGGATCAGGCTCTTAGAAAAGAATCAAGTGATATTATGACATTTAACGAACGCTTGGTACACAGTGAAAAGCGTTGCTATTATAAGCAAAGAACAGTACAATGATGAATGACGAATGGAAATTATATCTGCCGTACAAGGTAGATATATTGTCCGAGAGGGTGAAAAAATGTTCGGCAGTATAGGTCCCTGGGAAATAGTATTGATAATGGCAGTGGCTTTGATCGTGGTCGGTCCGGGCAAACTTCCCGATGTAGCCCGGTCCGTGGGTAAAGCTGCTAGTGAGTTTAAAAGAGCTACCTCCGGCGTTCAGAAGGATTTTATGGATGCCATGAAAGAGGAACAGAAGCCAGCGGTTGCCAAAACAGAAACGATCATTGAGACCGCCCAAAGCAGTAACAGCGATTTTGTGGCTAAGATAGTTGAAAATGACAGCCAAACCGATAGCGAAGCTGCACCTAGTGAATCTGAACCTGCTGCGGAAAATACCAAGGCAGAGTGAGACTAAAACTGAATAATAGTATTACTCTTATCCAGAGTGGTGGAGGGACTGGCCCGATGAAACCCGGCAACCGCCTGAAAAGGTATGGTGCCAATTCCTGCAGGGATACCTGGCAGATGAGAGGGAGATGAGACCCCTCTTATTGTGAGGGGTTTTTGTATATAATCTTATTTAGACTGAGATGTGAAAGTAGGGATGGAGATGGCAAGTGACATCGTAGCTTTATTAAGGGAAAGGGTTCTTATGCTGGATGGAGCTATGGGCACCATGCTCCAGCAAAATGGCATGAGACCAGGTGAATGCCCTGAACTGTTTGGGGTGAACAATCCTGCAACACTTAAGGATATACATGGGCAATATGTAGATGCAGGTTCAGATATCATCGAAACCAATACCTTTGGCGGTAACCGTTTGAAACTTGATGAATATGCTCTGGGCGATCGGGTCCACGAAATAAATGCGGAAGCGGTAAGGATTGCCAAAAAGGCGGTGGGAGACCGAGCGCTGGTGGCAGCCTCTATTGGACCCAGTGGCAGGCTGCTGCAGCCGATGGGCGATGTAACCTTTGACGATCTGTATGAGGTCTTTGCTGAGCAGATAAGAGCTTGTGCTGCTGGCGGAGCTGATCTGATATCTATAGAAACTATGACTGATATAGGAGAAATGCGGGCAGCCCTGATAGCCGCTCAGCAGAATACCCGATTACCGGTAATTACACACATGACCTTTGAAAGTGACGGCCGCACCATGACGGGGACGGATCCGATAAATGCCGCCCTGACCCTGAGCGCTTTTCAGCCGCTGGCGATCGGGGCCAATTGTTCAGGCGGTGCGCGTGAACTGCTCAAAGTATTAGAGCAGATGGCTAAGTACAGTTCAGTACCGCTGTCTATTGAACCTAATGCAGGGCTTCCGCGGCTAATCAATGATCAGACGGTGTTTCCTGACAGCCCCGATGAGATGGCTGAATATGCTCTGCTGTTAAGGGAAGCCGGCGCCTCTATAATAGGCGGATGCTGCGGCACGACACCAGCGCATATCCGGGCCATGGCTGACGCTGTCAGAGGGTTGGGGCCCGGTAAAAAAACTACTGCTAAATACTTTGCCCTGACCGCTCGCAGTTGCCATGTCCTACTGGGAGAGAACCAGCCGCTGGCCTTTATTGGTGAGAGGATCAATCCTACTGCCCGCAAGAAATTGGCCCAGGATATCAAGGACGGTAAGATGCAGATAGTTGTAAATGAGGCAAGAGAGCAGGTCAAGGCAGGAGCGCCGATCCTGGATGTCAATATGGGAGTTCCAGGTATTGACGAACCAGCTGCAATGCGGCAGGCAGTAATGGGGGTGCAGGCTGCGGTTGATTTGCCGCTATCCCTGGATTCTACCAATCCAGCTGCACTGGAAGAGGGTTTGAAAAACTTCGTGGGGCGGGCTTTGATTAACTCAACTACCGGAGAAGAGAAACAGATGCGCTTAGTGATGCCGCTGGCCCGCAAATATGGTGCGGCTATACTGGGCCTTTGCCTTGATGACAAGGGGATACCGGAGAAAGCTGATGGTCGTATGGAGGTAGCCCGGCGCATTTATCAAACTGCTAAGGAATATGGGCTGCGTGATGAAGATATATATATAGACTGTTTAGTCAAGACGGCCAGTGCAGAGCAAGAGAATGTCATGGAGACGATAACGGCGCTCAGGAGTGTAAAGAGCGAACTGGGCGTAGGAACTGTATTAGGAGTCAGCAATGTATCACATGGCCTGCCGGCGCGGGAGTTACTGAACTCTACTTATCTGGCGATGGCCTGGGCGGCAGGCTTAGATTTGCCCATAATGAATCCCTTTGATCAGCGTATGATGGAAGTGACTCGATCGGCGGCTGTGCTGCTGAATCGGGACCCCAATTGCGGGGAGTTTATCAGTCGCTACAAGGATTATAAACCTGGCGCTGCCGGAGGCGCAGTCGGCAATCGGCATGATGTCTGTACCCAATGCAATATACCGGAATTGCTGGGGAAACAGGCGGCAGCCCCTAATGTGTCAGTTTCCCCAGCGCCGGTCCCAACGGCTGAAGCGGTAGAAAAAACTATTTTTGACCGTTTAAAGGCTATGGTTTTGAACGGTGAACGCGAGGAAATTGAAGCCGCCCTGCTGCAAGCTCTGGATGAGCAGAAGCACGAACCGCTGGAGATCATCAATCGGGGACTGATACCCGGAATTGAAGCGGCGGGAGATTTGTACGATAAAAAACAGTATTTTCTGCCCCAGCTGATGATGTCAGCTGAGACTATGAAAAGGGCCTTTGCCATAGTTAAGCCCCGCATGGCCGAGGATAAAAGCCAAGAGAAGGGGGTAATCATCATGGCTACAGTAGCTGGTGATATCCATGATATTGGCAAAAACATAGTCTGCGTAATGTTAGAGAACTATGGATTCAAGGTGATCGACCTGGGTAAGGACGTGGACAGTGAGCTAATCATCGATATGGCCGAGCGTTCCGGAGCAGATATTGTTGGGCTCAGCGCACTGATGACCACTACCATGCCGGCGATGAAAGAAGTAATTCAGGGGATTAAGGAGAAGAAATTGAAGTGCAAGATTATGGTAGGCGGTGCGGTGCTCAACCAGGAGTATGCTGACAGCATTGGGGCCGACGCCTATTCACGGGATGCCAGGGACGCAGTAGTAAAAGCGCAGAGTTTGTTGAGTTAAGGGGGAAATACGATGGCAGTTCAGAAGAGTTATGAGGAGATAAACGAAAAGATCAGGCGGGGAGAAGCTGTGGTAGTCACCGCTGAAGAGGTTATTGACATAGTTGCGGAAAAGGGCATTGAAAAGGCAGCACGGGAAATCGATGTGGTCACTACCGGTACTTTCGGCCCGATGTGTTCTTCCGGCGCATTTATTAACTTCGGCCATGCCAATCCCCGTATTAAGATGAAAAAGGTTTGGCTGAACGGGGTGGAGGCTTATGGCGGTATAGCTGCGGTCGATGCCTATATCGGCGCCGCCCAGCTGCCGGATAACGATCCGGAAAACAAGGTATATCCCGGACGCTTTACCTATGGCGGCGGCCATGTGATCCATGACCTGGTAGCGGGAAAAGAGGTGCGGCTGGAAGCAGTGGCCTATGGCACCGATTGCTATCCAAACAAAAAGGTAGAGAGTGTCATAACCCTGAGCGATGTCAATGAGGCCTTTTTATTCAATCCGCGCAACGCTTATCAGAATTATAATTGCGCGGTAAATCTCAGTGACCGTACAATTTACACTTATATGGGTATATTGAAACCGCGGGTGGGCAACGCCAGCTACTCGACCTCCGGGCAGCTCAGCCCGCTCTTCAATGATCCTCATTACCGTACTACCGGCATTGGGACCAGGATTTTCCTGGGTGGTGGCGTAGGTTATGTGGCCTGGAACGGGACCCAGCATCATCCCAATGTGCCCCGGGGAGAGAACGGAGTGCCCCTCGGCGGCGCGGGGACCCTGTCGCTCATCGGCGATCTCAAGCAAATGGACCCCAATTGGCTGGTGGGATTAAGCTATATAGGCTATGGCGCCACTATGGCTGTGGGAATCGGTATCCCAATTCCGATACTGGATGAGGAGATGCTAAAATATACCGCAGTCAAGGATGAAGACATCTTCTGCCCAATCGTAGACTACAGTGAGCAGTATCCTTATGGTAAACCCATGGATCTCGGGAAGGCTAATTTCAAGGAACTGAAGAGCGGCCGTATAACCATTAACGGCAAAGAGGTGGTTACCACACCGCAATCCAGTTATCCGCGGGCTCGCCAAATAGCCCATACACTCAAGGAATGGATTAGAGACGGTAAGTTCGAGATTACCCGGCCGGTGGCACCATTGCCCGGCGCTGATGCTGACATCGTTTTTAAATCCATTCCCCAGAACAAGGGTTAATGAGTATAAAGTGAGGAGGGAGTCCGAGTGAAAAATAAGATAGTATGTCATTTTTCAGCAGCGCAATCTGAACAGCCGATCGTGTATCATCTGGTGAAAAACCATGATCTGGTGGTGAATATTTTAAAAGCTAATATTAATCCCCAAAAGGAAGGGTATTTAGTTATAGAGCTGGAAGGGTCCAAGAAGTCATACGAAGGTGGTCTGGCTTTCCTGAAAGAAGTGGGTGTAATAGTTGAGCCATTATCTGAGACTATTTTGTGGGACGACGAGATCTGCATACAATGCGGAGCCTGTGCCTCCTTCTGCCCGACCGATGCCTTATCTATTGACCGGGAGAGTATGTTGGTCAGTTTTGAAAATTCCAAGTGCATAGTCTGCGGCATGTGCCTGGACTGCTGCCCCACCCGGGCGATAGCCTTGCACTTTGAGGTCAGGGAGGCTGTGTAGTTGATGGATGTCGGTAAACATGATTATGTCAACCGTCATTATCGTTTGAATCATACCGGGAGCGATTTGTCATATTTCAATATCAGAGTAAAAGATAGTGATTTGGCTATCGGGGTGGCAAAAGAAGCTTACACCGATAGCCTGATTTCATTATGTCAGCGTGAGTTGATTCGCTTGCGCAGTGGGTTGGAATACTATATCGAGATGCAGCCTGACTTTAAAACCACCTTTCTTCCGATCCAACTATTGCCAGGGGCACCGGATATAGCAAGACTAATGGCGGGGGCGGGTCTCCTGGCCGGGGTAGGGCCGATGGCGGCAGTAGCCGGGGCTTTTGCGCAAACGATCGGTGAGTACTTA
The DNA here is from genome assembly GCA_012729835.1 of Syntrophomonadaceae bacterium. Taxonomy (GTDB): domain Bacteria; phylum Bacillota; class Syntrophomonadia; order Syntrophomonadales; family Syntrophomonadaceae; genus Syntrophomonas_A. The sequence goes on from JAAYCK010000093.1 coordinate 29,677, forward strand.
AACCCATATTCCGCGGAGGTAATCGTAGAAAACGGAGGAGACATTTATCTGCGTTCAAGTATCCCCAGAACGATAGCCATATTTGCTGGTGAATCATCCTTTTCCAATCAGATAGCTCTGAAGGTGAACCCGGCAGGAAACAGCCTGGGAATCTGTACATCGTCGGGGACGGTCGGCCCAAGTGTCAGCCTGGGTAAGGCCGATGCAGTATTAATACGAGCTGCTTCTGCTGCGCTCGCTGATGCCGTGGCCTCTCGGGCTGGCAACCAGGTACAGAATGAAAATGATTTGATGAAGGCGGTTGAGGCGGCTAGAGAGGTGCCGGGAGTCGAAGGGGTGCTGGTTATCAAGAACGACAAAATGGCGGCCTGGGGCGATATGGAACTAGTGCCGATCTAAGGGGAAGACGAATTTACCACAGATTCACACAGATGCTTCGCAGCACAGATGAACACAGATTATTCATTTACTAATGCCCCCCCGGTCATCTGTAGCGAATTATAATACCACTTGCAGGATTTCAAATAATGATGTTGAATTTTATATAAATCCAGCAAAAGATATATCTGGATAGAGCATAGAATGATGATCCGGTGACGAGTTTGTCTTGTGGTCATATGTGATTTTTCTTGTTAGGAGGAGTACCGATCCATGAATGCTGAAGCAGTAGTAAATCACCTGGTTGACTGGCTGCGCGAAAAGGTAGCTGAGGCTGGCGCTGATGGTGTCGTAGTTGGGGTAAGCGGGGGTGTCGATTCCTCGGTAGCTGCCGTAATAGCGAAAATGGCATTTCCTGAGACGGTTTTGGGCTTGATGTTACCCTGCGAAAGTGAATTCACCGATATGATCCATGGGCAGCTTTTGTTGGAGAAGTTTAAAATACCATTTCGAATCGTTGACCTGGATAATGCTTATCATGCTCTTTTAACTAAATATGAAGCGTATATCAAATTAGATGGCAAGCAAGGTCAGCTAATGAGGGCCAATCTTAAACCGCGGCTACGCATGACGACCCTTTACTATTCGGCTCAGGGCAGGAATCTGCTGGTAATTGGAACCAGCAATAAGAGCGAGATTTATATGGGATATGCCACGAAATGGGGAGATAACGCAGTTGACCTGCAGCTGCTGGGGAATCTGACCAAGCGAGAAGTATATGAATTGGCCAGATATCTTAGAATTCCGTCGGTGATTATCAACAAGGCTCCTTCAGCTGGCCTGTGGATAGGACAAACCGATGAAAATGAAATGGGCTTTACTTACGATGATTTGGAAGCCTATTTTAGACAAGAAGAGATCGACCCCAACATAGCAAAACGCATCGAGCAAATGCATAAACAGAGCGAGCATAAGCGAAACGCCGTTCCCATACCCGAGATCCCAGCTGCGTTCAAAGACTAGAAATAGTAAAAATACAGATATTATACTCAGGCTACTCTGATCAGCAAAGAAAATCCATGGAGGTATAACTATTGGCCACCAGACATCGCAACGTAATGATCCGCATGCTGATATCTCTGGGCATATTCGCCTACATCGCCTATTTGTCCAGGCGGTGGCTGCCCCCTGCCGATTTCTACGTTATTATCGCCTTTTTCGGAGTTTTCCTGGCCTGGTCGGTCGTAGAAACTGCTATTTATCAGCCCCCTGAGACCGCAGCGATTGAAGATGAGGATCGCCAATCCTATCTATTTTTACAATTGTCTTCGTTTGCTGTATTGATCTATGCCATAATAGATTTTACCGAATGGCAGTTAACCAGGATCAGTGATGGGGAGCCTGCCATCATTATAGCCGGATTTGTGGTCTATGCCCTTTATGCATTAATACGCTACCGGGCAATCGTAACCTTGGGCAAGTACTATAACCTCAGGGTAGCTATATACGAGGAGCACAGCCTTATTACCCACGGAATCTATTCCAGTATCAGGCATCCATTCTATTTAACCGCATTACTTAGTGTCATTTCGATTTCTCTGATATTCAGTTCCTGGGGCGGGCTGTTGCTGAGTTTGGCTTTATCTATTCCCGCTATCATATATCGCATCAACATTGAAGAGGACTTCATGTTGCGTCATTTCGGCAGTGAATATCAGGAATATATGGCTCGAACGAAAAAACTGCTGCCGGGTATTTGGTAAAGGGAACTCGGAATTAATCCGAGATGGACAACGATTTTGGCAGTGATGAGATAACGATAGTATGGATTCCATGTCCGCCCCTGCAGTTTAAATCTGTGTCAATCTGTGATAATCTGTGGCTAATTAGAAACTCTAAGGAGGTTGTCGTAACGCATGTCCGGACATAATAAGTGGTCCACCATCAAACATAAGAAGGCCAAGACCGATGAAAAGAGGGGCAAGGAGTTCACCAAGATTGCCAAGGAGATTACCATTGCCGTTCGCACCGGCGGTGGCGGCGATCCTGAAATGAATTCCAAGCTAAAACTGGCGGTCCAGAAGGCCAAATCAGTCAATATGCCCAATGATAATATTGCCCGGGCCATAAAAAAAGGTACCGGAGACATGGAAGGCGATGCCCTGGAGGAGATCATTTACGAAGGTTATGCAACAGCTGGCGTGGCAGTTATGCTGGAGATCGCTACCGATAACCGCAACCGTACTGCTTCAGAGGTAAGACATTACTTCTCTAAATACGGAGGTAACTTGGGCGAGAATGGTTGTGTGGCCTGGATGTTCAAAAGGGTAGGCACGATTAGTATTGCCAAGGAAGACCTTAAGGTTGATGAAGAAGAGTTTATGCTGCAAGTCCTGGATATGGGAGCAGAAGATATTAAAGACGATGACGACTATTTTGAGGTTATTACCTTACCGGAACACTTGATGGAAGTGAAAGAGGCGCTGGAGAAGGAAGGTTATAAATTAGAAGATGTGGATATAGTCCTGTCTCCGGAGAACACGGTTGAAATCAATGACGAGACGGTTGCCGCCAAGGTGATTAAGCTAATCGATCTGCTGGAAGATCATGATGATGTACAACGGGTATATACTAATATGTCTATATCGGACGAGATCATGGATAAATTATAAGCCTGCCAAGAGCAAATTAGGCAGTTATCTTGCTGAAGATAGCTGCCTAATTATTTTCTGTTGACGACTTGGAAATAACATGCTAAATTTATCTTGTCGGTCGGTCGACCGACTGACAGGTTGTTAGCATTATGATCGGAGTAATTTAAATGAACAACAATGATGGTAAAAACAACATTAGCACCCGTCAATTAATACTGCAGACCGCCAGCCGTCTGATGATGGAGCAGGGGGTAACCAGCACCAGTCTGGCCGATATTGCCCGGGAAGCCAATATAAGTAAGGGAACCCTGCATTACTACTATCCATCCAAGAGCGATCTGATTTATGACATTACCCAGGAGCACTTCAGCCTGGTTACTATAAGCTTGATCAATTGGATGGAGCAGGCCCGCGGGCAGGCCAGCTTTGCTGATATCATAAAGGTTGTGGTCAACTCCTTTCTGGAAGCAGAGACTCGAACCAAATTACACCTGTATCTATTGCAGGAGGCAGTGCTCAATAATGAGGATTTGAAAGTGCGCTTTCAGGATACTTACCGCGAATGGCGCAAGCTGATCAAGGATGAACTAGACAAACAAGCCGATCTGTTAGGTTTCACTGACGAGGAAGCCCGTGCGCTGTCTTTTATGCTGGTTGCTATTATCGACGGTCTTATTATCCAGCGCATGGTTGGCGGAGACTCTATTCCTCTGCATGATATTGCCGATTACTTGGGCCGCTAAAGCGTGGCCCATTCTTTTTAACTATTATCGGTCGTCTGACCGGACGAGAAGTGGGGGTGTAAGCCGATACTAAACTAGACTTCCGGGAAGAGGTATGAAATTTGAATGGAGGAGGAATTTTGAATGGCAGAAATCATGGAGTACCAGATGTTTATCGATGGTAATTGGACTCCGGGCAGTACAGGGGAGATGATGGATGTCATCAACCCGGCTAATCGCGAGGTGGTAGCCAGGGTGCCCCGAGGTAATGCGCAGGATGTTGACCGGGCTTTGTCTAGTGCGCGGGCAAGTTTTGAATCAGGAGTATGGTCTGAGCGCTCAATAGATGAGCGGATCGAAGTTATCATGACAGCGGCTATGCTGGCTACGGCTAACAAGGATCGCTTGGCTTACCTCGAATCATTGACCTCAGGCGCCACCATAAGGCGTACCACTACGGTTGATGCCGCTGAGGTGGCCGCTACTTTGCTGCTGGCCGGCATGATGGCCAAGGAATTGCCGCGTGTTGAACATGCTTTCTTTTCACCGCCCTGGGTAGCCCCCATGCACTCCTACTGGAAACGTGAACCCATCGGTGTTTGTGCCGGCATAACCCCCTGGAACTTCCCCTTGATTTTGGCGATTTTTAAAATAGCTCCTGCCCTGGTCATGGGCAACAGCCTGGTTATCAAGCCTGCCAGTATCACTCCGGTCACTACGCTGGAGCTGGCGAAACTGTTGAGTGATGCCGGTTTGCCGCCGGGAGTATTCAACGTTATCACCGGGCCGGGCTCTTCCGCCGGAAACTATATGGCCCAGCACCCCGAAGTCGACAAGATAGCTTTCACCGGTTCCACTGAGGTAGGGAAGCAGGTCGCTCATATGGCGGCTGATACCATCAAGCGCGTCACCCTGGAATTGGGCGGCAAATCCCCGATAATCATTTTGGATGATGCTGATATGGAAGTGGCGGTGAATATGTGCCTGTTAGCCTTCCTGTTCCACTCCGGTCAGGTCTGTGAATCCGGCACTCGTCTATTCGTTCCGCGCCATATGCAGGATGAGCTGGTGGAACGCATGATTAAAAAGATCCAGAAGATGGTGATTGGTGACCAAATGGACATCAATACCGACCTCGGTCCCATCGCCAATGCGGATCAGCTGCGCACCATCATGAATTATGTTGAGATTGGGAAACAGGAGGGAGCACAGCTGGCTTATGGCGGCAACCAGTTGACCAGCGGCATATATGAAAAAGGTTTCTTCTTTGAACCCACCATATTCATCAATTGCAACAATAAAATGACTCAGGCCCGGGAAGAGATATTCGGACCGGTACAATGTGTGATACCCTACGATGACCTTGACGAAGCCATCGCCATGGCCAATGACAGCCCTTACGGACTCGGCGGCGGTGTCTGCAGCACTAATGCCAGCCGGGCCCAGCGTGTTGCATCTAAGTTAAGGACCGGCAGTGTTTGGATTAACACCTGGCATGTATTGCGTCCCGATGCCCCGTTTGGTGGATACAAACAGAGCGGTTACGGCCGTGAATGCTGCTACCATTCACTCCTGGCCTACAGTGAAGTTAAGCATATCTGCCAGGACCTGACCCCGGATGGCAGCGAGAAGCTGATGAGCGTATTGATCGGTGCAAACAAATAAATTTGATGATAGATTGGAGGGTTCTTAAGATGGCTATACCAAAATATTTCGTTTGGGATTACCGCAGCATCGTGGAAGTAGGGGCAGGTTGCGTTACCTTCGTACCACAGCGCTTTGATGATATGGGCTGCAAACGAATCGGTCTGATTACCGATGAAGGTTTAGTCAAGGTCGGGATAGTGGATCAGGTCAAAGAGATATTTGCAGTCCAGGGTCAACCGAAAATCGTTGGAACATATGACAAGATAGAGCCGGATGCCGTTATGAGGGTTATCAACGACTGTGCCCGCTGGTGCCGGGAACTGGCTGTAGATGGTCTGCTGGCCGTTGGAGGAGGAAGCGTACTTGACTCGGTCAAGGGAGTCAAGGCCATGCTGGGCATGAAGGTAATTGATATCAAGGAGATCATGCCTGGCAATATCGGGCCTTATCTGGCGCCGATGGGCAAGCCGTTGGGTATTCCCCATATCGCTATTCCAACCACGGCCGGTACCGGTTCGGAGTCCTCGCCCATAGCTGTTATCTACAATGAGGAACAAAAGATCAAGGGCGACTTGCTGCATCCCTATCTGCCAGCAGATTATGCCTTCCTGGATCCAATGTTTACAGTGGGATTGCCACCCAAGATGACCGCAGATACCGGATTTGATGCTCTTTCACATGCGGTGGAGGCTATCAGCTCGCCGGGGGACAACTGCATGATTGATGCCCTGTCGATTCAGGCTATCAAACTTATCCTGAAGTATTTGCCGATAGCAATTGAAGACGGTAGCAACCTGGAGGCTCGTACCAAGATGTTGGTGGCCAGTAATATGGCGATCATGGCTTTCGGGATGTCTGGTCTCTTTTATCCCATACACAACGTAGCCCATGCAGCAGGAGGCCAACTGCGCATCCCGCATGGCGAAGCCAATGCGGTACTTATACCGATTCTGATGGAGCAGTATCCGAAACATTACCTGTATACTTCGGCTACTTTGGCCGATGCCTTTGGTGTGGATCCTACCGGCAAGACTCAGGAAGAAGTTGTTGCGGCCTGTGCAAAGGTAGTAAGGGCTTTCCAGAAGAAATGCGGCGTTGAACCCAAATTTGCTGCCGAGTTGGATGCCCAGTCCATGGAATTGATGTTCTGGGCTGTCCGGCTGGATCCCTCGGGCTTGTTCTATCCGCTGCCGGATGATGTAATCAGAGAATGCTTGAAGGCTTGCTTTATTAGTGCCTAGTCGTGACTGATTGCAATAATTAACGGGTTTTGGCGGGAGTATCCCTTGCTGATCTGAAGCAGAGGAAACTCCCGCTTTGCATACAATATTATTCAGCTTCGGGTGTTTAACAATAGGACGTTTTCGGTTAATATAGAAGCTGGGTCAGCTGATTGCGCCCGTTTTCTAGGGTTTTTATGGCTATTATGCCTTGATTCTCAGTAATTTTCCTGGAGAGGAGTGTTAATAGGTGAATTGTTGCTGCCAACCGGATCGCAACTGGGAAGAGATATTCAAGCAGGATAAAGTGGACTTGGAAATGATCACCGGGGTATTGAATAAGTATCGGGGCGAAGAGGGCAGTCTTATCGCCGTCTTGCAGGAGACCCAGGCCATATACGGGTATTTGCCCATGCTGGCGCTTCGCTATATAGCTGATGAGTTGGGTATCAAGGCCGCCAAGGTCTACGGTGCAGCCACCTTCTATACCCAATTCAGGCTCAAGCCGGTTGGCAAGTATCTGATCCTGCTCTGTGAAGGCACTGCCTGTCATGTCAATGGAGCGGAGCGTCTAGAGATCGCCCTGGCCGAAGAACTCAAGATAGAAAAAGGGGAAACCACCGCTGATGGAGTCTTTACTTTTGATACAGCCGCCTGTTTAGGCTGCTGTAGTCTGGCCCCGGTTATGATGATAAACGGCCAGGCCTACGGACCACTGACTCCGGACAGCGCAAGAAAGATAATCCGGGATATCTACGCCCGGGAGAAAGCAGACCAGGAAAGAGGGCAGGCCGTATGAAACTGAGGTTAGGCATGGGGAGCTGCGGCATTGCTGCCGGCGCCCTGGATGTTTGGGATGGGATCAAAGAGGAGTTGGAACAGTCGGGTTTGGACCTGCAGGCTGCTCCAACCGGTTGTGTGGGGATGTGCCATCACGAGCCGCTGCTGGATGTGATCGAGGATGATGGTTCAGTATACACCTATGGCAAGGTGAACGCAGAAAGAGCCAAAGAGATAATCAGAACTCATAAAGCAGGGAAAGGACCGCTTGAGGACTATCTTGTATCCAGCAGTCTTCAGCCCAATGAATTCCTGCAGGCGCAGTTCAGGGTGGCACTGCGCAATTGCGGGAGGATAAACCCTGAATCTATCGATGAATATATTGCTGCGGGCGGCTATCAGGCTTTGTATAAAGTGCTGAAGACTATGTCCGGAGATGACGTAATAGATGAATTGAAGATATCCGGGCTGGGAGGCCGGGGTGGTGCCGGCTTCCCCACCTGGTTCAAGTGGAATGCCACCAGAAACGAAACCGGCAGTCAAAAGTACCTGGTCTGCAACGCCGATGAGGGTGATCCGGGTGCTTTCATGGACCGCAGCCTGCTGGAGAGCGATCCGCATTCAGTCTTGGAGGGTATGGCCATCGCCGCATATGTCATCGGTGCCAGTACCGGCGTCATCTATTGCCGCGCCGAATATCCGCTGGCCATCAAACGCCTGCAGATAGCTATTGCTCAAGCGGAAGAAAAGGGCTATTTGGGTGAGGATATCCTGGGCAGCGGCTTCCACCTGACTATCAGGATAAAGCAGGGAGCCGGGGCCTTTGTTTGCGGCGAAGAGACGGCGCTGATCGCCTCTCTGGAAGGAGAACGCGGTATGCCGCGTCTGAAGCCGCCCTATCCTTCGGAGAAGGGCTACTGGAATAGACCTACAAATATCAACAACGTGGAGACCTTTGCCAATGTACCCTGGATCATAAACTCGGGAGGGGCAGCTTTTGCCGCCATCGGGACCACGGACAGCAAGGGGACCAAGGTATTTGCCCTGGCCGGTAAGATCAAACGCGGTGGTCTGGTGGAAGTGCCGATGGGTATAAGCCTGCGGGACATCATTTTTAAGGTGGGCGGCGGCATCAAGGATGATCGCCAGTTTAAGGCCGTACAGCTCGGGGGACCATCCGGGGGATGTATACCCGAGCGTTTGTTGGATACGCCGGTAGACTATAAATCCATAAAGGCTACCGGTGCTATCATGGGTTCCGGAGGCATGATCGTGGTCGACGAGGCTACCTGTATGGTAGATATGGCCCGCTACTTTTTGGATTTTACCCAGAAGGAATCCTGCGGTAAGTGCGTGCAATGCCGTATCGGCACCAAGCGCATGCTGGAGGTACTGGAACGCATATGTGAAGGAAATGGTCAGGCGGGTGATGTAGCATTGCTGCAAGACCTTGCGGCCGAAATCAAGGCGGCCGCCCTCTGTGGTCTGGGCAACAGCGCGCCCAATCCGGTCCTGACCACAATAGAATATTTTGCCGAGGAGTATCGGGCGCATATCGAGGAAAAGCGCTGCCCGGCCAAACAGTGTAAACACCTGATAACCTTTGTGATCGATCCGGTCAAATGCAAATCCTGTGGGATCTGCGCCAAGAAGTGTCCGGTAAATTGTATCACTGGCGAGAAGAAACAGCCCTACGTGATTGAACAGGAGAAATGTATCAAATGCGGCACCTGTCTTGAGGTGTGCCCGACTAAATTTGCCGCGGTAAGTGTGGATTAGGGAGAGGTGATAAGGATGTTTCATTTGACGATAGACGGTAAAAATTTGACCGGCAGCGAGGGACAGACCATTCTGGATGTGGCCCGGGCAGGAGGTATTGAGATCCCCACCCTCTGCCATGATGAACGCCTCAAACCGTATGGCTCCTGCGGCATCTGTGTGGTTCAGTTGGAAGGCAGTGATAACCTGGTCCGTTCCTGCGCGACTGCTGCCAGCGACGGCATGGTGGTTTATACTGATAATCCGAGGATTAGAAAATCCCGGCAAATGACACTGGAACTGCTGCTGTCTGATCATGATGGTGACTGCCGCCCGCCATGTTCCAAGGCCTGCCCGGCTCATACCGACTGCCAGGGGTACGTGGGCCTGATCGCTAATGGTAAGTATAGTGAAGCAACCGCATTGATCAAGGAGGCTATTCCGGTCCCGTTGAGCATCGGATTGGTATGTCCTCATCCCTGCGAGGATGCCTGCCGCCGGCAGTTGGTGGAGGAGCCGATTGCCATCGCCGCTTTGAAGTCTTTTGCGGCCTGGCAGGATATGAACGATCTGCAGCCCTATCAGGTCTCGACTAAACCGGCCACCGGTAAAAAGGTCGCCATCGTTGGCTCAGGCCCAGCGGGATTGACCGCAGCATTTTTCCTGGCTAAAGAAGGGCACCAGGTAACAGTATATGATGCTATGCCCGAATTTGGGGGTATGCTTCGTTATGGCATACCGGAATACCGGTTACCGAAAAAGCTACTGGATAAAGAGATCGACAACATCCGTCAGTTGGGTGTGGTATTCGTCCCCAATACTCGGGTGAATAGTGATATAAGTCTCGAAGAACTGCACGGGAAGTACGACGCAGTATTCCTAGGGATCGGCGCCTGGACCTCATCCAGAATAGATTGCCCCGGCGAAGATCTGCCGGGAGTGCTTGGGGGAATCGATTTCCTGCGCGATGTTGCTATGGGCCGCCCGGTGGAGATAGGTTCTAAAGTAGCTATTATTGGCGGTGGCAATACGGCTATGGACGCTGCCCGCACCTCAGTGCGTCTGGGGGCCAGCGAAGTAATGGTGCTCTATCGCCGCACCCGGGCGGAGATGCCGGCAGAGGACCTGGAGATCGAGGAAGCTATGGAGGAAGGGGTCCAGTTTCATTTCCTGGTGGCGCCAGCCGAGATCTCCGCGGAAAATGGTAAGGTCAACGCTATCCGCATGCAGGTGATGGAGTTGGGCGAGCCAGATAAATCTGGTCGGCGCCGTCCGATGCCTACCGGCGAAGAAAAAATAATTGCCGTTGACAATATAATCGCAGCCATCGGCCAGCAGGTGAACACGTCAGGATTTGAGGGTCTGGAGTTGACCCGCTGGGGGTCGCTCGCAGCCGATGAGAGCAGCTTTCTTACCAGCCTGCCAGGAGTATTTGCCGGGGGCGATGGAGTAACCGGACCTGGCATAGCTATAGAAGCGGTTGCTCAGGGCAAAGGAGCCGCCCGGGCCATGATTGATTACCTGGCTGGCAAGGAAATGGTATATACCAAGCCGTACCTGGCGGAGAGACAGGTATCGGCTGATGATTTTGCCGAAAAGATCCGCGAACCACGGGCTAAACTTAAGCATGCTGATCCGGTGGCCAGAAGATCAAATTTTGAATTGGTAAGCCAGGTGTTCGATCCGGACGAGGCGCAGCGTGAGGCCAGCCGGTGCCTGGAATGTGGCTGTATGGATTATTTCGAATGCAAATTGATAAAATATGCCGGTGAGTATCAGGCCAATCCAATACGTTTGGCTGGGGCCAAACATCCGGTGCCCGTTTATGGCGGCCATCCTTATATCATACAGGATGCTGGCAAATGTATTTTCTGCAGCCTGTGCGTTCGGATATGTGATGAAGTGATTGGCGCTGCCTCCTGGGGTCAGGTACATCGCGGCTTCGAGACCATGATCCAGCCGGAACTCGGCCTGCCGTTGGAGATAACGGATTGTATTTCCTGCGGCGAATGTGTGAATGTTTGTCCGACCGGCGCTCTAACTGCGCGTGACCCGATAACCAAACAGGTTCCTCTGGCTCTCACAAAAACCGACACCCACTGTTCGCAGTGCAGCATGGCATGTCCTCAGGTCATCGAGAGCTATGGTTCTCTGCAGATGCGTGCCGTACCGCCGCCGGGGGGACTGCTCTGCCAGCGGGGACGCTTTGAGTGGAAGTCGGATGAAAAGGATGAAATCAGCAGAAATGCTCTATTACCCGCTGTTTCCTGGGAAGAAGCAGCTGGTACTGCCGTTCAGTTGATTAATAAAGGCGGCAAGTGGGAGCAACTGGCTGATGCTGATGTCATCTTCATGGTCGGCTCTTTTAAATCTTCTCAGGTCGGGGCTGTCAGGGCCCGGGCCGCGGCAGCCGGGGGAGCCAGGTTGGTGATCATCAGCTCGGAGCATACCCTGGTGGATGACATGGCTTTCCAAAAGATATCAGTCGTTGATAATAAGGATATGTGGCGGCAGGTCCTGGCGGCAGTACTAGCCAATGGCTGGTATTCCGCTGAGTATAAGCAAACCCATGCCGACCGCTTATCCAGTATGATCATTGATATGGAGGGGCTAACCATCGGAGAACAGGCTGTTCAATTGGCTGAGATGTATACCAGAGCCAGGAAAGCAATGATATTGGTGGACGGTTACAGCGTGGACAGTGAAACGATGGGCCTCATTGCTGAAGTGGTCCTGATGACTGAATCGGCTGAATCGCTTGGCCGAATCATACTTGTTTCATCCAGTGCCAATTAAAGGCTTTTAGCAGGCAGGATTTTCACATCCTGGTGAAGAAATTGTGAAAACGATAGCAAATTTAATTTTCAGGAGGTTCGTAATGCAAGGGGAGAAGATTACCGTTGAAAATGGAGTGCTCCGGGTTCCTGACCACCCAATATTGCCTTATATAATCGGTGATGGTACCGGGCCTGATATCTGGGCCGCTGCCTCCAGGGTACTGGAAGCCGCTGTTGAGAAGGCATATCAGGGCCGCAAATCCATCGTTTGGAAGGAAGTATTGGCGGGTGAAAAGGCCTATAACCTGACGGGAGATTGGCTGCCTAAGGAGACCTTTGAGGCTATCCGTGAATATATCATTGCCATTAAGGGACCTTTAACCACTCCGATCGGCGGAGGCATACGTTCGCTAAATGTAGCCCTGCGCCAGGAACTCGATCTTTATACCTGCCTGCGCCCGGTCCGGTATTTTAATGGCGTGCCTTCGCCAGTAAAACAGCCGGAGAAGGTAGATATGGTCATCTTCCGGGAGAATACCGAAGATATTTATGCCGGTATCGAATATGCCAGCGGGACCGAAGAGGTCAAGAAACTCATTGATTTTCTGCAGAATGAAATGAAGGTCACCAAGATCCGTTTCCCGGAGACCTCCGGCATTGGTATAAAACCGGTTTCATCCGAAGGAACTAAAAGACTGATGCGGGCTGCACTAAACTATGCCATCAAGAATAAACGCAAGAGTGTAACTATTGTACACAAAGGGAACATTATGAAATTCACCGAGGGAGCCTTCCGCAACTGGGGCTATGAATTGGCGGAAACAGAATTTGCTGATCAGGTTTTCACCTGGGATCAGTATGATCGGATAAAAGAGGCTGAAGGCGAGGCCGCCGCTGACATAGCACAGAAGGAAGCCCTGACTTCCGGCAAGATACTGGTTAAAGATGCGATTGCTGACATATTCCTGCAGCAGATACTAACCCGCCCTGATGAGTTCGATGTGGTAGCCACTTTGAACCTCAATGGCGATTATGCCTCCGACGCATTGGCTGCTCAGGTTGGCGGTATCGGTATAGCTCCGGGTGCCAATATCAATTATGTTACCGGGCATGCCATCTTTGAGGCCACTCACGGTACCGCACCCAAATATGCAGGGCTGGACAAGGTGAATCCATCCTCTGTGATATTGTCCGGGGAGATGATGCTGCGCCATCTGGGCTGGGACGAAGCAGCCGATCTGATCATCAGTGCCATGGGAAAGACCATAGCCAGTAAGGTAGTGACCTATGATTTTGCCCGCTTGATGCAGGGGGCTACCGAGGTAAAATGCTCAGCTTTTGCGGATGCCTTGATCAGCAACATGTAAGATTGGATCATGGAAAAGTAGTCAGGATGCAGAGCGATATAATTCGTTTATTGCCAGCCTGATAGTATATAAATATTTAACATCAACCGCTTGTTTTTAATTGGCTTGCCCAATATAATATTTCACTTAATCAGGGCAGACCAGAAGTTGGTTGTCCAACATATAAGACATGGAGGGCTATTGGCCTGTGATATATGATATAATTTCTTGCAGGTGATTATGGGGAGGAATGAATGGTGAAACGGCGACTTTGGTTGAGTCTGCTTCTGGTAATGGCGATACTGGTCATAGCGGGATGCAGTTCATCGGAATCTGCAAAAAAGAGCAAGGTAATTGGCAGTGTAAACGGTGATGAGATCACCCAGACTGAATATGACAATGCCTATAAGATACGCGAAATCTACTATGATAACCAGATGGCCCAAATCAACGCTTCTAACGGATCTGGACAAAATGGCGTGCAAATTGAAACCGTGAAAGATCAGACTGTAATAAAAAGTCTGCAGGACGCAGCGTGGAATGATTTGATCATACAGAAGCTGATTCTGCAGCAGGCGCCAAAAGAAGGTATAGAAGTTACCGACAAAGAGCTTCGTGATGTAGTTAACAGTGACGAGTTCAAGAATTTCATAACCACTAACAAAATGGACGAAGATGCCTATAAAGAGGCGTTAAAGACGCAGTACCTGTTTAATAAACTGGATAAGAAGATTACTGGACGAGTTGAGATCACTGACCAAGAAATCGAAGATTACTATAAGACCAACCTGAGCGAATTCCAAGAGGCCGGGGGAATTGAGACCTATCATATACTAGTTGAGACCGAAAAGGAAGCTAACGATATCCTGGCGCAGTTAAAAGGCGGCGCTGATTTTGCTGCGCTGGCCGAGAAGTATTCACTGGATACTGGTAGCGCACAAGCCGGAGGTTCTGTAGGCCTGACCAACCAGGACAGCGATTGGGTCCCTGAATTTAAACAAGCAGCCCTTGCCCTGAAACCGGGGGAAATGACTCAAAAGCCCATAAAATCACAATTTGGTTATCACATAATAAAAGCGGGATCTTTTCATGATGCTAAAGTACGCACGCTGAAAGAAGCTAGCAACCAAATAAGGATGATACTTCAGGATCAAAAAGAAGAAGAGGTCAGCAATCAATATCTGGAGAATCTGAAGAAAAAGGCAGTAATAAAGGATTTGCGCCCCAAGGACAGCACCACTACTAAGAAGTCTAAATAGTAACACTTAGAAAAGATCATAAAAGGCCGATGCATTTATGTGTCGGTCTTTTTTAATTTGAGGATTTTATCGGCCTGAGAATCTATCCTCGATTATTTGCCCCCCGGCCTGAATATGTTATGCTTGATAATGATAATCACTTATGGAGCTGGTTTTATGGTAGGGCGTTTTGTACATGACAAGTTGGAAAAAGGGAGATATAAACTGACCAGTCAGAGAGCTGCCGTGCTGGATATTATGATGGATAATCGGGGCAGGCATCTGAGCGCAGATGAGGTTTTTTTCGAAGCGAAAACCAGGCTTCCCAATATCGGCATTGCTACGGTTTATCGAACCCTGGAGAAAATGGCCAGTCTGGAGATATTGCATAAGACGGTTTTTGACCAGGGGAAATATCGCTATGAACTGTGCGATGAAAATGCCCATCACCACCATCATATTATCTGTTTATCCTGCAACAGTATCATAGAGGTGCAGGATGATCTGCTTAACAGTCTGGAGAAGCATCTTGAAGAACAAGGCTACAGGATAATAGACCACGAACTCAAGCTATATGCTTATTGTCCTGATTGTCTGCAAAAAAGACGGGATGATAGTACCCCAGATGTTTCTTCATAATTTCAGGACATGGCATAAATTTGTTCGATGCCCTGATCCCAAACGGACTTGCTCATTAGACTTATAACCTATTGTTATGATAAAATGAACAGACCATGATTAGTACTGACCCAAAATGAAGATATGGAGGACTGATTATGTTAAAGCTCGAAAACGTCAGTATGGCGATTGGTGATAATACAGGCGAAGCACGCGAGATAATCACGGGCATAAACCTGGAATTCAAACCCGGCAAACTCTACGCCATAACTGGGCCTAACGGCGGCGGCAAAACCACCATTGCCAAGGTTATCATGGGCATCTACAAAAACAACAGCGGTCATGTCCTGCTTGATGGTGAGGATATCAGCAATTTATCTGTCAGTGAAAGAGCTAAGAAAGGTATAGCTTATGCCTTTCAACAACCTCCTCGTTTTAAAGGTCTGACCGTACCGGATATGCTGAATATAGCTCGTCCCGGTCTTGATCAGGTTGGAATTCGCAAAAGCTTGAGGGACGTGGGCCTGTGCCCCGAAGACTACCAGGACCGGGATGTGGGACCGGGGCTGTCGGGAGGGGAAATGAAGCGTATCGAGATCGCTCAGGTACTGGCACGGGATGCCCGGGTCAGCATCTTTGACGAACCTGAAGCTGGAGTAGATTTATGGACCATACAGCGCCTGATCGGCTTGATCATAGCCAAGTATCAGAACAGTCCAAAATCAACGGCAATAATAATCACTCATAACGAACGGGTATTGCCCATCTGTGATGAGATCATCGTAGTAGACGGAGGAAGAATAGATAAACAGGGCAGCGGAGCGGAGATCTGGCCCCTGATTAAAGATGATATTGAATGCAAGGTTAAATTGCAGTGCCGGGGGGAAATTGGCTATGAGTTTTAAAGCTGAAGATATGAAGCTGATCAGTACTATTACTGATCTTACCGATATACCATCTGGAGCAATTAATATCAGAGTAGATGGCCAGGCTGTAATACGCAACTCATCGCCGAATATTTCGGTAGGGCCGAATGATGACGGGACTGGGCTTAAGGTGGAAATAAAAGCAGGTACCAGGGATGAGGCGGTTCATGTACCGGTCATCGTTACCAAGGCTGGATTCAAGGATAAGGTCTATAACACCTTTATCGTCAATGAGGATGCCGATGTTACCATAATAGCCGGGTGTGGTATCCATAATGACAGCCATGCCGATTCAGGGCATGACGGCATCCATACCATAATAGTCAAAAAGGGTTCTCATATGAAGTACGTGGAGAAGCATTATGGTGAAGGCAGCGGCCGGGGAAAGAAGATATTGAATCCGACTACCGACATAACCGTAGAGGATGGTGCCAGCGCCGAAATGGAACTGGTGCAGATAGCCGGGGTCGATGACACCTTGCGTTCGACGATAGCTCGGATTCATGAAAATGACAGTTTAAAGATAACCGAACGTCTGATGACTCACGATGATCAAAGAGCCGAGTCACTTATCGATGTATACCTGAAGGGTACCGGCGGCAATGCCCAGATTCTTTCCCGCGCTGTGGCCCGGGACAAGTCCAGTCAGGTATTTAAGGCGGCCTTAATAGGACAGGCTGATGCTCTGGGACACCTGGAGTGTGATGCCATAATCATGGATCAGGCTAAGATTCAGTCAGTTCCCCAGTTAGTGGCTGAAGATGCTCAAGCGGTTCTGACCCACGAAGCAGCTATTGGCAAGATAGCCGGCGAGCAACTGGTCAAGCTCATGTCCCTGGGCCTTAGCGAAGAAGAAGCTGTAAACACTATAATCGAAGGTTTCCTGAAATAAATGTTGGGCTGGACGTAGATAATGTGGAATGTATGAAATATAAATGATGATATTGTAGGGGCGGATTCTATATCCGCCCGTCGATACCTAAATTGAACGGGCGGATATAGAATCCGCCCCTACAAGCTATTAATGAACTTGTGGATAAAAATTTCCTTGGGGGTGCAAGTATGAATATCAACCTGTTCAGGACCTTTATTCGCGTGGTGGAAACTCAGAATCTATCCCGGACAGCGGACGAGTTTGGGTTATCCCAACCGGCCATAACCAAACAGATCCAGGCCCTTGAAGACATGTATGGGGTTTTATTACTGGAAAGATTGGGGCGCCGCCTGAAAACTACTGAGGCGGGAGAGATTCTATATAATTGTGCCCGAGATATTGTACGGGCAGTTGAAAAAACCGAGAAAGAAATGGCCAATCTGGCAGACAGCAACAAGGGGACGCTGATTTTGGGAGCCAGTAATATACCGGGAGAATACATTCTGCCCCGGCTCATCAAGGATTATAAGGATAACTATCCTAATATCAGCATCGCTATGGATATCGCCGATACGGATAAGATCATTGCGAGGGTAACCGAACGGGAAATAGACGTAGGAATAGTTGGCGGCTGGGTAAGCAACCGGAAAATCGAAGGCTTTAAATGGCTGGAGGATGAATTGGTTGCCTTGCTTCCTGATAATCACCGCCTGGCACAGGCTAAAGCCGTAAGCCTTCAAGACCTGGCTGGAGAACGTTGGATTTTCCGCGAAAAGGGTTCGGGGACCCGCAAAGCCACGGAAGATCTTCTGGCTGCCCATGGCATCCGCAAAGAAGATATTAACGTGTATATGGAAGCGGGGAGCACCGAGGCGGTACTGGCATCAGTGGAATCCGGCATGGGGATTGCTGTGGTTTCTCGTTGGGCCATCAGAAAACTGGATCCGCATCGCAAGCTTAAAGGTATTTCGATAAGTGATCCAAGGGCTTCACGGTTTTTCTATGTGGTATTTCCACGCCAAAAAGCACGTCGCAGATCCGTTGAAAGCTTTCTAAAGTTTATTGAACAATACGAGTTCTCCCCGTCTTAATTGTTTCGAGCTGCTAATGGCTGGCTGACTGCTGTATTGCATACAATATACCCCAGTGAAATCTATTTACATACGCTTTGATAACTCTTTATAATTTGTAATAGCTATCGCAGGCATGCAAAAATCCAAAGGAGGAAAGATTGCAGTGGCATATGTTAATGATTTAATGGAAAGGGTTGTTAAACGCAACCCGGGCGAGCCTGAGTTCCATCAGGCCGTGCATGAGGTTCTGGAATCATTGGAACCGGTAATCCAACGTCACCCTGATTATATTACTTCCGGAGTACTGGAGCGGATGGTTGAACCGGAAAGACAGATCATTTTCCGGGTACCCTGGGTAAATGATGCCGGGGAAGTAGTAGTCAACCGTGGTTTTCGGGTACAGTTCAACAGTGCTATCGGACCATATAAGGGCGGTCTGAGATTTCATCCTTCGGTCTATATCGGCATCATCAAATTCCTGGGATTCGAACAAATATTTAAGAATGCACTAACCGGATTGCCGATGGGCGGAGCTAAGGGCGGCAGTGATTTTGATCCGCGCGGCAAATCTGATGGCGAGATTATGCGCTTTTGCCAGAGCTTTGTTACTGAGCTTTATCGTTATATTGGGCCGGATACGGACGTTCCGGCAGGAGATATTGGAGTTGGCGGCCGGGAAATTGGCTACCTTTTTGGACAGTACAAGCGGATCGTCAATGCTTTTTCAGGGGTTCTCACTGGAAAAGGTACCACCTGGGGCGGAAGTTTGGCCCGGCCGGAGGCTACTGGATACGGGGCCATGTACTTCGTAGAAGAGATGCTGGCTTCCCGTGGTGATAGTGTACAGGGTAAAACCATCACAATTTCCGGTTATGGCAATGTGGGTACCTACCTGATTGAAAAAGCCAACCAGATGGGCGGTAAGGTAGTAACTATAGGCGATGAGTATGGATATGTTCGCGATCCTGAAGGCATCAAGGGCGAAAAGCTTGATTTCCTCATGGATTTATGGTGTGTATATCGTCGCCCTGCCCAGGATTATGCTAGGGAATTCGGCCTGGAATGGGTAGAAGGATGTTCACCCTGGGAAGTACCCTGTGATATAGCTATACCTACTGCAACCCAAAATGAAGTTGCTCTAGCTGATGCCCAGAAGCTGGTAGCCAATGGCTGCTTATGCGTGGCAGAGGCTGCTAATATGCCTTGTATGGCTGACGCCGTCAACTATTTCCTGGAGAAGGGTATCTTGTTTGGACCGGCGAAGGCTGTCAATGCAGGGGGCGTAGCAGTATCGGGTCTGGAAATGTCCCAGAATAGTATGCGTTATGCCTGGACCTTTGAAGAGGTAGACTCTCGTCTGAAAGGCATCATGAAGGAAATTCATCGCAAATCCAGTGAAGCTGCCAAGGAATATGGCCTGGGAAACAATCTGGTAGCGGGTGCCAACATAGCCGGATTCCTCAAAGTAGCTGATGCTATGAAAGCGCAGGGCGTTGTATAAGAATCTGCCTACTTCTTTGACAATATAAAAGGGAGCCGTCACGGCTCCCTTTTATATTCACAGCCCGCAGGATGCCAGCTTCTTCTTTATCGAAGATAATCATTTAAGGAATCAACCAATATATTGCATAGGGGACATGAGAACTTGAACGAGGAGGGCCTATGACAGCTTTTGGACGAATATCTACCGGATTAACCGGTTTGGACAACATCCTGGACGGTCTTCGCATTGGCGATAACGTAGTCTGGCAGGTTGACCATATTCTTGATTACAAGCACTTTGTAACTCCGTTGTTAAAGCAGGCTTTACTTGACGGACGCGAAGTGATCTATATGCGTTTCGGCAAGCATGAGCCAGTAATCGATGCGGATTCTGGAGTTATCGTCTATGAGTTGGATCCCGATATTGGCTTTGAGGCTTTTTCAAGCCGGGTGCATAACATCGCTTCTAAGGTGGGCCCTGGAGTATACTATGTTTTCGACTGCTTGTCCGATCTGCTGCAGTCCTGGGCTACCGATCTGATGACCGGAAATTTCTTTAAGGTCATTTGTCCCTATCTGCATGAATTGAACACTATAGCATATTTTACCGTAATTCGAAATTCAAACTCATTTGAAACCATTGCCCGCATCAGGGAAACGACCCAGTTACTGATTGATGTCTATCAACATGAAGGCACGTATTATGTTCACCCCATAAAGGTTATGAGACGATACTCACCCACCATGTTTCTTCCCCATGTAGAAGATAATAATGATTTTGTGCCTATGACCAGCAGCGTGCAGGCTACTCATTTCTTTTCACTGTTTCAACAACGTGGTACCAATCAAACCGAGAGACAATTGGACTATTGGGACCGTGTATTTCTGAAAGCGCAAAATCTCTTCGAGCGGCTAAAAGAGCGAGATTGGGATGCGGTTATCGAGGAACCGGAAATGCGTGAGCGTTTATGCCAGATGCTGATTGGACGCGAAGAGAGGATACTGGCTTTAGCCAGGCAATACCTGAACCTGGAGGACCTCCTGGAAATACGCAACCGCCTGATTGGTTCCGGTTACATCGGCGGCAAGTCAGTCGGTATGCTCCTGGCTCGCGGCATCCTAAAGAATGATGCTGAGTTTAATTGGGAACAGTGGTTGGAGCCCCACGACTCCTTCTATATCGGATCAGATGTATACTATACCTATTTGGTGGAAAATGGCTGCTGGAACCTGCGCCTCCAGCAAAAGCTGCCCGAGTATTACTTTACGGTCGCCCGGGAACTTAAAGCGCAGATACTGGATGGAAGGCTTCCGCGAGCCATTCAGGAACACTTCGATCAGATGCTGGACTATTATGGTCAAGCTCCTATCATAGTTCGATCCAGCAGCTTGTTGGAGGATGGCTTTGGCAATGCCTTTGCCGGCAAATATGAAAGTGTTTTTTGTGTAAACCAGGGTACGCCCCAGGAAAGACTTGAACGCTTTGAACAAGCAGTAAAGAAGGTTTACGCCAGTACGCTGAATGATGATGCATTAGCCTACCGTCTGCAGCGTGGTTTGGATCAGAGCGACGAACAAATGGCCTTGCTGGTTCAGCGGGTTTCCGGATCTCATCATCAGCAATATTTCTTTCCTGACCTGGCCGGGGTGGCCTTGTCGCACAATCCTTACGTCTGGCGCAGTGATATGGATTCTGCGGCTGGCATGGTGCGTCTGGTTTTTGGGCTGGGGACTCGGGCGGTTGATCGGGTCGGCAATGATTATCCGCGCTTGATAGCATTGGATAAACCCATGCTGAGGCCTGATTCGAGCCGGGAAGACATCATGCGCTTTTCTCAGCACAATGTCGATGTGCTGGATATCTCGGTTAATGAGTGGGGAAGTGTATCGTTAAATAAACTGGCGACAAATTACCAGCGTCACGTGGCCTGGGACCTTACTGCTTCTTATGATTATGAAAGAACCCGCAGATTGCGTGATTTGGGCAGGCCTAATCCAGAGAGCTGGGTATTAACCTTTGAAAAACTCTTATCGACAACTCCTTATGTGGAGCTTATGCGCCGAATGCTGCATAATCTTGAGAATGCCTACGATTATCCGGTTGATACCGAATTCACTGTAAACTTTGCTCCGGATGGTACTATGCAGTTAAACCTTTTACAATGCCGTCCCCTGCAGACATTTAAGCACTCTGCCCGCCATACCAGGCTGCCGGAAGAGAGGGAAGGTGACCGACTGTTCCTGGCCAGTTCAAGTTTTATGGGAGGTAATCTTTCCGAGCAAGTCAAGGGGATCTTGTATATTGGGCCTGAATATCTTGAACTGAGCAATGCGGATAAATATCAGGTGGCTCGTCTGGTCGGTAAGGTGAACCGCAGGGCAAAACAAGCCGACGTATTGCCCTTGATGCTGATCGGCCCGGGGCGATGGGGAACGAGCACGCCTTCTCTGGGTGTTCCGGTCTCCTTTGCCGAGATCTGTAATGCGTCAATTCTGGTAGAGATAGCTGAGCAGAAGGAAGGGTTCATGCCTGAGCTATCTTATGGAACCCATTTCTTTCAGGACCTGGTGGAGACCCAGATATTTTATATTGCTCTATTGGGCGAGACGGAAGGTGGCGTTTTCGATCCATCGCTAATGGATGACATCCCCAATGCTTTTCTGGAGATATTCCCTGAGTTCCCAGGCATGGAGAAGGTAATAAGGATATGGAATCTGGAAGGGCGTCACGAAAATATATTTATTGAAGCCGATGTTCAATCGAGACAAGTCAGAGGGTACATCAATAAGCCGAACACCTAAGTCAATTCGGTATTATTTCCGGAGTAGCCAAGCTTGGCGGAGATCAGGTCGGCGTAGTTTCTCAAAACTGGTGCCAGCTGATTGCCCAGAAAGGGAGCGGTCATACGCATACTGGGACCGGAAACGCTAAGAGCAGCAAATACCCTGCCTTCACGGTTTCTAATCGGAGCGGCCACACAGCCGACCCCCTCATCACGTTCTCCCAGGTCCAGCGCATAGCCATTCTCTCTGACTTTATCCATTTCACGGGCCAGGCTAATAGGGTCAGTGATGGTATCAGCGGTGAAACCGCGCAGGGAAACGTTCTTAAGATATCTGGAGAACTCATCCTGGTCCAATCCAGCCAGCAGCACCTTGCCGGATCCTGTGCAATAGGCCGGACCTCTATTGCCAACCCGGGCAAACATCCTGACGATCACTATGTTATTTGATTCCAACTGATCAATATACACAACATCACCGCGATCCAGAATAGCCAGGTTAACCGTCTCATTATAACGATCCAACAGCTCGTGCATATAAGGGCGGGCCAGTTCCTTTACGTCAACCGCGTAGGTAGCTGAATTGCCCATATAATACAGCTTCATGGAAAGTTTATAGCAGCTGCGTTCATCCTGCTCCACAAAGTCATGTTTTATCAGGGTGCCCAGCAGACGGTGCACCGTACTCGGTTTTAGCTTAACCATTTGCACTAATTCGGCCAGGTGCAAGGGGCGAGAAGCCTCGGTGAGGGCTTCCAAAATTAAGAGCGCCCGATCCACTGACTGCACTGATTTGCTGTCTTCAGTGTTTTCTGTATGCTTTTCGGTTACTTGGTCTTTATCCCGCATAAAGTTCTGATCTCCTTCCGTGCTGACAGGCTTTACAGGAGATGGTTAGCTACTCTATTCTACTCACGTCTAAAAATACTTGTCAAATCTCTTGATAGGAATGAAAGCAAAGGACACCAAGGTATTACCTGGCGTCCTTTGCCCAGGCCAATAACAATAGTGAATATCTGCGTTGTTGCGAAAACCCCGCTCGGTCAACGTACGTAAGTACGCCTCATTCGCGATTTTTCGCACGCCTTGCTCTTCACTCCCGTAATTGCCCTGTCATCGCAGTTGGCACATGCTGAAATAGTATTGTAATACTATACTACTCCCTGAGCTAGCATTGCATTGGCTACCTTTAAAAATCCGGCGATATTAGCCCCTACCACCAAATTGTCTTCATGTCCATATTCCCGGGCGGTATCGGCTGCATTATGGTAGATGGACACCATGATATCTTGTAATTTGGCATCGACTTCATCGAAGGTCCAATTGTAGCGCATACTGTTTTGCGACATTTCCAGAGCCGAAGTTGCTACTCCGCCGGCATTGGCTGCTTTACCTGGTGCAAACATTACCTTGTTCTTAATGAACACATCTACTGCTTCAGGCGTACAGGGCATGTTGGCACCCTCGCCTACGGCGAAGCATCCGTTTTTGACCAGGGCTTCTGCGTCGGCCTCTCTGAGTTCATTCTGGGTGGCGCAGGGCAAGGCAACATCGCACTTGATGTTCCAGATGCCAGTGCCTTCATGATATTCGGCACTTGGGTGAGTATTGACATAATCCTTGATTCTGCCTCTCTCCACTTCCTTGATGCGTTTGACAGTGTCTACATTGATGCCGTCTTTATCGTAAACATAACCGGAGGAATCGCTCAGAGCCACGACCTTGCCACCTAATTGCTGGACCTTCTCCGTTGCATAGATAGCGACATTGCCGGAACCAGAAATAACTACGGTGGCACCTGCAAAAGATTTGCCTTTATCGCGAATCATTTCATCTACCAGATATACCAGGCCATAGCCGGTAGCTTCAGTGCGGACCAGACTTCCGCCATAAACCAGACCTTTGCCGGTAAGTACTCCTTCATGCAGGGCAGTTATTCTCTTGTATTGACCGAAAAGAAAACCGATTTCGCGCCCACCTACTCCGATATCTCCTGCCGGCACGTCCATATCTGCAGATACATGTCTATATAGTTCGGTCATAAAACTCTGGCAAAATCTCATGACTTCCAAATCAGATTTACCCTTGGGATCAAAGTCACTGCCGCCCTTACCGCCGCCGATAGGCAGTCCGGTAAGTGAGTTTTTGAAAATTTGCTCGAAGCCGAGGAATTTTATGATGCCGGGATAAACCGTGGGATGCAATCTCAAGCCGCCTTTATACGGACCGATAGCGCTGTTGAACTGGATACGCATACCGCGATTGACCTGTACCTTGCCCTGATCATCCACCCACGGCACTCGGAAAATAACCTGTCTTTCCGGTTCAGTCAAACGCTCGAGAATACCTGCTTGCTCAAACTCGGGGTGACGCTGGAGCGCTGGTTCCAATGATTCCAGCACTTCTTTGATTGCCTGGTGAAATTCTGGTTCGTTGGGGTTTCTCTCCACGACCTTTTGTATTACGCGCTGTACATATGATGACATTATGTTCCCATCCCCTCATTAGGATTTATGTCGAGATATTAAAAGCATAATTCCACTATATGAAATTGGCTTCCAAATGCCTCGCAATTTGATTATATATATGCGATAGGAGCATGTCAATGGAATGCAGTTTCATAATACGGAATACAATCTTGCACACAAAAGTGTATACAGAATGCCTTCCTGTGAATAACGAAAAAGGTGTAAATTACAACGGTCGGCCACTAAGTAATAATTAGCCCGTATTAGGGGGAAAAACTTGATTGGAATGCAGGATAGTTCTTGAATTTCATGATCTTTTGTATATAATTAATCTGTTGTCCATGAAAAAATCTGGAGGTGTTATTTTGTTACCATTACCCAAGAAGTACTTCCTCACAGCAGCTACGAGCGAAGGGAAGAGTGAACTGACCGCATTTGATGGAGCGCTGCTTAAAGCTCGAGTGGGGAATACTAATCTAATCAGAGTGAGCAGCATACTGCCTCCGGGTTGTGAATACGAACCTGATTTGGTTATCCCGCCTGGATCTTTGCTTCCTATTGCATATGGGTATATCGTCAGCGCCAACCCTGGCGAAAAAATTGCCGCAGCGGTTGGAGTAGGGATAAAGAAGAATAGTTTTGGGGTCATCATGGAATTTGAAGGCACATGCAGCAAAGAAGAAGCCGAGGAAAAGGTCACCGCTATGGTTGAGGAAGCTTTTGAGATGCGCGAAATCGAATTGGATGAGATCAAGGTAGCCTCCTGTGAGCACGTAGTTCAAGAGATCGGCTGCGCTTTTGCCGCAGTGCCGCTATGGTATTAGACAATAATCAATGTTGCTGTTGATAAGGGAATATAGGCTTTCCCCGGCTGTATGAATTAAGGAGGAATTAAGCTTGGAACTATGGGTTACTGAATATCAAACCCCTGCTCTGGGTTTTAGTTGCAAGATCAGCGAAACGCTGAGAACCGAACAAACCAAGTTTCAACACCTGTCGGTGGTAGTTACCGAACAGTTTGGCCGGATGCTGCTGTTGGATGGCATGGTTCAGACTACCGAGAAGGATGAATTCGTTTATCATGAGATGATCAGCCGGGTGGCGCTTAACTCGCACCCCAATCCTGAACAGGTACTGATCATCGGCGGCGGTGACGGCGGGAGCCTGCGTGAGGTAGTCAGGCACCCGGCGGTTAAACGCGGGGTGCTGGTAGAGATCGATGACCGCGTGGTTCAGGCTGCCCGGGATTTTTTCCCCGATCTTTCCTGTTCTTTTACCGAGCCTGGTGCTGAGGTAGTTATTGCTGACGGTATCCAGTATGTAAAAGACCATAAAAATACTTTTGATGTTATTATGGTTGATTCCACCGAACCGGTCGGACCAGCTGTAGAGCTGTTTTCCCCCGGATTTTACCAGAATTGTTTCAATGCCCTCAAAGATGACGGTATGCTGGTGGTGCAGAGTGAATCGCCCTTCTTCAATGAGAATGTTATAAAGATGGCTTATGGTGGTATTAAGAAGTTTTTCCCCATTACCAAGCTGTATCTGGCCAGTGTTCCGACCTATCCCAGCGGATTGTGGAGCTTTACTGTCGGGTCTAAGACCCATGATCCTGAAACGGTGAAATTCACCGAGGCGAGTTCAGGTCGTTATTATACATCGGATTTGCATCAGGCCGCTTTCAAGCTTCCCGGTTTCGTGCAGAATATACTGAAGAATGGTGAATAAGATGGAATACCCCTTGGATTACCTGGAGGCCAGGGCATACTTTATGGCTAGTTCCCGTGATATAGAATGCTGCAGTAAAGTCATTATGGGGATACCCATGGACACTACCACCAGTTTTCGTCCGGGAACCCGCTTGGCGCCCTACCGGGTGCGTGAGGTTTCGGAAGGGATCGAAGAATACAGCATATATCAGGATAAATCATTGGATGAAATAGAATTCGGTGATGCCGGCGATATCATTTTACCTTTCGGCAATGTAACGGCAAGTCTGGAGCGGATCAACAGGATCGCTTCGTTGTTGTTGGAACAGGGTAAAAAGCTTTTCTCCATCGGTGGGGAGCACCTGGTTTCCTTGCCGGTGATTCAGGCCTATCATCGCTGTTTCCCTGAGCTGGTAGTAATCCAGATGGACGCCCATGCGGATTTGCGGGATGGTTATCTGGGTGATGCTCTGTCTCATGCTTCCGTAATGCGCCATGTGGTGGAAGAACTGGGCGACAAAAGGTTGTTTCAGCTGGGGATCCGTTCCGGTACCAGGGATGAAATGGCCTATGCCCATGAGAAGACCCATATGTTCTTAGATCGTTTTCTGGATGCCCTGGATGAGGTTAAAAGATTGGTGGGTTCACGCCCGGTATACCTTTCCCTGGATATAGATGTCCTGGACCCGGCTTATGCACCAGGTACTGGCACCCCGGAGGCAGGCGGTGTCACTTCCCGGGATCTCTTGGTGGCTCTGCGCGAATTATCGGCGCTTCAGGTGGTGGGATTCGATTTGGTAGAGATATCTCCCCCCTATGAACAAGGAGACAATACATCCATTCTGGGTGCCAAGATACTGAGGGAGGCATTGCTGGCGTTTTAGGGGATAGGGCATCATTAACCACAGATATAACGCAGATTTTAGCCACAGATTCACACAGATAAATCAATGGGGTAGTAATATTGAAGTACTACCCCGTTTTATATTCTGCATCCGAGAAAGAGGCTTAGACTGCGCATTGTAATTGACGGGCGCTTCTGGATGTCTGATTGTTAGGGAACGCCAGGCGGGAGCCTGGCGTTCCGAGAGGGGCGAAGATAAAAAATCTGTGTTTATCTGTGCTGCCGCAGGCATCCGTGTCCATCTGTGTTAAATTTAATGAAATAAAGGGTGGTCGTTCGACCACCCTCATTATTTAGTAGTTTTCGGCTGCTACTTCGTAGTAGTCCCGGGGATGGGCGCAGGCCGGGCATTTCTCCGGGGGCTCGGTGCCTTCATGAATGTAACCGCAGTTACGGCATCTCCATTTCACCGGCTGAGCCTTCTTGAATACCGTCTTATTGGTTACATTGGCCAACAATTTCCGATATCTCTTCTCGTGCTCTTCCTCGACTTCGGCTATCTCTTTGAATGCATCTGCTATCTCAGTAAAGCCTTCTTCACGCGCGATTTTCTCAAATTCGGGGTACAGCTTAGTGTGCTCTTCATTCTCGCCCATGGCCGCCGCCAGCAAATTGGCTTCGGTGCCGGCTATTTCACCGCCATTAAGGTATTTGAAGAAAAGCTTAGCGTGTTCTTTTTCGTTGTCGGCAGTCTCCAGGAAGATGGCGGCAATCTGTTTAAAGCCTTCCTTGTCGGCCTTGCTGGCCCAATAGGTATACTTGTTGCGCGCCTGCGATTCGCCGGCGAAGGCAGCCAGCAGTGCTTGTTCAGTCTTGGACCCTTTTAATTCCATCTACAATTACCTCCCCAAATTATATCTTATCAAACACCCGGACTTTGTAATATCGGACCGGACCAGGGATATAAACGTGATCACGCTGCTTAGCCGGGCGCTTAATATGCTGTGGTACCCTGCGGGAAAACTAAGATTTGATTGGAATCTCCAATACGATTCAGTGTAAGATAGCTTGCCAACATCTCTATGACACCGTCTAAAGCGGATGAGTCTTCTACAGCGATCTCAAAGATAGCCAGTTTATCCTGCATCCAGTTCAGCAGTCTTAATTCCTCCAATCCTTCGTCCAGAAACTCGAGATCGGAGAGCGGCATGGCAAAGGGCGTTCGGGTCTTGGTCTTGATATGGGCTTCCATTTTGCCGATGAAGGCCTTGAGTTTTTCTTCATGTTCTTCGGTTATGGCATATTGAAAGAGAACATCATAGAGGTGCTGGACCACCTTAATTGACATAACATTGGGTAGCAACAGATAGTCTTTTTGTTCGATAAAGACCAACTGGAATGCCGGGATTTCCTGCATTTTCAAAATCCACTCCTTCAGCACGCTTTTAATTAATAGCTTATTGCCTAAATTCTAATGGATTGTACTGCCTTTGACAACAATTTCATACCATGATGGGACCGGGATTCAATTAATACCAGGAAACTTATTTATCTATATGCTTGCCAATAATGCTAAAATATTTTCGTAAACCTTGTAAGGGTAGGGGGGAAAAGCCGGTGAGGCGAAGGCGTGGGCGACATACTGCTTCGACCTATAATGAACAGGATAAGCAGAAGATCCAACGACAGCGTACCAGGAATAACCTGATAGGTATACTGGTACTTGCTATTGCTATAGCCTTTGCTTATGATCTGGGCGGCATCGCTACTTCAGTGGCGCAGTTCCTGTTCAGGGGTATGCCCTGAGGACCTAAATCATGGGAAGAAATAGTATTTTAATAGTTAATGTTATAAGCAGGATTTCTATATAAATAGAGAAAAAGCTTCATACATAAAATAAACGAGCACTTAATCTTTATCAAGGGATTATCATAGAGTTCGTATTTATAATCTGCGTCAAACATATTGATCAGCGTGAATCTGCGTCTATTCGTTCCCCCTACCTACCGAAGTAGTCGATATCCATGGCATACCTGACCTCACGCATGGTTTCGCAGGCAACCGCTCTGGCCCGCTGGGTGCCGCTGATCAGGATATCTTTGATATCGCTCTCGCTGTATTTTTCACGTCTTTCCCGCATAGGTTCCAGGAGATCGTTGAGTTTGGCGGCCATATTCTTTTTACAGGCTACACAGCCAATGGAGCCCTCACGGCAGGCAGCCTCTATCTCCGGTACCTCAGCTCGGTTAAATACCTTATGGTACTCAAATATAGTGCAGATTTCCGGGTGTCCCGGGTCAGTCTTATGGATGCGGGCAGGATCGGTCACTGCGTTTTTGACCTTCTCCTGCACTGTTTTGGCATCATCGGACAGGTATATGGCATTGCCCAGGCTCTTGCTCATCTTGGCCTTTCCGTCCAACCCGACCAGACGGGGGACTTCGCCGACCAGCGCTTCCGGTTCCACCAGCACCGGCTGATACAGTTCATTGAAACGCCGCACTACTTTGCGGGCCAGTTCGATATGGGGGATCTGGTCTTCACCCACCGGCACCAGGTGGGCTTTGAAAATGCTTATATCAGCGCACTGACTCAAGGGATAACCCAGGAAACCATAGGTCATTTCCTTGAAACCGTGCTGGGCCGCCTCAGTCTTGACGGTCGGGTTATGGCGCAGTACATTGACCATAGTAAACATGGAGTAGTACATAGTCAGTTCATGGATCTCGGGGATCATGCTCTGAATACAGATAGTCGATATTTCTGGGTTGAGCCCGACCGCCAGATAATCACTGGTAATCTGCAGGATATCCCGGCGCAGGTTTTCATCCTTGTCCCAATGGGTAGTCAGGGCTTGTACATCCGCGATCAAAATATAGCTTTCATATTCGTTCTGCAGGGCGACCCGGTTGGCCAGACTCCCCACATAATGACCCAGGTGAAGAGCGCCGGTAGGCCGGTCGCCAGTTAGTATCCTTTTTTTGTCCGTTGACATCTAACTTATATCCTCCGTTCAAAATACATGTTATCTTTTTCCTCATTGGTTTGCATTGATACGTA
The DNA here is from genome assembly GCA_012729835.1 of Syntrophomonadaceae bacterium. Taxonomy (GTDB): domain Bacteria; phylum Bacillota; class Syntrophomonadia; order Syntrophomonadales; family Syntrophomonadaceae; genus Syntrophomonas_A. The sequence continues at coordinate 60,034 of JAAYCK010000093.1, forward strand.
TTATGTAATACTATTATTGCATAAAATATAAAAAGAGGTATTCTTTTAGCAAGTTATTCTAATACCCAAATTGTTAAGAAGGAGTTTTTGTAATGGCTAACTTGGACAATTTTCTTTGTTTTGGATTAAGGGCTGTAATGAAGAAGATCGACAAACATCTCAGCACCAAGCTGGAGCCCTTTGGAATAAGCATACCGCAGTCCTTTATCCTATTATGCTTAGAGGCGGAAAATGGACTTACTCTTAAGGAGATCGGCAATCGTACCTTGATCGACAGTTCTTCTATGACGGTTTTGGTAGATAAACTTGAAAAAGATCACTTGGTCGAAAGGCAGCTTGATCCTCAGGACCGGCGAGCCATCCGTGTATTTATGACCCCCAAGGGGGAAGAGATTGCTCGTAGTGTTGCCCAGGAAGGAGCTAACTTCAACAGCATTTTGTACGATCTGGTCGGTGAAGGTTATCAAAAAGAATTTGTGCATGGCATCAAGAACATAGTAAATGGTTTACCCTAATATTGTCCCATACAATTATAAAGTGAAAACCCGTTGACATCAAAATAAAATCGATGTTAACGGGTTTTTTTGTTTAGTGTGCTGCTTTCCAGTACTGTGCCATTAACAAGAGGCTGTAGAAAAACAGGGAGGCCGCTGCCGTGATCCCCGAGTCATTGAAAATGACGGCTGCGACAGCAGCGACGATAAGTCCCGTTATACCAGTGTATATTACCGGGTATTTCTGCCTGAACTCTGACAAACCTGAACCGGGACGGAAAACCCCGTAGCAGGCGCCCAGAATACCCGCCAGTATGATCCAATTAACCACGGTAAAGTTCATCACCTGCAGCATCATCTGTATTTTTCTTATGATCAAGTAGCCGAATTTCTGTGATTCACCGTGTAAGAGCATATTCGCGTTGCGGCCCAGGTGTGATTGCATAGCCGCCGGCTGCTGCAAGTCGATGACTGACATAACGGTCAGAAGCAGCAATACACCGAGCAATATAATGGATGCTTTTTTCAGGTCCAGTGTCTGGTTGATATATTTCATATAAGTATAGCCCAAAGCGATGGCAGCAGTAATGGCGCCTCCAACATTTGCTCCGCAGCGGGGATAGGCATTCATGAAAACTACCAGGGCAAACAATGCTATCACCAGGCAGCGGTTCAACCGGCTGGGAATCCCCTGCAGCAGCATAGAAGCTAACATAATGGCCGATCCGATCAGAACCCCCATATATTCATTGCCCAGACCGTAATAACGGGAACCCCGCATGATCCGGTAGCTCATCATGGACTTCTCCAGCATTTCCAGACCCAGAGTCAGATCCAGCACGATACCCACTACGGTAAAGAGCGCGACCACAGCTAGTGCCCTGCAACGGCAGAATTTGGCCAGGAGGAGGAACAGGGCGGTAAGGAGAAGGTTGCCTGCCAGGAACAGGGGGACCAGATGCCAGGGTCGGGAAACTGCTATATTGGAAATGAGCAGCAGATTTAACGGAACAGTGGCGACGAATAGACCGAAAAGATCCCGCCACCATCTGGCCTTGCCCCGCCAGGTTAGGATACCGGACAGGACTATCAATATAAAGAGCAGGGGGAATATTACTTGCAGAAACCATTTTTGGTTGACGTAATTGGAGATGACCTGACTATTCAGCTGCTGAATGTATTGGAACTGGTCAGCCCGTGAAGAGGCCATGATCGATTCTGAACTATCGGGGTGGAGCGAATTAATTATCGAATCTTTTAGAGCCAGACTGGATACGATACCTTCGCGGCGGGTGGAAATACCGCTTAAGATTCCATTGAAACCAGGCTTGACGATTATCAGTGGAGTAAGCAATTCTTCTCTTTCCAGGGCTGGTTGATCCGGTGACGCACTTATTATATACACCGCCCGGTAATCCTTCGTTGCGAGCACATTTTTCAAACAACGGTCGATCTGGCCAAGTATCATCTTTTTTTCCGCAGTCAGAGCGGCCGGAGAAAACAGGGTACTCATTTTGTTCAAACGAGTCAGATCACCGAATTCGATGACCAGCAACTCGTTGTCCAGCCGCCGGCTTTGAGCGGCTATCTCCGCATAATTGGACTGCCAGCGCAGACGTGGAGAAGGAATAGTCATAGTGCCGTCGATACTGCCTTCATCCACCAGGCCCCTGGAATCCATAGCCAGCAGAACGGCTGAACGCGAGTGGTAGCCTGGCATATCCGCGTTGCCAATTACGGCAGCCGAGTCGCCGCGCAGATGTAGTTGATCACCCAGCAGTCCGGGCATGGCCAGATTGGACTTGAGGTTGTTTCTTTTTATAGTTTCAATGCTGGAAACCACCAGGTTGTGGTCGCGAGGCTGCAAGCCGGTATTTCGAGCAAAAATATCGCCGGCTTTCTCAAGGTTCAGTATTTCATCAGCTTGAAAGTTCAGAGGGGCTCCGCCGGAAGATAATACCCGGCTGCCAGCAGATATGGTGCAGTAAGTATTCGCAGTGTTTCTATCACCAGCGCTGGGCGAATTCAGGAGGCCAATAGCGCCTTCCTGCATAAGTGACCACAGGCAGGGAGTATTCTCTGGATCAAGATCGGCCAGATTCATCCGGTCTATCAAGCATATGAGTACTTGATTCTGTTCACCTGCAGCAAGTGCAGCCGGGGCCAACAGGCTTAACAACATGACAATTGACAGTAGCAAAGATAACTTTTTCATGTATTTACCGTCCTTCGCCGGGTATAAGACTGTTTTCGGCGGAAACCAGCAGACAGCCTGTTATATAAAGCAGAATAAGTGCTGAAGCAATGACGCCAGTATCATTAAAAGCAAATAAGGCCATAGTTGCATATGCCAGAATCCGGTTTGAATCAGCCAGGACTGGATAGTTTTTAGCAAATGATTGATAAATTTCTGGCTTTTTCAGCTTCAAGATAAGCAGGAGCAAGAGATCAAGGACCAGGATAATGGTCCAGCTGGAATGAATCACCGTACTGCCTAGTATACCGAGCTTGATGATTATTATAGAAAGAAATACCTCATAGCCGCCGGTAAAAAGGCTGGTGATTGCCTTGCCGGCATGTGAAGGATTGGCACTGAAGGTGGCATCAAGCTCTGCCACGATTAATACCCCAATGACCGCGACAAGGCCGATCATGAATAAACGCTTAAAGGTTATCCGGGTCCGGGTCGTGGTCGCAATGAACATTCCCAGAGCTACCAGAGCAGTGATTAGGCCACCTACATTGGCGCCTATCTCGGGAGAACCTATGGTAAAAGCCAATGCCGATAACGGCAGCAAACCGAGCAGTGTTTTGATCGCCCGTCCTGCTCTGATTTGATTTATTAACAGCATGGTAGCGATAACAGATGCCGCTACCAATACTCCCATATAATCATTACCGATTCCGTAGAATCTTCCCCCGGCAATAGTATCAGAGCCCAGCGGAGAGACCAGCATCCAGGGGGAACCACGGAAACAATCGATCAGCAGGAGGATAGCCGTCAGGGAGGTAAGCAGTGCCAGTCCCGACTCCACACTATTGGTCAAGCTAAGAACTATTCTGGCGACTATCCAGGCGGCTACAGGTGACAGCACAAGTAACAGCGCCAGGTATTTATAGTTGCTATAACCCAGGAAGAGATATACCAGCGGCATACTGAGAACTGTAAATACGACAATGTTCAGGTAAGGCGCGATACGGGAGTTGTTCTGTATACATGCCAGGTAGGCCATGACCAGCATCAAAAAAGCCAGGAGCATAAAGACATAATGGAAGGGATTGCGGCTGTTGCGGATATCCTGAAATAGTTTCACCTTTGCTGCCAGATCGGAAAATTCATTGCCGTGTGCGGCAACCGTAGTCATCGCCCCGGGATTCCTTTCCCGACTCATGTATGACACAATACTGGGCAGCAGGTCCACATTGGCGACTAAACCACTGCGCCGGGTGGTAGGTGAGGTGAGATAACCCGGTTGGCCTTCCGGATTGTAGACAACGATAGGGGTAAGCGTGAAGTTGCCGGCGAGTACCATATCTGAGTTGGTGTTCGGTGTGACTACCACAACCATTGTGTTTTTTAGATCTATCAGCTGTAATAACTTGCCCATGAGCCGATCATTTCTCTCTAAGGCCTGTATTCTTTGCTTGGCGACAATGGTGTCAGCACAGTTGGCCCGGGATAGTTCCACCCGGCTGGTATCACCGAGATCCAACACCACGATATCGCAGCTGGCGAGCAGTTTTTTGAGTTCTTTCAAGAAGCGGGAATGTTCGGTATGGAGTCCGCCGGGGCTGCTGACATTCCTGGCTAGTATATCGCTACCCACCTGCCCCCGGGGCACGATCCCGTTCTCATCCATAGCCAGGATGGCAGCACTGCGGTTCAGGGAATACATGGTGTCTGAGTTTCCCAATACTCCGATTTCCAGTTGCTGCGAACGGGCCCAGGAGCCTAGGCCGCCAGGGATATACATGGGATTATGGGTAGCAGCATATTTGACGGCTGGCTCTATGTACAGGTTTACTACGCCTTCTGAGGGGGGAGCCTTAGCAGTGAACTGCTGGTATAAAGTCCCTGCGCTGAGCGGTTCACTTAAGTTTTCGAAGATACCTGGAAGCGAACGGACCGGCTCAGAGCTGTTAAAGGCCAGCTCACTGCCGGCAGGCGTGGCTACTCGGTTAGCATTTCCCAGCGAAATGTAGCTGCTGGCCGGTACCTTGTTCTTTACTCGGTTGTTTATCAGACCAATACCGCTTTGCGCGGCCAGAGCTTTCAGATTGGGGGTGTCTGCCTGGACTATATCATCGGCACTGATATAGTCATTGATCACGATCAGGACTTTTTTGGAGGGGGTGGATGCAGCTGAAAGCGTACCATCAGGAATAATAACTACTGTTATCAATATCAACAAAATCAGCATAAGAGAAGATATCCGCTTCATAAGCAACCGCAAAACCCCCATCGCAATTTTATTGTTTTCGTGTAATCAAATAATAGATTGTTATACCAACCCCAATATCCAATGGAAGAAATAGCATTGGTGACAAAACTGCAAGCCCATGCCAGGACTGCTTGAATCATCAGAAACCTCTTTTATCAATATATTGATAATAATGATAACGATAAGATAGTTCCAATATAAGCTAAATGATAACCTTGCTGTATATAAAAGGCAAGGTTTCAGGCCTATTGCATGCCTGCATCGAATGTTAATGGTTAGTTTTGGCTGCTTTGGCTTGATCAGCGGTAAGCAGACACAAAACTGATCTGTAAATCATCAGTAGGATAATGCGCAAGTTTGATTATACTGTTAAAAAATACTCTTTTGTATCTTGTCGACATCTGCTAGAATTTCAATGTATGGCCATTGCAGGAGAAGATATTGCCATGATTTGGTCTCTGCAAAGGCAGTAGAAAGGTTTAGTATGGAAGGATGGTTGTTGGATGGATGTTTTACTTACCCTGGTGCCTATCATTGCAGTTTTGTTGCTCCTCATTATCCCTAAATGGCCGGCTGATCTCTCCGGTTTGACCGGTTGGATTCTGGTAGTCGGTATCGGAATGCTTTTCTTTCACACCTCCTGGCAGGTGGCGCTTACCGCCAGCGTGGCTGGTATAGTTGCTTCGTTTCCGGTTTCTCTGATGGTCGCTACTTCGATTCTGCAAATTACTTTTCTTGAATCAACGGGAGCCTTAAAAAGAATAGTAGTATTTGTGAAGACCATTGCCAGGAGTAACCAGGCCGTTCAGATCATGATAATCAATATGGGGATTGGTACGCTGCTGGTTGCGGTCGGTGCCACTCCAGTTTCCATATTGCCGCCCATCATGCTGGCTCTGGGTTATTCGACGTTTGTTGCGGTAGCTCTTCCAGCCCTGGGCTTTGATTCCCTCTGTACCTATGCGCTGCTCGGTGCTCCATTGGTTGTTTTCGCTGATATGACCGGGACTCCTTTGGATCAATCGGCCCTAGTCTTTTCCAAGTTCATGCCTATTATATCAACCATGATCGGTTTCGGAATGCTATATTTGGTGGGTGGTTGGAAGAAGATTAAGGAAGGCCTGGTTCCCTGTCTGCTGGCTGGGTTGACTATGGGATTCTCCGCGGTTGGTGTAGCCCATGTTGGCAAAGGTATTGTTTTGACTGGCGTGATAGCCGGTCTGGCCACGGTACTGGTCATGTTAATCTATCTGAAGCTAACCGGCAAAGCCGTTCTGGAGATAGAGGATTTGACAGAAGATGACCGGGCGGTTCAAGAGGGCATGTCTCTGTGGAAGGCTCTGGGCCCATGGATAATCCTGATCGGCAGTTGTCTTATCATCAATTTCTGGCCGCCAATCTATAATTATCTCTTCAAAGAGCTGGCTATGCCGCTGCAGATCATCCCCGGGGGGAAACCGGTCATGACGCGTATGTTGTGGAATGCTTATACCTGGGTATTGATCAGTACTATTCTGGCAATACCTTTCCTCAAACCCACCGGTGAACAGTGGAAAGATATCGGCAGGAAGTGGCTGGCCCGCGCTCCTCGGCCAGTGTTTTCCGCAGCTATTTTCTTCGCCATAGCTTATGTCATGATGTGGTCGGCGAGTGAAACTGTAAATGGGGCCTGGGCTCCTAATCCCGATTTCAATATGATTTCGGTCCTGGCCACCAGCTCGGCGGATTTCTTCCGTGGCCTCTATCCGATGGTGGCGGCATTCCTTGGCCTGCTTGGCGGTTTTGTCAGCGGCAGCGAGGCATCAACTATTGCGCTGTTCACCAAGTATAATGTGATGACCTCAGACCTATTACATGTCAATGGCCTGGTGGTAACAGCTGGTACAGCTATAGCCGGTGGTTTGGCCAGCGTCATTTCTCCGGCCAAGCTGCAAAACGCTGCAGCCACCATCGATAGCCTGGGAATCGAGTCCAAAGTCATTCCAGTGGCAGTTGTTATCTCGGCAATTTTCACTCTGGTGGCGGCATGCCTGACTTTATACTGGGCTTAGTTTTTTTCCATATAGATGATAAAAGTTCTATAATTGAGCGGCGTAAAATGAGAATTGACAACATAGAATAATATAATCTGCAGCATGTTGGTTGGAAGTTGCAATAAATACCATTGAAATGGGAATAATTAAATTTAATCAAATAATTGACATGCTGCAGAAATGTGCTACAATTCTACATGGACTTTTCATGGAAGGAGGTCTGGGATTTTAATTAAAAATAGAGGGAGGCGACATGATTGCAGTCTTTGGGGCGACATGTTTTAGCCGAATTATACGGCTGTAAATTTGAAGTGTTGAATGATATCAAACAAGTGGAAGGTATCATGGTCAACGCAGCTTTGGAGGCTGGCGCTGAAATTAGGGAATTCGTATTTCACAAATTCAGCCCACAAGGGATAAGCGGCGTAGTTGTTATTTCTGAGTCTCACCTGGCGATTCATACCTGGCCCGAGCTGGGTTATGCGGCAGTAGACGTATTTACCTGCGGGGATAAGGTTAACCCCTGGGATGCCTGTAATTACCTGGAGGCGATGTTCGGAGCGACCGACATAAAAGCGTCCGAAGTGCAAAGGGGGATAATCGAAGAACGGGAGATGCGCTTGGTGGCAAATATTTAGGAGGGATACTATTTTAGTAGACCGAAAAAATTTGACAGAAAGAGAATATGATAATTAGTTAAGCCTTACTTCTAGGATAGCAAGTAGGGCTTTTTATTTTGGTCGGGATTCTCGGTAATAGGTTGAACCATGATATAATATAGGCATCGAAAACGTATCGAAAATGTATTGGGCGAATTTTAGTGGATATTGTACGGGAAGTTGTTATAATAGTATTTGGTGCAGATGACTGCCAGTTAGCCTTTATCAGTAAAAAATGATAATGATTATAATTATAGGCTTTATACTCAGATATTATGGGAGCATTTAGTGGAGGAAAGACAGGTTGCTACAGAGGTTATCATTTATTAGAGAATTGGATAATGAGCTAAGCGATATCGACGTGGGATTAAGACAACAGCTTTTACCATGGTGGAATGACCTGCTTCCATATATCGATGGTCTGAAGAATGATTTTACCTGGAATGCTCTGCCGCCGGTGGTGCTGGCTGCTTATAAATTAGTCGGGCTCGATCGGTCCCTGGGTTTGGCTATGGCCAATGTATTCAAGACTATTCATCTGGCCAACTGTATTTATTGTTCGGTCAGGGATGAGGGAGAGGGCCAAATTCATGATCAGGAGCTTCAGTTCAGTATTCTAATCGCAGATTATCTTTCTGGGAATGTAATCAAACAGCTGGTTTCAGCTAAAACCTCTCATCTATTAAAACACTTATCAGATATGTTTGCTAATATTAACGAAGGCCTGATCTGGCAGCATAAATTAGGTGTTTCCCCACATGAGATCGTAATCAAGACGCGGGCACCGTTATATACAACCGCATTCCGGACCGCTGCCGAGTTGGCCGGTATGGATGAGAAGGATAAACTGCTTTATACCAGCCTGGGTTTTAATTACGGTATGGCCTTGGAACTTATGCATGAATGCCGTTACTACAACGACGCTGAGGCGTATTATAATGAAAGTCGTCATCTTTTTCAGCGTCTGAACCTGAGCTCAGCTACTGTAAATGTCCCACTGGAGAAGGTTCTTATTGAAATGCATCTGTATAGCTGTGACGTGCAAAAGGCAGCTGTAATATAGCATGATTGGCGAAATGCAATAGCTGGATCGAAAGGAAAACCAGATGGTTTCTGTTTTCCTTTTTTATTTTGGGTAATATTTTGATTCTGCCGGAGGGAGCAGTCTTTGAACAAGTTAAAAGAATTCCTGGACATGGTTGATATCGAACATGCCCTGTTTGGGTTGCCCTTTGCCTATCTTGGCGCCTTCCTGGCCGCATGGTATCTGGGGGATAGCTCTCCAACCGTCGGGCAGTTCTGGTGGATAACCCTTGCGATGGTCTCCGCCCGCACTGCGGCTTTATGCTTGAACCGTTTAATTGACCGTCACTATGATCGGGCCAATGCGCGGACAGCCAACTGGGTAATGGCTGAGGGGCGCTTGCCGGTTGCGGGGGTATGGTCAGCTGTTGTTGGTTGCTTCATTCTGCTCTTCATTTCTGCCAGTCAGCTTAACTCATTATGCCTCAAACTCGCCCCGTTAGCCGTGGTTTTTCTGTGGCTGTATTCATATACCAAACGATTTACCTGGTGGTGTCATCTGATCCTGGGATTGGCCATTGGTATCGGGCCAGTCGGTTCATGGATAGCCATATCTGGGACCTTTGACTGGCAGCCGCTGATCATTGGGTTAGTTGTAGCCTGCTGGATAGCTGGATTTGACGCGATGTATGCTTGCCAGGACATTGAATTTGACCGTAAGCAAGGGCTTAAGTCTATTCCTGCCAGGTTTGGTGAAACAGGAGCGTTGGCGTTTTCAGCCGGATTTCATTTTTTTACCGTAGTATTTCTAACGGTCACAGGCTTGATTCTAAACCTGGGAATCTATTATTACTTAGGGGTCTGTCTGGCCGCGGTCATATTGGTTTATGAACATGCTATAGTTCGCCCCGGTGACCTCTCCCGGGTAAACTTCGCTTCATTTAAAATAAATCACTATGTTGGGTTAATAATATTCATAATGACTTTGATAGATATCTGGAGATAGAATTAACTACGGATGGGAAACGATTTTTGCCACAGATTAACACAGATGGACACAGATTAAATATGATTAGAATTTTGAATTCTCAATTTTTAATTGAGGTCATTTCCACAGTAATTTAAAATTCAAAATTCATAATTTGGATAATTTCGCTTATTGTCTATTCGTTCCTGATGGAGGGTTGATTTTGCGTAAACATATCGTTGCCATCACCGGGGCCAGCGGCGTCATCTACGGGATACGCCTGGTGGAGGAACTTTTAAAACGGGAGATTGAAGTCCACCTGGTGGCGAGCCGGGCGGCTTGTTTAGTACTTGAAGAGGAATTGGGCTGGGATCTTTCCGGGGGGGCGGAGACTGCATTTAGCAGGTATTTTTCGGTCGGCAGACTGAAGTTCTATGAAAACGATAATCTGGCCGTAGCTATTGCCAGCGGATCATTTATGAATGACGGGATGGTGGTCATACCTTGTAGCATGGGGACCCTGTCGGGAATAGCCCATGGCAGTTCCTCCAATCTGCTGGAGAGAGCAGCTGATGTTACCCTTAAAGAAAAACGGCCTTTGATATTGGTGCCCCGGGAAACTCCCTTGAATTCGATCCATTTGCGCAATATGCTGACCTTGTCTGAAATGGGGGCGCATATAATTCCTCCCATGCCGGGCTTCTATCATCATCCCCAATCACTTGACGATATAATAAGTTTTGTGGTGGGAAAGGTTCTCGATGCCATGGGAATAGAGCATCAATTATATAAACGATATGAATAAAATTAGTATTTCTTGGTTTTTATAAGTTTAGGCTATATAATAATTGTGATTCAATAATAAGGGGAAACTATGATAGGTTTTAATTCATTTAAAGATATAGATAAAGAACTTGGTCTGGTTGAAGCGAATTTGGCCTCTAGTGTTGAAAGCCAGCTGTCCATTATGAACCAAGCTTCAGTCCATCTAATTAAAGCTGGTGGAAAACGACTTCGCCCAGCCTTTGCCTTATTGGCCGGCAGTTTTTATAAAAAGGATCTGGCGCCGCTGATACCTGCGGCTACTGCCCTGGAATTGATCCATATGGCTACTCTGGTGCATGATGATGTTATCGATGATTCGGAAACCCGCCGGGGGACCGCTACAGTTAAAAGCGCATGGGGCAACCGTATATCTATTTATGCCGGTAATTATATCTTTGCACGGGCTCTGGGTTTGATATCTGATTACCAGCGCAGCGATGTCGTCGATCTTCTTGCTGAATCTAGCATGAAGATCTGTGAGGGCGAGATAATACAGATGCTAAGCTGTTATAATGTTCATCTGGGGTTGAAGAATTATCTGCGACGAATTGAAAGAAAGACTGCGCTGCTGATCTCAGTGAGTTGTGAGTTGGGGGCCATGATAGCAAACGCACCGGCCCGGGAAATCGAAGCACTAAGAAACTACGGCTATTACCTGGGGATGGCTTTTCAGGTGACCGATGATATACTTGATTTTATAGCCGATGAAAAGATTCTGGGCAAACCTACTGGCAGCGATATACGACAGGGTGTAATAACTCTTCCGGCCCTATATGCTTTAAAGCATGGACCGGGGAGGCAGGAACTGGCAGCAAGCCTTTCTTCGCCCGAGCGCTGCCTGAGTCAGGCGGAAGAAATTATCGGCATGGTACTTGAGTCGGACGGAATAGAGTATTCGTATTATGTAACTTCGCATTTTGCGGGGAAGGCTAAAAAACAGCTGGAATACCTGCCGGCTGTACCAGCCAGGGAACGCTTGTATGAGATAGCGGATTTCATAATGTCACGTGATTATTAGCGATATGAAGGAGCGTTGGTTGGGTGTTTGATAATATGACAAGTGAAGATAAACAAACCATAATCGAGCATCTGGAAGCTCTGCGGAAGGCCTTGATCATAAGTTTTACTGCTATTATAATAGCGGCGTTCGCTTCTTTTTATTACAGCGAGCAGATACTGGCGGTCATCACCCTTCCGTTGCGTTCCTTGAATCAGAAGATGATCGTTACCGGTGTCACGGAAGCCTTTTTCGTAAAGCTGATGCTTTCCTTCTATGCAGGTTTTGTCATTTCTTTTCCGATTGTTTCCTGGTCATTGTGGGGTTTCATAAAACCGGCACTTTATCCCAGTGAGCGTAAGTATGTCTATATATTCTTTCCCGTCACCATACTGCTTTTTGCGGGTGGAGTTCTATTCTCTTATTTTGGCATCCTGCGCCTGGTATTGAACTTCTTCATTTATATTGCCGGGGCTAATTTGACTCCGATGTTCAAGGTCGATCAGTACGTGTCTTTTGTGACGGCTTTTACACTTCCCTTTGGCATCGTTTTTGAGATGCCGGTGGTGGTATTCGTCTTAACTAAACTTGGAATCATTAAATATGAAACCCTGGCCAGAAACCGCAAGTATGCACTACTGATAATCGTTATACTGGCAGCCGCCCTGACTCCAGGTCCTGATCCCTTTTCCCAGCTGATGATGGCGGTGCCGGTTTATTTGCTTTTTGAGATAAGCATTTTGGTGGCAAAATATACCGGTAAAAGCAAGGAACGGAGAGATGACCAATAAGGTGGAAGCACCGATAGTACTTTATTTTTGCTTACTTTACAAAGCTGCAGCTTTTTGTCATAATAGCAGTGATACTCGGACATGAATCGGAATTTAGTCGCATAACGGCTTTAACTTTTAAGGAGGTAATTGTTTTGTTTGGATTACTCCCGAATTTTGGTCCCTGGGAACTGGTTTTGATACTGGTCATTCTTCTGGTTATCATTGGACCAGGGAAACTGCCTCAGGTAGGTGAGTCGCTCGGTAAGGCTCTGCAGAGCTTCCGCAAGGCCAAAGAAGATCAGTTTGACGAACTGGACGAGAAGAAGAAATAGGAACACCCCGGCATAGTTCGAAAGATAAGGGGTGTTACAGTGACCCATTTGTTTCCCGTTTTTCTAAATCTGGAAGGCAAGCCTTGTCTAGTAGTCGGTGGGGGTCTGGTTGCCCTGCGCAAGGTTGAAAGCCTTTTGGAATGTGGCGCTGTGGTTTCCGTGGTCAGCCCGGCAGCGGAAGATAGGATATATGAGCTGGCGGACCGGGGAGCGGTTATTTGGCGTCAGGATACCGTCGAAGTCAAAGATCTTGACGGAAAATTCATGGTATTCATAGCTACCGATAACCAAGAGGTGAATCAGCAGGTAGTCGACTGGTGCCGTGAACGCCGGGTACTGGTCAATGCAGTTGATGATCCTCCTAATTGTGATTTTTATGTTCCGGCCGTAGTTAGACAGGGTTCACTGCAGTTGGCTATCAGTACGGAGGGCAGAAGCCCAATGTTTGCCCGCAGACTGCGTGAACAGATACAGGTGCAGATGGGACCTGAGTATGGGGAATTCGTAGACTTACTTGGAGATCTGCGCGATCAAGTAAAAGAGACAGTACCGGATATAGCTAAAAGGAAGTTTATATTTGAGAAATTAGTCAACTCTGATATTTTAGATTTGCTTAAATCAGGAGACAGGAAAAAGGTTGAGGAGCGGGTGGAAGAATGTATGTCCTCCTGGCAGGACTAAACCATAGAACGGCACCGGTTGATGTTCGGGAGAGGTTTTCAATTTCCGGAGCGTCTCTTGAAAATGCCTATGATTATTTCAAGGGTATTGAAGAAGTTGAAGGGACTCTGATCCTGGCAACCTGTAACCGTACTGAAATTTATGCTACTGCACGGGATATCGAATCCGGTATGCAGGCCCTAAAGAAGTTTATGGCCGACTATGCTGGTATGGATGAAGAATCAATCACTCAGTATCTCTACCAGCCCAATTGTTACGATGCCATCATGCACCTATTCAAAGTGGCCTCTGGACTGGATTCTATGATTATAGGCGAATGTCAGATCATGGGACAGGTTAAGGAAGCCTATCTGAAAGCGATAGAAGCAGGTGCTTCTGATGGAGTCATCAACGCCTTGTTCCAGAAGGCGATTTATGTTGGCAAGCGGGTCCGTACCGAAACTATAATCGAGAAACATCCGCTGTCAGTTAGTTATGCTGCCGTAGAACTTGCTCGGCAAAGACTGGGCGGTCTGGAGGGTAAATCAGTTCTGGTGGTAGGCGCTGGAGAAATGAGCGAGCTGACCACGCATCATCTCATGATGAACGGCGTAGAGTCAGTTATTGTGTCCAATCGTTCTTATGAACGGGCCCGGGAGATGGCGCGGGAGTTCAATGGACGAGCAGTGTATTTTGATCAGCTTCCAGCTGAATTGGTCAATGCTGACATCGTAATCAGCTGTACTGCTGCGAGTCATTATATCATTCGCGAGGATAACTGCCGCGAAGCCCTGCAGAGCAGGTTGGGGCGGGATATTATCATGATAGATATAGCGGTGCCGCGTGATATAGACCCGGCTCTAAGTGGAATCGATAACGTTTTTATTCATGATATAGATGATCTGCAGGAAGTAGTAACCATTGACAATGCCAAACGGCAAAAGGCCATGTTGGAGGCCGAATGTATTATTGCTGAAGAGATCGACAAATTTGATGAGTGGCTGGGCAGTCTATATGTTATACCAGTAGTTGCCGCTCTCAAATCTCTGGGGGAAAGTATCAAGGAAGCCGAATTGAACCGTGCCATGAACCGCCTGGGTAAATTAACCGAACGGGAAGAGAAGATCATAGGCTCGATGGCTGCTTCTATTGTAAATCAGATTCTGCACTACCCGGTGGTAAACCTAAAAGAAATGGCGGTCAGCAATCAGGGGCACCTCTATGCAGAAGTAGTAAAAAAACTTTTTGCCTTGCAGGTAGATACAAAGGAGTTGGAACATGAAGAGCGCTTTGAAATTAGGAACCCGGGGTAGCCAATTGGCGCTCTGGCAGGCACAAATGGTCGCTGACCAGTTGAAAGATGTTTGCCCTGAACTAAGCGTTGAGATCAAGATAATCAAAACAACAGGCGATAAGATACTGGATGTAGCCCTTTCCCGTATAGGAGATAAGGGGCTTTTTACTAAGGAGATAGAAAGCGAACTCCTCCAAGGGAATATAGATATAGCTGTTCACAGCATGAAAGACCTGCCATCGGAAATACCAGAAGGCCTTTGTATCGGAGCCGTGTTAGAAAGAGAAAATCCTTGTGATGTTCTGATTTCACTTAGATATCATAGTCTGGATGATTTACCTAAAGGAGCTATAATCGGCACTTCCAGCCTGCGCAGGATCGCACAGCTCAAGGCTTATCGATCGGACCTGTGTTTTTGTGAAATCAGGGGGAATGTAGAAACCAGGATCAAAAAGATGCAGGAAATGAATCTGGATGGCATAATATTGGCTTACGCTGGGGTAAAAAGATTGGGATACGCGGACCGCATCAGCGAAGAATTGCCTTTATATCGTGTACTGCCGTCAGCTGGACAGGGCAGTATAGCTGTGGAGGCTAGAGAGACAGATAATGAGACCCTGACATTGCTGCAACACATCAACCATACTGAAAGTGAGTTGTTGGTAAAAACCGAACGAGCTTTTCTTAAAGAGATGCAGGGGGGGTGCCAGGTACCCATAGCTTGCCTGGCTCGCTTACAGGGAGACCACATCATCTTCGATGGCCTGGCTGCATCACTCGGCGGTGACCGGGTATATAGAGGCTGTAAAGAAGGAAATAGGGATCAAGCAATTAATATAGGACGCGATCTGGCCCGTCAATTGCTTAGCGAAGGGGCTGGTTCAGTCTTAGAAGAGATACGTCGGGAGAATGAGGATGGGTAAAGCAAAGGTCTATCTGGTAGGAGCGGGACCTGGTGATCCCGGTTTATTTACGTTAAAGGGAAAGAAGCTTCTGGAAAGGGCAGATGTGGTGGTATATGACCGCCTGGTGGGCGATGAGATACTGGCCATGGCTAATCCGGAAGCTGAAATGATCTATGTAGGAAAGGTATCTGGACGTCACGCCCTGCCCCAGGAGGAGATCAACGCATTGTTGGTGGCGAAGGCAGCTGAGGGCAAAAGTGTGGTGCGTCTAAAAGGCGGGGACCCCTTTCTGTATGGTAGGGGCGGAGAAGAGGCTCAGTACATCCTAGAGCATGGTTACCAGTATGAAATGGTACCTGGAATAACCTCGGCCATTGCTGTGCCAGCTTATGCAGGCATACCGGTGACCCATCGGGACGCTACCTCCAGTTTCGCGATTATTACCGGACATGAAAAACCGGGAAAGAGTGAGAGCTCGGTTAACTGGAAAGAGATTTCTACCGGCATCGGTACCCTGGTATTCTTGATGGGTGTTGAAAACCTAGGGTTCATATGTGAGAGACTGATTGAAAACGGCAGGGACCCGGGCACTCCGGTCGCTTTGATCAGGGAGGGGACCAGGCCGCAGCAAGCTGTTATATCCGGGACTCTGGCTGATATAGTAGAAAAGGTAGTGCAGGCTAATTTCAAGCCTCCGGCGGTGATTGTGGTCGGCGAGGTAGTCGAACTGCGCCAGGAACTCCAGTGGGTGGAAAAGCTTCCTTTGTGGGGGAAAAGAATCGTGGTGACACGGGCTCGGGCTCAGGCCAGCGCACTGGCTGAGGGCATAAGCGAACTGGGGGGACAGGCCATTGAGTTTCCTTCAATACTGATCAAACCGGAAGAGGATTTGCGGCCTCTATATCGGGCATTCCAGTCACTGGATAAATATGAGTGGATAATCTTTACCAGTGTGAACGCGGTGGATATTTTTTTCAATGAACTTATCAGCCAGAATATGGACATCAGGGAGCTTAAGGGAATAAAGATATGTGCCATCGGGCCGGCTACCGAGAAAAGATTGGTTGGCCGAGGGCTCAGAGTGGATTCGATACCTGACGAGTATCGGGCGGAAGGGATTATTGAAGAATTAAAACCAAGGATTATACCGGGTCAATGGGTTTTGCTGCCCAGGGCCAGGGGGGCTAGAGAGATATTACCAGACAGCCTCCATAAACTGGGGGCACACGTTAATGAAGTTTATTTATATGAGGCGATTACTGCATCGAAAGTGAGCAGAGAAAGCCTGGAGAAAATATTGAATGGAAATGTTGATTATTTAACGTTTACCAGTTCATCTACAGTCACTAATTTTGTTAAAATTGTCGGCGAAGAGAATGTTGCTAAGATTGCAGGGCAGATCAAGGTAGCTTGTATTGGTCCGATTACTGCTGACACCGCAAAAAAGATGGGATTTACAGTGCATATCACTGCTGAAGAATATACGATCAGCGGACTTTTACAGGCGCTGGTTGAAGACAGTAAAGGAGTTATATGAAATGATAGGCTGCACAAAATTATTATGTGGAACGGCTACGGTTTCCGAGGCCATTAAGTACAGTGGATTGAACCGGGATATACCTCCGGAACTACTGCAGTTTTCTGCTAAAAACCGCCCGCTGGTGGTGTGGAATATGACCAACCGCTGCAATCTTCGTTGCAAACATTGTTACATCGAAGCTGAGGACCGCGGTTATGAAAATGAGCTGACCACTGAAGAAGCCAAGGCGTTTATTGCTGACCTGAGCCAAATGAAAGCACCGGTACTGTTGTTTTCCGGCGGTGAACCACTAATCAGGAAAGATATCTTTGAGTTGGGGCGCTTAGCTGCAGACAGCGGACTCAGACCGGTCATATCCAGTAACGGGACGCTGATTGACAACGAAGTTGCTCGTAAGATAAAGGAAGCTGGTTTTCAATACGTAGGTATCAGCATAGATGGAGCACCGGCTACACACGATGAGTTCAGAAATAAAAAGGGAGCTTTCGCTGAGGCACTGCGCGGCATCCGAGCATGTCTGGATAATGGGGTTAAAACCGGCATCCGCTTTACGGTGAATAAGTATAATAAGGCTGATTTGCCAGAAATCTTTGAGATAATAGAACGCGAAGGAATTCCGCGTTTTTGCATGTACCATCTGGTTTATGCCGGAAGAGGCCTGGAAATGGCCGGCATGGACACAAACACGGAGGAAAAGCGTTCCATCCTGGAGCTGGTAAGCCGCAAGACTATTGAACTGCATGAAAAGGGTGTGGAAGTTGAGATACTGACGACAGATAATCATGCAGATGGCATTTATCTATTGAATTATATCAAGAACAATATGCCGGAGAGGGCTAGTGAGATCGGGCAGTTGCTAGAGATGCACGGAGGATGCTCGGCTGGTACCAAGTTCGCTAATGTTGACCCCCGGGGTAACGTGCACCCCTGCCAGTTCTGGCAGGACTATACGGTAGGTAATGTTCGGGAAAGACCGTTTTCTGAGATATGGCTGAGTGATGATCCGCTGATGATCAAGCTTAGGGAAAAGGATAAACACATTACCGGTAAATGCGGTGATTGCAACTATAAGACTTATTGCGGAGGATGCCGCATCCGCGCCCAGGCAGTAACTGGTGACCTTTGGGCAGCTGACCCAGCCTGCTATCTTAGCGATGATGAGATAAGGATGGATTAACAGGGGAATTATGAATTCTTAATTCTTAATTATAAGTTAAGGATGAAATGCTTGGCATTTCATTGTTCATAGGAAAACGTAAGCTTTCCTACCTTATTTCAAAATTCATAATTCAAAATTTAAAATTATTAAGGAGGGGATTGGATTGGCGTTTCCGGTGACCAGGATGCGCAGGCTGAGGAGCAATGAGACCATCCGACGCATGGTGCGGGAAAACTCTGTTTCGCTTAATGATCTGATTTATCCTCTCTTTATTATTTTTGGAAAAGACCAGAAGAATCCTATTGGCTCTATGCCCGGTATTTTTCAGTGGTCTCATGATCGTCTGCCTGAAGAGATAAACGAACTTAAACAACTGGAGATTCCGGCTGTTATGCTTTTTGGTATTCCTGAATGCAAAGATGCCCTGGGCAGCAGTGCCTGGGAGGAGCATGGGGTGGTCCAGGACGGCATCAAGATAATCAAGGATATCTACCCTGATCTCATGGTTATTACCGATGTTTGTATGTGCGAATATACCGATCATGGTCATTGCGGTTTGCTGAACTCTGACGGCTCCGTCAACAATGATGCCACCCTTGATCTATTAGCGAAAGAAGCCCTATCCCATGTAGAGGCAGGATGTGACATGATAGCACCTTCTGACATGATGGATGGACGGGTGGGATATATAAGAAGACATCTTGACAATAACGGGTATGAGAATATACCTATCATGTCCTATGCTGCCAAATATTCTTCCGGCTTTTATGGACCTTTCCGCGATGCCGCTGGTTCAACCCCGGGGTTTGGAGATCGCAAGAGTTATCAGATGGATCCCGCGAATGCCCGGGAGGCACTGCGGGAAGTTGAGCTCGATATCGCAGAAGGAGCCGATATTATTATGGTCAAACCAGCCCTGGCTTATCTGGACATAATTCGCGAAGTACGCGATAATATCAACCTGCCGGTGGCTGCTTACAATGTCAGTGGTGAATATTCGATGATCAAGGCCGCTGCTGCTCAGGGTTGGCTGGATGAAGAGAGAATAATGATGGAAGTTTTGACCTCCATCAAACGAGCCGGTGCCGACCTGATCATTACCTATTTCGCCAAAGATGCGGCAAAACTGATTCATAATTCTCATTTTTAAATTTTAAATTGATGTCGAAACGCTCTGCGTTTCAAATAGCAAGGGAAAGCGGAGCTTTCCTACCTTCATTAAAAATTAAGAATTTAAAATTAGTAATTGTACAAGTGTGGTGTAACTTTATGTTGATATCCTGGAATTCTACTAATCAATGTAATATGTTCTGCGATCACTGCTATCGGGATGCGGGGGCGCGCTTGGAAGAAGAGCTTACGACCGAGCAGGGCAAGAAGTTGATTCGAGAGATTGCCCAAGCCGGTTTTAAGATAATGATCTTCAGTGGCGGTGAACCGCTGATGCGTCCTGATCTCTGTGAGTTGGGTGCCTATGCGAAAGAACAGGGCTTGCGGCCGGTATTGGGCACTAACGGTACGCTGATTACCCCTGAAGCAGCAAGCAAATTGAAAGAAGCAGGGTTCATGGCAGCGGCGGTAAGCATGGACAGTATGGATCCTGGAAAATATGATTTATTCAGGCGCCTGGAGGGTTCGCACCGTATGGCATTGGAAGGCATCAGCAACCTTAAGCAGGCTGGCTTAGGAGTGCAGATTAATACTACGGTCATGGACTGGAACGTGGGTGAACTGGAAGCGATCATAGATTTTGCGGAAGAATTGAAACCTATTGGACATCATATGCTCTTTCTGGTTCCTACCGGTCGGGCAATCAATATTGAGGAAGAAGCTCTACGGGTGGTAGAATATGAGAAAACTCTGGCCCGGTTGATGGAAAAACAAAAGACCACCAAGATGGAGATAAAACCGACCTGCGCCCCTCAGTTTATGAGGGTGGCGGACAAGAAAGGCGTACCGGTGAGATTCAACCGCGGATGCCTGGCCGGTATCAGCTATTGTATAATAAGTCCTAAGGGCGATGTTCAACCCTGTGCTTACTTAAATATACCGCTGGGTAATGTGAAAGAGCAGCCTTTTGATGTAATATGGCGGGAGAATGCCATGTTAAACGAATTGCGCACTTGTGCCTATAAGGGTAAGTGCGGGGTCTGTGACTATCGTGAAAAATGCGGCGGCTGCCGGGCCCGGGCTTATTATTACAGCGGTGGAGACTATATGGCTGAAGACGAATGGTGTCTTTATCACCCCGCGGGAGGACCTTCCTGATATGGATTATGAATTATCCGTCCTTGACCGCAAGATTCTTAACCTGCTACAGAAAGATTTCCCGTTGAGTGAACAGCCTTTTGCAGCCATGGCGGCCGAACTCAATATAGTAGAGGAAGATTTGCTGAAGCACATCGCCGATATGAAAAAAGCTGGCATCATACGCAGGATCGGAGCAATTATAGAATCCAGGGCCATTGGTTTTTACTCTACGCTTTGTGCCTGCCGGGTTGAGAATTCTCGTGCTGATGAAGTGGCAGCCATCATTAACCGCCAAACGGGAGTCACGCACAATTATTTAAGAGATCAGGAATACAATTTGTGGTTTACACTTTCCTGTGAAAATGAGCAGAAAGCCAGGGGCATCATAGCTGAATTGGAGGCAAGTACTGGTGTGCCCATTTTATCCATGCCTACGGAGCGGGTATATAAAATAAAGGTGGCGCTGGACATGGGTGAAAACAATGCCATATGATGAAATAGATAAAAGAATTCTAAGGTTCATGCAGGGTGACATACCATTGGATGCCAGGCCTTTTCGGGAATTGTCTGAAGAGTTGGGCCTGAGCGAAGCCGAGGTGGTCTCACGTATTGAGCTTCTTCGGGAGCAAGGCGTAATTCGACGGATTAGTGCGATCCTGCGGCATCAAAAGGCTGGTTATAAAGTAAATGCCATGACTGCCTGGCAAGTCGATCAGGCCAGAGCTGATGACATCGGCGCAATTTTGGCCGGTTTTGTCCAGGTTAGCCACTGTTACTTGCGGCAAGTTCCATCCGACTTTGGGTTCAATCTCTTTGCCATGGTACATGCCCATGACGAAGAAGAATTATCCCGGCTGATAGAGGATATGTCAAATCGTACCGGTGTGAATAACTACAGCGTTTTCCGTAGCATCAAGGAGTATAAAAAAGTTAGTATGGAATATTTTTGAGTGGTGGGGAATAGTTGATAGTGACAATGCTCCCTGCAGGCTTGATAATAAATATGGTAGTATTTTAGGAGATAAGCAATGAAGTATGGTAAGTCCAGAGAATTATTTGCCCGGGCAGAAAATATCATTCCTGGCGGGGTGAATAGTCCGGTGCGGGCATTTAAAGCAGTTGGTTCTCAGCCAGTATTTATCGATCACGCGAAAGGCTGCCGGATATTTGATGTAGACGGCAACGAATATATAGATTATGTGGGTTCATGGGGTCCGTTGATTTTGGGGCATAGCCACCCGGAAGTAGTACAGGCTGTTCGCGAGGCGGCAGGCCGGGGGACCAGTTATGGAGCACCGTGTCTGGCGGAAATAGAGTTGGCCGAGATCATTTGTGAGGCCATTCCTTCTATTGAAAAAGTGCGAATGGTCAGTTCGGGTACTGAGGCAACTATGAGTGCCCTGCGCCTGGCCAGGGCCTTTACTGGCAGAAACAAGGTTATTAAATTCGAGGGCTGTTATCATGGACATGCTGATAGTTTTCTGATCAAAGCCGGCTCCGGTCTCTTGACCGGCGGAGTGGTCAGCAGCCCCGGGGTGCCAGAGCAGCTGGCTCAGGATACATTGGTGGCCCAATATAATGATATCTCTTCCGTAGAAGCGCTGTATAAAGAATTCGGTTCAGAGATCTCAGCGGTAATAGTTGAACCAATTGCAGGTAATATGGGATTAGTCTTACCCGATCCTAACTTCCTGCATTATCTGCGCAAGATAAGCGATATGTATGGAAGCCTGTTGATATTTGATGAGGTTATCACCGGATTCCGGACCCGATTCGGCGGCTTCCAGGATACGGTAGGGATAAAACCCGATCTTACCACTTTGGGCAAGATTATCGGCGGGGGACTGCCGGTAGGGGCCTACGGCGGCCGGAAGGAGATTATGGACCGGGTGGCTCCAACAGGCGATGTCTATCAGGCAGGTACTCTTTCCGGTAATCCTCTGGCCATGGCAGCCGGAGTTGCCACTCTTAATGTCTTGAGGGACGTTGAGTGGTATGATCGTTTGGAGATTATGACCTATATGCTTACCAGCCGGTTAAAAACCATGCTGGAAGAATTTGATTTGTATCCTTGTATAAACCGCTTCGGTTCCATGTTCTGTATCTTTTTCACCGAGGAAGAAGTGAACTCTCTTGAGAAGGTAATGACCAGTGATACAGAACAATACAGCCGAATATTTAGAAGATTACTGCAGGAAGGCGTTTATCTGCCGCCATCTCAATTTGAGGTTTGTTTTATGTCCTGTGCGCATGATCTGATAGATATAGACCAGACGGTCGAGATATTTGGCCGCGCGCTGGAATGAACACTTTGAGGGGGAGAATTACTTGGAATACGCAAATGATTGGGAATGGTTTGTCAGGCAGTTCGAGATCTTGAGCAAGATCGATTTGCATGCCTATAAACGTCCGCAGATGGAACGCAGAATCAACAGTTTTATGCGAACGGTTAATGTAAGTGATTATAAGAATTTTATAAAAATCATGACTGATGATAAAACTATATACCGGAAGTTTTTGGATCACATTACTATCAATGTGTCTGAGTTCTATCGCAATCCCAATCATTGGGAAATCATGGAGCGAGACATCGTTCCCCTATTATTAAAAAACCGAAACTCCTTAAAGCTATGGAGCGCAGGCTGTTCAACCGGAGAAGAACCCTATTCCTTGGCCATCATGTGCAAAGAAAAACGCTTTAACCTGGCGGAAAGGATATTGGCCACTGATATTGATAACGAAGTTCTTGAGAAAGCTGGAAACGGATTGTATGCCGCCAAAGCCCTGCAGGGTTTGCCTGGCGGAGCTACTGAACGGTATTTTGTCCAGGAAGGTGAGTTCTATCGGGTCAAAGATGAGTTGAAAACAAGCATTAAATTCGAACGACAGGATCTATTGAAGGATACCTTCGGCAGGGGGTTTGATATTATACTTTGCCGTAATGTTGTTATTTATTTTACTGAAGAAACTAAGCAAAAACTCTATCGGAAATTTGCTGATGCACTAAGTCCGGGTGGCGTACTCTTCATCGGTAGTACTGAGCAGATTTTCCAGGCACGTGAACTGGGATTGCAGAGTTTGTCGACCTTTTTCTATCAGAAGGTCTTGGTTTAAAATGTTTGTTAATACTGACAACAGGCAGTTAGGATTTTATTGTTAAGGGGAATTATCCTATTGACCGGATTTTCATAAAGCAGGCATGATTAGCAGGCTTTCGACGAAAACCAGCCAAAAAGTTTGTCAGCAATAAATCTGAAAAAAGCAGGAAAAATAAGATAAGTATCGAAATGTTTATGGTGATATTTTGCGTGCAGGTAAAAACAGGGGGAAGGGTATCAGTCTCGACGGTAAAATTGCCGTAGGCAAAGATATAGATGTTCATTATTGGAGGTGGTTTTAAGCAGCAGGAGTGACATTGAGTAACAAGACCGAATACCAGAAAACCATTAATTAGACGAAAAGGAGGAATGACCTTGAAGGTTGTAGTATGTGTTAAGCAGACATTTGACACAGAGGCCAAGATCGAAATAAAAGATGGTAAGATTGCTGATGCCGGTATCAATTTAATCATCAATCCTTATGATGAAGTGGCTGTAGAAGGAGCCATTCAGCTGAAGGAAAAGAAAGTAGCGGATGAAATCGTGGTGATTTCCGCTGGTTCCGATAAGGCTATGGATGCTATTCGTACCGCTCTGGCCATGGGCGCCGACCGGGGCATCCTGGTGACCTTAGATCCCGCTGCTGATGAATTTGCAAGAGCAGTTGCTCTGGCTGAAGCCATCAAGGCTGAGAGCCCCGATCTGGTTCTCGCTGGCCATGTTGCTGCTGATGATGGTTCATCACAGGTTCCGACTCGTATTGCAGAGATTCTCGGATTCCCGCACATCAATGTTATTACCACCCTGGACATTGCCGGTGGCAAAGCCACTGCTGCCAGTGAAGCTGATGGTGGAACTCAGGTAACTGAAGTTGCCATGCCGGCTGTAGTTTCCAGTCAGGTTAGCTGGAATGAACCCCGTTATCCTTCCATGAAGGGTATCATGGCTGCTAAGAAA